>JBDUEA010000204.1:0-6100 GCA_040002695.1 Gemmatimonadota bacterium | reverse complement strand
CATGTAGCCCGGTGTGCCAAGCGAGAGCCCGGTCTCCGTGAGTCGATGCCGATCATGATCGGCCATGGAGAGGGCGATGCCGAAATCCGCGAGGACCGCGGTCGCATCGTGCAGGAGGATGTTTTCCGGCTTGATGTCGCGGTGAATGACGCCGTGGCGGTGGGCATAGTCGAGCGCGCTCGCCACTTCAGTCGCGATGCGCACCGCTTCGCCGATCGGCAGCTGCTTCTCGCGGTTCAGCCGGTCGCGCAGCGATTCCCCCTCGACGAACGGCATCACGTAGTACGCGGTGCCGTTCACTTCGCCCGAGTCGATCAGTCCCAGGATGTGGGGATGCTGCAGCGTCGCGATCGTCTTGATCTCGCGCAGGAATCGCTCTGCACCGATCACAGCTGCAAGCTCCGGTCGCAGCACCTTGATCGCCACCTTGCGTTCGTGCTTCAAATCTTCCGCGAGATACACCGTCGCCATGCCGCCCTGCCCGAGCTCGCGCTCGATGCGGTAGCGGTCGGTGAGCGCGGCGGTGAGTCGCGCAACGATTTCGCTCACCGTTCCAAACCCTTCACTCTGGCCACCCAGATCGTGCTCTCGGGCTCCTGCAGCGTGAAGTAGAGTCGCCCGGCAGACTCGGCGACACTCCGCGCGACAAAGGAGTGCGGGTGCAGCGGATCGTCGAACCGCACGACCTGGCGTGGAGTTCCCCCTGTTACCGGCAGCATCCGTATGCCGCTGCGATTCTGCCAGAACACCGTGCGACCGTCCATCGAGATGACAGCGTTGCTCAGCGGCGTCTCGTTCACTGGAAGCGAACCGGTGAGATATCGCAGCGGGCCCGAAGGATTCTCCACGTTGAGGACCACAACACGATGGGAGGCTGAATCAAGGCCCACGACCGAGATGCTGTCGATCCACGCCGACCCGGCGAAGACCCCGGGCGGGTTGATCAGCCGTGCGGCGCCCCACCCGCGCGATTCCCGCTTGACGACGTGCGCGGTCGGGACGGCTCCCGCGATGGTTCCTCCTTTGTAGCTCTGCCAGATCATCCGGCTGGCATCGCGGGACCACGTCGGATTGCGTTCGTCGGGATCGGTCCCATCCGAGAGCTGGACCGGCTGATCCCCGCCCTGGCTCGACGCCACAAAGGACCGACGTTCGCCATTGCTGATGGTGTGAAAGGCGATCTGCGTCCCGTCGGGTGAGACCGCGACGGAAAACGCCGGCGCGCTCCCGTGGGTAATCTGCTGAACATCGCCGCCCGCCAGCGGCCGGCGGAAGATCTGCTGCACCCCGGCGCGGTCGGAGTCGAAATACAGCCACTGCCCATCGGGCGAGATCCAGATGCTCTCGAGGCTCTCCCTGTCGGTCGTCACGATTTCAGCCGCGCGAGTCGACAGCGCGCCGGTTGCAGGGATCGCGACACGCCAGACATTGCTGAGATTGGTCGCCACCGAATAGGCCACCTGCGTTCCGTCGGCGGAGAGCGTGAACCGCGAGACGTTGAGGCCGGTGGTGACTCGAATCGGTTCGCCCCGCGGCTGTCCCCGGGAATCGAGGTTGAGCTGATAAATGTCCCGGGTGCCACTCCGGTTCGACGCGAACAGCAGCCGCCGGCTGTCCGGGGCCCACGCCGGACTCAGGTCAGGCGCATCGCCCGGTGTCAGCTGCGTCGCCGTGCCCCCGGCCGCGGGCACCAGCCAGAGTGACGACGGCGCAATGTTCCAGTCGTCGAGTGTGCGCGAGTTACCGGAGACATAGACAATCCATCTACCGTCGGGCGACCAGGCCAGCGAGTGCGGTTCACGCGTGACTGCCAGCGACGCTTGACGTCCGTCCGCGGTGCGGACCAGGATAGAGTCGTCGTGCACGTAGGCCACCCGCTGTCCGTCAGGCGACCAGGTACCGTGCCGCGCGCCGGCGACGACCATGGTGCCGACACCACCCAGGGCCGGTACACTCTCAAGCCCACGCGGCGTCGCGATCAGCAGCCGGTCATCTGGCGACCAGCTGCGCGGCGAACCGATGAGTGCGAGAGGCACGGCGCTGCCATCGCTGCCCCGCCGCAACTCGACCCGCGGGGCCGTATCGCCGGGAATCAGAGTCCGGTATGCGACGCCCTTGCCGTCTCGAGTGATGACCGGCGCCTCCTGCACTCCGGCGCTGCGGGTGAGCTGGCTTGGATCGAGCAATGAGGCAGTCGCGGGCACCCGGTTCCAGTAGATGAAAGCGGCCACACATGCAGCAACCAGGACGACTGCGCCGAGTGCCATCCGGGTCCACGACTTAGTGCGCGGCGCAGCGACCGCCCTCACCGGCGCCGTATGCGTCGGCGTCATGCCGCCGCTCGGCGTAGCCAGAGGCTCGAGTGCGGCCACCAACTCGTCCGCCGTCTGGAAACGATCGGCCGGTCGCTTGGCGAGGCAGCGCATGATGATGGCGTCGAGCGCCGGGGAGATTCCGGGCCGCCGCGCCGCTACCGGCATCGGCTGCTGCGTCACGTGCGCGGCCAGAGTCGCCTGCGGTGTGAGACCGTGGAACGGCGGATACCCGGTGAGCATCTCGTAGGCGAGCACGCCGAGCGCGTAGATGTCCACCCGGTGATCGAGCTGCGGATCGGCCGTCGCCTGCTCCGGCGCCATGTAGGCCGGCGTGCCGAGCGCGATACCGGCTGTCGTGATCTGCTGCCGCCCACTCGATTCGGTGACGGCCTTCGCCACTCCGAAGTCCATGACGAGGGCATGCCGGCCCGAGAGCAGGATGTTCTCCGGCTTGATGTCGCGATGGACCACGCCGCCCTTGTGCGCCACCGCCAGTGCCTCGGTAACCTCACTCAGCAGTCGCAACGCATCGGCGACCGGCAGTTCGCCGCTCCGGGTGAGCCGATCCCGCAGCGTCTCGCCCTCGACATAGGGCATGACATAGTAGAAAAAACCATCAGCCTCGCCTGAATCGAGCACACCGAGTATGTGCGGATGAGTAAGCCGGGCGGCGACCTGGATTTCCCGCTCGAAGCGTTCGGCACCCATCGTCGCGGCGAGATCGGGCCGCAGCACCTTCACGGCCACCTTGCGATGATGCTTGAGATCCTCGGCGAGATACACCGTGGCCATGCCGCCCTGGCCCAGCTCCCGCTCGATCGTGTAGCGGTCGGCGAGGGCGGCGATGAGTGTTACGCGCGCCTCAGTCATATGACCGCAAATGACAACCCTGCTGTTCCTATCATCGTGCCGCCATCCTGCGCTTCATGTCGTCCAGAAAGTGGAATACCGTCTCCAGCTCGTAGGTCGAGCCGGTGCGATCCCGCGCCATGAGGAATCGTTGTCCGTCGCGAGAAGGGAGATACTGTGGTGCGAACGGGTTGAGGGCATAGGAGGAGGCGGAGAATAGCACCCTCGGCGAGCCCGACCGGAAGGAAGCACCGCTCGTCACGGGAGCCGCGGCCATGTTCTGGGCCGCATCGATGAAGAAGAGCTCCTTCCCCGTCGCGCTCCACACCGGCTGGCTGCCGCCTCCGCTCGTCACCTGGTACCGCCCGTCACCGGCGTTCGGGAAGGGCCGCACATACACTTCGCGACGGCCCGATTCGTCGGACGAGAACGCCAGCCATCGCCCGTCCGGCGAGAGGGAGGGGGCCAACTCCTCGGCAGGTGTGGCCACGAGCGAGTGGGCGATCGTGTCGACCCCGGGCCGGATAGCGAGGATGTCACCCCCGCCGGGATCCTGGTTGTCGGTACGGAACACGAGCCACTTGCCATCCGGAGACCAGATGTGTGAGCCAACCCGCCGAGGATCGCCGATCGCGAGCGGACGAATGGCTCCGGAAGTGGTCACCTCGAACAGCTTGAGCCGGGGATCATTCGGCGTTTCGCGATCGGAGGTGTAGGTGATGGTCCCGGTGCCCGGCCGCCACTGGGGCCTGATGTTACCGGCCCCGTCGAACGTGAGCCGGGTGGGGCGGTCTCCCGTGCCGGCGTAGGTATAGAGTTGAAGCGTCAGGTCCCCAGCGTCCAGCGCCAGTACGAGCCGGCCATCGGGCGCCATCGCGACGCCGGACATGTTCCGGACCTCGAGGCCGTTGAATACCGGCCGCGTCACGCCCGTGCGGTCGACCCACACCAGATCGTAGATACTGTTGCTTCCCTTGACGTAGGTCAGCGTACCGTCCTGCGAGAGTGCCATGTCGGCGAATCCCGGCACCGCGCCGGACGCACGCACCGCCACGGTATCCGCAAGCTCGCGGGCCGCGCCTGTCGCGCGCAGGGTCCCTGCATCGAAGGGCAGTGCCCAGAGGACGCCGGTCGCCCGCACGACAACGAGGTGACCGGTCGGCGAGTAGATCGCACGAACGCCCGGGGTCACGTTGGTGGCCTTTCCGGTGGCGAAATCGACCACGGCAATGACCGTCCGGGTGGGGTCCCCGGGTGCCTTCAGGTCGACGACGGTAACCAGTGCACCGTTTGCCTTCGGCAGAACCTGCGGTGAGAGAAAGTAGGCCTGTCCGCGCGCGCTGTCGTACTCGGTGACAGTCGTGGACTTTCCCGTCATGACATCGACTCGGATCAATCCTTTCTGGCTCACCGCGTACACGAATCCATCCCGTCCCCAGTCGATGCCGCCGGTGAGGTCGGTCACCGAGAGCAGGTCCAGTTCGGGGAGGGCACGCGGCGTAACGTCTCCCTGCAGCGCCAGGATCGAGAGCTGACGCGGCGCGCTCAGGTAGGCGATCGTGTCACCGCTGGGCGAGAAGGTGACACAGCAGGCCTCGCCTTTCAGCTGCGAAATCGGCTCGGCGAGGAGGCGTTCCCAGCGCCGCAGCCGGACGCTGTTGTCCGCCTGGACGATGAAAATGAAGCTGTGTCCGTCGGGCGCGAAGGCGAGGCCGGGGCCAAACGTCCCGCCGACACGCGCACCGGAGGTGATCACCCGGACGGCCGACGTGTCGCCGGTGGCGGGGCGTCTCAGCACCAGCAGCGCTGCGACTGCCGCGACGGCCAGTGCGACCGCGCCGAGCACGAGCGGGAAGCGGGATCGCCACACGGTGGACTGAGCAGCGCGGGTTCGCAGACGGGGCGAGGGACCCGCGCCACCGGCCAGCGCTGCGGCGAACTCGGCCGCAGTGGCGAACCGGTCGGCCGGCAATTTCTCCAGCGCCGTGAGCACCGCGTCTTCGATCGCCGGGGTGACTCGATCCCGCCGCGCGATGAGCAAGGCCGGCTTCTCGGTCATCACCTTCGCGACAATCGCCTGCGCGGTCGGCCCGGTGAACGGCGGCTCACCGATCAGCATCTCGTAGGTCACGCAGCCGAGCGCGTAGACGTCGGAGCGGGCGGTGATCTCCCGCTCGCCCATCGCCTGCTCGGGTGACATATAGTGCGGGGTGCCGAGCGACATGCCCGTTTCGGTCATCCGGCTCCCGCCAGCGTGACTCACCGCCAGCGCAATCCCAAAGTCGGCGACGAGCGCACTCCCGTCGTGCAGCAGGATGTTCTCGGGCTTGATGTCCCGGTGAATCACGCCGTGGCGATGGGCGTAGTCGAGCGCACCCGCCACTTCGGTGGCCAGGCGGACGGCGTCGTTGATGGGCAGCTGCTTCTCGCGGTTGAGCCGGTCGCGCAGACTTTCGCCCTCCACGAACGGCATCACGTAGTAGGCGGTGCCGTTCACTTCACCCGAATCGATCAATCCCAGAATGTGCGGATGCTGCAGCGTCGCGATGGTCGCGATCTCGCGCAGGAATCGCTCGGCGCCGATGACAGCGGCCAGTTCGGGCCGCAGCACCTTGATCGCGACCTTGCGGTGGTGCTTGAGATCTTCAGCGAGGTAGACCGTGGCCATCCCGCCCGCGCCGAGTTCCCGCTCGATCCGGTAGCGGTCAGCGAGTGCCGAGGTGAGTGAGACGATGGGGCTAGTCATGAGTCACCATAACTGGCTGCTGGTTTCTGCCGAACGCTGCCGCAGGGGCGACTCATTGAGTCGCCCCGCAATTGACATCCCGACCAGGGCGACCTGATAGGTCGCCCCTGCAGCCTGCGGCGCCTGGCCATCACGCCGAGCTCGCGCTCGATGCGGTAGCGGTCGGCGAGTGCCGTCACGAGTCCCGGCG
>JBDUEA010000203.1:0-6108 GCA_040002695.1 Gemmatimonadota bacterium | reverse complement strand
GTCGAGATCGACGGCATGGGAACGCCCGGCAGAACGAAGGCCTTCCACGACTACTACTACGGACACATGGGAGACAATACCATCCCCGACCAGGTCGCCGGGATGAAGGAGCTCGGCCGGCAGTACGGATTCATCGATCTCGACAAAGTTGGAATCTTCGGACACTCCGGCGGCGGATTCGCCACGGCATCAGCCATGTTCGACTACCCCGATTTCTTCAAGGTGGGGATCGCCGAGAGCGGCAATCACGACAACCGGGTCTACGAAGATGACTGGGGAGAGCGCTACCAGGGCCTGCTGACGAAGCAGGACAGCACCGACAGTTACACGGCGGAGGCCAACCAGTCACGGGCGGGGAAGTTGAAGGGCAAGCTCTTCCTGATTCACGGTATGATGGACGACAACGTGCCGCCGTACAACACCCAGCTCGTCGTGGCGGCGCTGATGAAGGCGGGCAAGGACTTCGATCAGATCATGCTGCCAGATGCTCATCACGGCTACGGAAAGGACGCACCGTACATCATGCGGCGGCGCTGGGACTATTTCGTACAGAATCTCCAGGGGAATATTCCGCCGAAGGAATACCAGATCGGGAAACCGCGCCCGGCCATTCCCTGATCAAGTAAGCGGGCCGACCGGCGCCCGCCTCGACGGTCGGATGCTCGAGCGCCTCTTCGATGTCCTCATCGGAGAGGCGCTTTGTTCAATTCAGCAGTTCCAGGCCGACGCTCTCACGCTCCTCCGTTCGGCGGAGTCGCGACCGCATCGAGCACCAAACGCACCTTGGACGCAAGCTCGGTGATCGAATAGGGCTTCTGAAGAAAATCGACGCCCGACTCGAGCATGCCATGATGGATGATCGTGTCGTCCGTGTAGCCCGAGGCGTAGAGCACGCGCGTCTCCGGGTGGATCTTCAGCAGTCGCTCCGCAACCATGCGACCATTGAGATCGGGCATCACGACGTCGGTCATCAGCAGGTGAATCTTTCCGGCGTGCGCGCGGGCCAGCTCGAGCGCTTCAGCCCCCCCACCGGCGTCGAGGGTCTGGTATCCCAGACGCCGAAGGGCAACCACCGCAAAACTTCGCACCAGCTCTTCATCCTCGACGACCAGCACGGTTTCGTTGCCGGTCACCGCCGGTGACGGCGCAGGGACGACCGCGGCCGCGATACCCTCAGTTGCACGTGGCAGGTAGATCTTGAACGTTGAGCCCTTCCCGGGTTCGCTGTAGACCCAGATGTGCCCGCCGTTCTGCCGCACGATCCCGTGCGTCGTCGCGAGACCTAGACCGGTTCCCTTCCCCGCCGGTTTCGTCGTGAAGAACGGCTCGAAGAGACGCTCCTGGATCTTTGCGTCCATTCCGATTCCCGAATCGGTCACCGCGAGGCGCACATATTCGCCCGGAATCAGTTCGGGGTGCTTCCGCGCGTAGTCGTCACCGAGAATCACGTTGGCGGTTTCCATCAACAGGATGCCGCCAGCGGGCATCGCGTCGCGCGCATTGACCGCCAGGTTCACCAGAATCTGCTCGAATTGCCCAGGATCGATGTTGATCAGCCAGAGCTCGTCCGCCAGGTGAGTGCGGATCACGACATCCTCGCCGAGCAGTCGGACCAGCAGTCCTCGAAGGCCGCTCACCAGCGTGTTCACCGAGACGAGGCGCGGCTGGATGACTTGTTTCCGCGCGAAGGCGAGGAGTTGACCGGTGAGTGCCGCGGCCCGCGCGGCCGCATTTGCCACCTGCGCGAGGTCGTCGCAGACGGGATCGCCCTCGGGCAGCGCGGCGATCGCCAGCTCGGTGTAGCCGCTGATCGCGGTGAGCAGATTGTTGAAATCGTGGGCGATGCCGCCGGCGAGCCGCCCGATTCCTTCCATCTTCTGCGAATGCTGGAGCTGCTGCTCCAGTCGTTTTCGTTCGGAGACATCGCGGACGACGGCCACGATGACCTCAGTCCCGCCCGACTCCACGAAGCGAAAACCGACCTCGCGCGGCACCTGCGTGCCGTCCCTGCGCAGATAAATCGCTTCGACGACGGGCGTGGGCGTGGAAGTGTCATGTCCCATGCGGTAGGACTCCAGTTGACGCTCCTCCCATGTCAGTGTCGGATGGGGAACCACGATATCCTCGATTCGCCGGCCCAATAATTCCGCCTCGGGATAGTCGAGCCAGGTACAAAAGGTCTGGTTCACATCGAGAATCGTCCGTGTCCGCTCGGCGATGATGAGAATGCCGTCGGCGCTGTGATCCATGAGCGAGCGGAAGACTTCGAATTTCCGTTCCTGCACCCGCTGGCTCGTGACATCGACGGACGTCCCGGTTACACCAACGATCTTCCCTCCGGCGTTGCGGGTCGGGACCGCGTTCACGAGAAGATCGATCTTTGCCCCATCTCGGCCGAGGGCAGTCACCGGAATATGACGGAGGCTCTCCCCGGCCAGCACAGCGGCAAATTTCGCGGCGAGGGCATCGCCTTCCTCCCGCACGGCAAACTCCGCCCACGGGCGATCAATCATCTCCCGTGCTGAGTATCCGAACACGATTCGACTCGCCTCGTCGTTCACGAAAGTCATCCGACCATCGAGATCGAACGCCCAGATCAGGTCTTCCGAGGATTCGACGAGTTCCCGATACCGCGACTCACTCTCCCGCCCGCGCCGCCGGGCCGCGCGCTGACTGGCGGTCACAGCGATGATGGTGCCACCGGCCACGAGGTAGGCCACCAGGCCGATCCAGTCGGCGGCATAGTTCAAGGTGAGGACGAAAGCCGGTGGGACAAAGAGCCAGGTTGCGACGATGGCGGAAATGATCAGCGCTGCGATGCCCGCACCGCGTCCCCCGTAAAACGTGCTTACCGTCAGCGCAATAAAATAGAAGGTGTAGATGGACCGCGTGCCGAGAACCCCTTGCAACACCGCGCGCAAGGCTGTGGTGACGGCAACCGAGACCACGGCGACGCCATAGCGCCGAGTGGCGGAGGGAAGTGGCACGAGACTTTCTGCGGACAGTGGTGCGGAACAGACGCTTCCGACGATTGATCACGCAAGGGAATCCTAGGATTGATCCCAGAGCGTGAGTGCCGGGCATTCCGCAACACTCGCCGGACCCTCGATCATGCCTTGCGAAGTACCCGCTTTGCGACCTCGACCACATGTTCCGGCGTGAATCCCAGTTCCTTCATCACGACCGGACCCGGGGCGGACGCGCCGAACCGGTCAACACCGATGATTGCACCCGACAGCCCTACGTACCGTTCCCAGCCGAACGGCGCCGCAGCCTCGATGCTGACCCGCGCGGTAACGCCAGGCGGCAGCACGGAGTCGCGATAATCCTTCGACTGAGCGTCGAACAGCTCCCAGGATGGCAGGGAGACTACCCGGCTCCGGATTCCCTCCTTCTCGAGCTGGCTATGCGCCATGAGAGCGAGCGACACTTCGGAACCGGTCGCGATCAGAATGACTTCGGGAGACGTGCCGGTCTCGGCGAGCACATACCCGCCGCGCGCCACTCCCGCAGCGGGTGCAAGAGTCTTGCGATCCAGCACGGGGAGTTTCTGGCGGGTCAGTACCAGCCCGACCGGTCCGGCTCGATGCTGCAGCGCGATTCGCCACGCTTCGACAGTTTCCGTCGCATCGGCAGGCCGGAGAATGAGGAGATTGGGGATGGCGCGAAGGCTGGCGAGCTGCTCGACCGGCTGATGGGTCGGGCCATCCTCGCCGAGCGCGATGCTGTCGTGCGTCCAGACATAAATGACCCGCGCCGCGCTCAGCGCCGCCAGCCGGATGCTCGGCCGCATGTAGTCGGCAAATGTGAGAAAAGTCGCGCCGTAGGGCAGTGTGCCCCCATGATGCGCCATGCCGGTAAGGATCGCCGTCATCGCGTGCTCGCGAATGCCGAAGTGAATGTTGCGGCCGGCGTACGTTCGCGGTCCACCGGACATGCCCTGCGTCGGGGGGCCGCCATCCGCCGGAGGTAACACCGGATTCTCGAAGTCGCCACAGCCTTTGAGCATCGTTCGAGTCGAGGGATCGAGGTCCGCTGAGCCTCCGAGGAGATTCGGAATCTTCGCTGCGAGCAGTTGCATGACCTTGCTGCCGGCATCCCGCGTGGCCATCTCTCCATCGGCGGGAGTGAACTGCGGGAGATCGGCGTCCCACCCGTCGGGGAGGTTTCCCGCGATACCCCGGTCGCATTGGGCTCCGAGGTCCGGAAAGTTCGACCGGTACGCGGCCATGCGCCGCTGCCAGTCCCGCTCGAGGTCGTCCCCGCTTGCCTTCACCTTCCCGAATTCGCGCGCGGCCTCCTCCGGCACGTAAAACGTCCGGTCCACGGGCCAGCCGTACGTCGCCTTGGTGAGCTTGACCTCGTTGTCCCCCAGCGGCTCCCCATGGGCCTGGAAGGTGTCCTGCTTATTCGGACTCCCGAAGCCGATGTGCGTGCGCGCGATGATCAGTGAAGGCCGATCCGTGACTGCCCTGGCTGCCGCAATCGCCTCGTCTACCCCTTCGACGCTCTGTCCGTCGATTTCCTGCACGTGCCAGCCGTACGCCACGAACCGTGCGCCCACGTCCTCCCGGAAGGTCACATCGGTCGTGGCCGAGAGCGTGATGCGGTTCGCATCATAGAGCACGATCAGGCGACCGAGCCCGAGGTCTCCGGCCATGGAGGCCGCCTCGGAGGAGACGCCTTCCATCATGTCTCCATCGCTGGCCAGCACGTAGGTCAGGTGGTTTACGATTTCGTGCGACGGGCGATTGTACGTCGTGGCGAGCCACCGCTCCGCGATCGCCAGACCCACGCTGTTCCCGAATCCCTGGCCGAGCGGTCCGGTCGTCACCTCCACGCCGGGTGTGTGGTGCTTCTCGGGATGCCCGGGTGTCCTGCTGCCCCACTGCCGGAAATGTTTGAGATCGTCGAGGGTCAGGTCGTAGCCGGTGAGGTACAGAAGACTGTAGAGCAGCATGCTCCCATGACCCGCCGAAAGCACGAAACGATCCCGGTCCGGCCACGATGGATTTTGCGGATTGTGGCGCAGGTGCCGCGTCCACAGCACGTAGGCCATCGTCGCAGCGCCCATGGGCATGCCCGGATGACCCGAGTTCGCCTTTTCCACCGCATCGATGGACAGCGTGCGAATCGTATTGATGCAGAGATCATCTATGGCGTCAGGCTTCGTAGTCATTGGTCAGTCTCGCTCCTCGAACAGAGGAGGATTGGGAAAACGGTTCGATCTAGAGAGACCTGCAATACTTCACGTTCGCTGCGAGCGGTACCTGCGAATGAGCGCGTTGGTTGAGCTGTCCACGCCTGTCGCGGGCTGCTCCACGCTTCCGAGCTGGGCGGTAATCTTCTGGGCGAGCGCCTTGCCGAGCTCTACCCCCCATTGATCGAAGGAGTCGATCTTCCAGATCGTTCCCTGGGTGAAGACGCTGTGCTCATACAACGTGACGAGCGCTCCAAGCAGTTCGGGCGTGAGTCGCCGGGCCATGATGGTCGAAGTCGGACGATTACCCTCGAAGCACCGGTGTGGCACCAGCCACTCGGGAGTTCCATCCGCTCTCACTTCTTCCGCGGTCTTGCCGAAGGCGAGCGCCGCCGTCTGCGCGAACACGTTGGCAAGCAGCAGCTCATGATGCTCGCCCAGCGGATTGAGCGACTGCGCAAAGGCGATAAAGTCGGCGGGAATGAGCGTAGTGCCCTGGTGAATCATCTGATAGAAAGAATGCTGCCCGTTGGTGCCCGGCTCGCCCCAGAGAATGGGACCGGTCTGGTGGGCCACCGGCTTCCCATCCTCGGTGACGCTCTTTCCATTCGACTCCATCGAGAGTTGCTGGAGGTATGCCGGGAAGCGTTTGAGATACTGATCATAGGGCAGGACGGCCATTGTCTGTGCGCCGAAGAAATCGCGGTACCAGACGGTGAGGAGACCCATCAGCACCGGGAGATTCCGCTCAAAAGGAGTCGTACGGAAGTGTTCGTCCATCGCATGCGCGCCGGCGAGCATCGCACGAAAGTGCTCGGCTCCGATCGCCAGCATCGTCGAGAGGCCAACCGCTGAGTCCATGGAGTAGCGGCCGCCGACCCAGTCCCAGAAGCCGAACATGTTCGCCG
>JBDUEA010000202.1:0-6175 GCA_040002695.1 Gemmatimonadota bacterium | reverse complement strand
CCCCGTCCCGCTCCGCGCGCGCGCAGGAACGCGCGCTCAAGCTCTGGGTGGTGCTTGCGCGCTGCTACGCTTCGGTCGCACAGCATGTCGAGCAGGACATTACCCGGCACGATCTCACCACCACGGAGTTCGGAATTCTGGAGGCGCTCTATCACAAGGGCCCGCTGCTCCTCGGCGAGATTCAGCGTAAGGTGCTCGTCTCGAGCGGGGGGATCACCTATCTCGTGGACCGGCTGACAGAGAAGGGCCTGGTCAAGCGTCAGGAATGCCCGAATGACCGGCGGGCACGGTACGCGGTGCTGACCGTGGAAGGGGAGGCATTGATCGGCAGGGTGTTTCCGCTGCATGCCGAGAACATTACCCGGGCACTGGACGCCCTCTCTGCCGGGGAACAGGAACAGGCGACCGAGCTGCTTCGAACCCTCGGCCTCGCCGCGCAGGCCGGCGCCGCGACGAACACGCGGTAGTTTTTTTTGAGGTTATATCTCAGAACTTTGATTCTCAGTTTTCAGGCACATCTTACAACGATTCACCGCAGTCAACCTCCTGGAGTCGACAATGAGCAGCCCCGCTTTCACTGAAACCGCAGTCCCCGCGCGCACCGCGTGGACCATCGATCCGACCCATAGCCTGGTCGAGTTTTCGGCCAAGCACATGATGATCACGACGGTCAAAGGCCGTTTCGCCGACGTCTCGGGTACCATCCACACCGACGATGCGAACCCCGCGAACGCCTCGGTCGAGGCCACCATCCAGACTGCGAGCATCGACACTCGCACGGAGCAGCGTGATCAGCACCTGCGCACCGCCGATTTCCTGGACGTCGAGAAGTATCCTACGATTAGTTTCCGGAGTACCCGCATCGAGGGCAAGGGGGCGGACTTCAAGCTCACTGGTAATCTTACGATGCACGGCGTCACCAAGCCGATCACCCTCGACGTGACGTTCGAAGGACGGAACAAGGATCCCTGGGGCGGGGAGCGCTCCGGTTTCAGCGCGAGCGGAAAGCTCGATCGTCGTGAATGGGGCCTGACCTGGAATCAGGCGCTCGAAACGGGCGGTCTCCTCGTAAGCAGCGATATCAAGATTCATCTCGACATCCAGGCCATCCGCGCGGCCTGATCAATCCGGAAATCTGCGGAGGTCGCATCCGGCCTCCGCAGCGTTCCGACCCCCAGGGCGAGGCGGCGTCCTCACAGTCAGGAAGGATTTCATGTCCAGCATTACCGGTCTCCATCACGTCACGGCGATCGCCGGAGATCCGCAGGAGAATCTCGACTTCTACAACGGCGTGCTTGGCATGCGTCTCGTCAAGAAGTCCGTCAATCAGGATGTGACCGACACGTATCACCTGTTTTATGCTGACGCCGACGGTCATGCCGGCACCGATCTGACGTTCTTTCCGTGGCCTGACATGCCGCCGGGGCAGAAGGGTGTCGGCCTGACGAACGAGGTATCGCTGGCCGTCCCCTCCGGCAGTCTCGCCTACTGGGCCGAGCGCCTCGCGGCGCACGGAGTGAGAACCAGCGGGACTGTTGTGCGGTTCGGAGAGAGAGTTCTTCCGTTCACCGATCCACACGGATTGGCATTGACGCTGACCGAAACCTCCGACCCGCGGGAATTCACCGCGTGGACGGGAAGCGTCGTTCCGACCGACAAGCAGATCATGGGATTGCACGCCGTTCGGCTGGTCGAGCGGTCCGTCGCTCCCACACGGGACTTTCTGATCAATGGCATGGTCTTCACCGAACTTGGCGTGGAAGACGGCTGGCACCGATACGCAATCGGCCGTGGTGGGTCCGGAAGATTTCTGGACTTGCTCGAGGCGCCGAACGAGGTTCGTGGAGCCTGGGGAGTGGGAAGCGTGCATCATGTCGCGTGGCGGGTGGCAGACGACGCGACCGAGCTCGTGGCCCGAACGCAGGTACGGGCAGCGGGGGCACATCCCACCGAAGTGATCGATCGATTCTGGTTCAAATCGGTCTACTTCAAGGAGCCGGGTGGCGCACTCTTTGAAATCGCGACTGATGGACCCGGCTTCGAAATCGATGAGCCCGCGGCGGCCCTCGGCGAGCGGCTGATCCTTCCGCCATGGCTCGAATCGCAGCGCGCGCAGATCGAAATGGGGTTGCAACCACTCAGAGCGCCGACGCAGGAGGCTCGCTCCGTCGCCGGCTGAGGATTGAATCGCAAGGTTCAGCCCGAACAGGTCTCTCGGGCACGGGGAGCGTCGCAAGTCCGACGCTCCCCGTTCGGCTTTGGGAGAGGGGGTCAGGGACGGGATCGTGCCTGAGGTGGAGATTCTCGCCTGTCACAACCTGAAACCATGCGTGCGGGCCAGGCGTAGTCCCCCTGCGATGCTTCCGCTCGCGCGATCAAGACGTTGCAGGCGTTCCTCGAATAGGCCGGAGTCCCTCATGCGCAATCTTGGAATGAAAATCGGCGTCGGCGTCCTGGCGGTATTCACCGGCGGCATGATACTCATCACGATCGGGCGCAATGTGCGGAGCGCGTTCGCCGACACGGTCTCCAATTCACTCGCCAGACTACCCGCGCTCGCCGCCGCGCACCTCGCTACGCATCATCGCTCCGAACTTCCTTTTCGTCTCGCGGCCAATCGAATCGGTTCCATCACCCGCATCTCGATCGAGCATGCCGGACATGGACTCCCGCCGGACGTGACGATGCTGGTCCGGCTGGACTCGAACCAGGCCACCAGCGCTCTCGTCTCCTGCGATCTCGTTCCCCGGGACGGACGCAACGTCGAGCACGACACCGATTTCCGCTGCGCTCGCGATGGAGAGCACGAGCTCACCGAGATCGGAACGGTGCGGTTTGATCCTGGAGCGCTGTCCAGGCCGCTGCTCGTTACCCACGCCGAACTGGAGCGCTTGAGTCGTGGAGGAGAGTTCAAGGCGGCCGTCGATCTCGTTGATCGGGTTCATGTGACGGGCAATGGAGAGGATGGCGAATTCGCCTTGCAGGCGGACTCGAATGGAGCGGACGTGCGTATTGATGGCAAGAACGGTCAATCCATTCTCAGGCTGTTCGCGGATTCGAATGGAGCCTTTCTCCGGATCCGCGATCACAACGGGAAAGAGCTCGTCCGGCTCAGGGCCGACGAGCATGGCGTCGCGCTCAACGCAGTAGGAGACTCGTCGGCACGCTGAGTCCGCTTGCGGCGAACGAGTACAATCCGGTTGATCATCTGAGGGATCTGTCGAGCGCCGCCAGGCGCGAACGGCGGATCCCTCGTTTGCGCCAAGCTCTTCCCGCTCGTTCCGCTGGCTTCTATCCTTGTGCCTGCCCACAAGCCCGGACGCCGCGTTGCTCCCGCTTCCCGCGGCGGCCGCTGAGCCCATCCTTCTCTGACCGGAGAACGGCGTCATGCGCTGTATCTCGCTGCGAACCTCGCTCGTGCTCGCCGCCCTTCCTGCGCCGGCACTCGCCTACGCTCAGGAGAGTGCGGCACCGCTCCCGACGATCACCGCAAAGACCGCGGGGCACGAGCGTCGTGAGGGGCTGATTCCCATCCTCCTCGACGCGACCACAGGTCAGATCTGGCTGGAACTGCCGAAGTCCGGCACGCGACTGCTCGAATGTCTCACGCTGGCCACCGGGCTCGGGTCCAATCCGGTTGGACTCGACAGGGGTTCCGACGGCGGATGCCAGGTCGCGCGGTTCGAACCTGACGGCGCCCGTCAGCTCGTCATTCTGGAAAACTGGGGTTATCGAAGCAGCTTCACTGACAATCCCGATCACTCCCGCAGCGTCGCGGAGGCCTTCGCGCCGAGCACCATAGCCGCGCTCCCGATCATTGCGGCGGAGGGTGATCGCGTGCTCGTGGACGCCACCGATTACCTCCTGCACGACTGGATGGATATTTCCGGCACGCTCGCGCGCAGCGATCAGGGGGACTATTCGCTGGTCAAGGAACGCTCGTCCGTTTACCTGCCGACAACTCGAGCGTATCCGGGCAATACTGAACTCGAGGCCTCGCTCACATTCGAGACCCATGGCCGTCCCGGCCCGATCGCGCAGCAGGTGACTCCCGATGGCCGGTCGATCACGCTTCGCCAGCATGTCACCCTCGCCGCGCTGCCGGATGATGGCTATCACCCGCGCGCCCTCGACCCGCGAATCAATTTTTATGGCGTGACGTTCAACGATTACGCCGAACCGGTGGACGCGCCGCTCCAGCGCCACTGGATCGCGCGGCACCGGCTGGAGCGGGTCAATCCCCTGGATGCGTCGAGCCCCATCAGGAATCCGATCGTCTATTACATCGATCGTGGCATTCCCGAGCCGCTCCGCACCGCGTCACTCGAAGGCGCGCGCTTCTGGGCGGAAGCGTTCGACCGCGCTGGACTCAAGGACGGATTTCGGGTCGAGCTGCTTCCAGAGGGCGCCGACCCGATGGACCTGCGGTACAACGTGGTCCAGTGGGAAAACCGGAATGAGCGGGGCTGGAGCATCGGCGGGGCGCTCGTCGATCCACGCACCGGGGAAATCCTCAAGGGCATGGCGCGCATGGACTCGCACCGTGGCCGGACGGCGTTCAATCTGATCGCCGCGCTCGCCGGCGCGCGCGCCGCCGCGGATACGCATTTCGTCCTCGGCCGGGTGCGGCAGGTGACGGCTCACGAGATCGGGCACACCCTCGGCATGGCTCATAACTATGTCGCATCGACCTACGATCGCGGATCGGTCATGGACTATCCAGCGCCGAGGCTCAGGCTCGACTCCGAGGGCCGGATCGACTTTTCGCAGGCGTACGCGACGGGCCCCGGTGCGTACGACGTACTCGCTATCCGCTGGGCATACGGCATCTTCCCCGCCGCATCCGAGGCAGATTCACTCAAGGCTATCGTGGCGGAGGGGTTGCGCCGAGGACTGATCTTCCTGAGCGACAACGACGCCCGCCCGGATTACGCCAGCGATCCGGGAACGAGTCTGTGGGATGATGCAGCCACGCCGGAGGAATTTCTCCGGCAGCAGCTGGCCGTCCGGGCGGTGGCGATGCGCAACTTCGGTCTCGGCAATATTCGCGAGGGCGAGCCCGTTTCGACGCTCCAGGAGCGCTTCGTGCCGCTCTACTTCTTTCACCGGTTCGCCGCGCGCAGCGTCGCCAAAATCATCGGAGGAGTCGAGTACCGGAACGCGGTGGCCGGGGACGGACAACAGGCCACGCGGTCGGTGGCAGGAACCCGGCAGCGCGCGGCGCTCGCCAGTCTCCTCGACCTGCTCACGCCGAACCTGCTCGCCGTTCCCGATACGATTCGCACGTTGCTCGGTCCGCGACCCTTCGGATATGACGAGTCCGTCGAATTGTTCGGATCCCGCACTCGGCCGACCTTTGACGAATTCGGAGCCGCGCGATCCCTCGCCGAGCTCGTGCTCGGTCCTCTGCTGCAGCCGGACCGGCTGGGACGGGTCGTCCAGCAGAGCGCGCACGATCCCAAAGAAATGGGGCTTCCCGAACTGATGTCTACCGCGAAGCGGGCGATCTGGGACGCGCCGCTCGATCCGAACCCCAGGAACGCCGGCATCCGGCGCGCAGTGCAGCAGGCATTCGCCGACCGGTTGCTCGGACTCGCCGCAGACACTACGGCGGCTCCTGATGTGCGCGCAATCGCCGGGTTGTTTGTCGGAAGACTGCACGACGAAGCGGTTACTCGGGGGCGCGATGTACGTGCGCCAGTGGAGGCGCAGGCGCACTGGCAGGCGCTGGCGGCGAGAATCGCCGTGTGGCAACGTGATCGGCAGATTCCGAGGAGCGCCCCGCTCCCCGCTCCGCCGGGAGATCCCTTCGGAGACGACGACGAAATTTTCTGAGAGATGGGCCCCTGGTTCGGGGCCCATTCAGTTGGAAATAGCCGCAATGGAAGCGCCGCGCACGTTCCCCTTTGCTCCGCATTCTTCGCCGGGGAAGGCAACTTTTCTCGCCATTTGCCGGGTATTTCCGCACCTGTGCCGGGACTCTGAGGCCGAAGACAGCCCCGTTCCCGATCTGCTTGTCCCCCCTCGAATACCGTCGGTCTAATCTCTTCAGTCACAATCGTTTCGGCTGCCGACCAGAAACCATTCGCTGTCGGATTGGTTGACGGTGCGAGCCGGACGAACCGCGTCGCCACTGGCATGGCTCGTGCTTTTTCGGTGCTATTGGAAGTCCCGG
>JBDUEA010000201.1:0-6202 GCA_040002695.1 Gemmatimonadota bacterium | reverse complement strand
ACCTAAGACCTAACACCTACCCCCCGTCCCCTCACCTATTCGCCGCATCCCTCCTCACCGTCATCCGCTTTCCCTTGATCTTGGTCGCGCGTAACGCCGCGATCACGCCGTCCGCCAGATCCTCCCGCAGCTCCACCAGCGCAAATTTATCCGCGATCTCGATCGCACCGATCTGGCCGGCTTCGATTTTCGCCTCGTTGACTATCGCGCCGACGAGATCTCCGGGACGCAGGTTGTTCTTGCGCCCGGCGCCGATGAAGATGCGGACCATTCCTTTCGCATGCTTCCGCGCCGCCGATTTCTGCTTCGGTCCATCCTCCCGTTCGGCACGCCGGGGCTTCCCGGCCGCACTGCCACGCTTGGCGCCTCGGCCCCGCGGCTCCTCGGTCGCCTCCACGGTCGGAATCTCGGTGTCATCTTCCGTTCCCGCTTCGGCGGCATGCACGAGCCGAATCGCGGCGGTCGCGATATCCATCAGGTCGAACTCATCCGCCAGTGATTCCACGACCACCCGGTAACCGTCCAGGTCTCCGCTGACGATCGCATCCCGGATGGCGGCGCTCGTGACATCCAGCCGCTTCGCACGCACGTCGAGCACCGTAGGAACGGTTTCGACCTCGATACGCTGCTTCGTGACCTGCTCGATGTTCCGGAGCAGCCGGTGCTCGCGTGGCTCGACGAACGTGATCGCGACCCCTTCCCGGCCGGCCCGTCCGGTGCGTCCGATGCGATGCACGTAGGCCGCGGGAGAATCGGGGACGTTGAAATTGATCACGTGAGTGAGCTGATCGATATCCAGCCCGCGCGCGGCGACATCCGTGGCGATCAGCAGGTCGATCGTGCCGGCCCGGGTACGCTTCATCACCCGATCGCGCTGCTCCTGCGTCATTCCGCCATGCAGTGCCTCCGCGCTGTAGCCGCGCGCGGCGAGCGTCTCCGAGAGTGTGTCCACCTCGGTGCGCGTGCGGCAGAAGACCAGGCCGAGTGCGGGGGCCTCCAGATCGAGGACGCGCCCGAGGGCCGCGACCTTGTGCGCGCGCGGCACGACATACGCGGTCTGCCGGACCTTGGGCAGCACGCCGGGCGCACTGGTCTCACGGGCGATGAGCACCCGCACCGGATTCCGCAGATGCCGCTCGGCGATCGCCGCAATACGTGGCGGAAGCGTCGCGCTGAAGAGCGCCGTCTGCCGCTCGGTCGGCGTCGCGGCAAGGAGCAACTCGATCTCCTCCGCGAATCCCATGTCCAGCATCTCGTCCGCTTCATCGAGCACCAGCGCCCTGAGGCCGCTCAGGTCGAGCGTACCTCTGCGCAGGTGATCCAGCGCGCGCCCCGGCGTCGCGACGACCACGTGCACGCCACGCTTGAGCGCATGGATCTGCCGGTTGAACTCCTGGCCACCATAGATCGGGACGACGCCCGCACCGAGTGCCCGCCCGTAGCGATGGAGCGCCTCGGCCACCTGCATCGCGAGCTCACGCGTCGGCACGAGCACGAGCAGCCCCGGCTTTCCGGGGACAGCGGGACCGGACGGAAGTAATTGCAGAAGCGGCAGCGCAAAGGCGGCCGTCTTCCCGGTTCCGGTCGCGGCCTGCCCGAGCAGATCACGACCGGCGAGCAGCGGCGGAATCGCCTCGCGCTGAATCGGTGTCGGCTCTTCATAGCCGAGAGCGGTAAGTGTCGCGACAAGCGGCTCGGAGACACCGAGATCGGTAAAGCTGGTGGGCATGGAGGGAATATACCGGTGAGCGGTGAGCGGTGAGGGGTGAGAGGTGAGAGGTGAACGGTAGCAAGCTGGCAAGTCTCCGTGCCTAACCCCTAACCCCTAACACCTAACACCTACCATCCGCCACCTGCTACCTGCTACCTGCCACCTACTCTCCCCTCAACGCCCGCACCGGATTCACCAGTGTGGCTCGGCGGGCAGGAATCAGCGCCGCGATCAGGCTCACCACGCTGAGTATCGCGGCGGCCGCGGCAAAGGCGGAGAAGTCCGTTGCGCTCACGCCGTAAAGGAAACCCGCGACGATGCGAGTGCCCGCCACGGCCAGCGCGATGCCCACGCAGAGACCGATGACCACGCGGCGCATGTTGTGTCCCACCACCATGCCGAGGACCGCAGATGGCTGGGCGCCGAGGGCCATGCGGATGCCGATTTCCCGCGTGCGTTGTCCGACGAGATAGGTGACGACGCCATACATGCCGACGGCCGCAATCATGAGGGCCAGCAGACTGAATGCGCCGAGCAGCGCCGCGCCCAGTCGCTGCGGTAGCACGGCGTCCGCGATCTGATCGCCAAAGGTGGAGAGACCGCCCACCGGGACGTCCGGCCCGCTTGCTCTGAGCGCCCGCTCGATCGCTGGCAGCATCAGTTCGGGATCACCCTGGGTCCACGCGACGACGCGAAGGTTGTTGAGCAGGGCAGTGGGCTGCTGGGCGAGTGCCAGATACATGAACGGTTGCGCCTGTTCATCCAGTCGCTCGACCACGGCGTTCCTGGCCACGCCCACGACCGTGACGGTGTCGCCGATAAAGATCCGCTTGCCGATCGCCGATCCGCCCGGCCAGTAGTGATGGACGAACGCCTCGTTCACGATCGTCGCGTGCGGCGCACCGGTCCGATCTTCCGCCAGAAACGCCCGGCCCTCGACGATCGGCGTGCCGAGCGTCTTGAAGTAGTCGGTTCCGACCACGCTCACCCCGAGGTCTTCCATGGCCCGTCCGCCGCCTGGCCGGGACCAGCCTTCGGGCATTCCTCCGAGCACGTTGGAACCGCCGAGCGGCAGCGTTGCCGCCCAGGCGACGGAGCGAATACCGGGGATGGCTGCGATCCGCTCGGTCGCGGAGCTCACATAGGCCGCGGCTCGGGTGGTGTCGTAGCGGACCAGACCGGTGTTCACCGTCGCGACCGCGAGATGGTCGGGGCGGAAGCCGAGTTCCGTTTGCATTGCCCGCTGGAGACCGCGCGCGAACAGCGCCGCACCGATCAGGAGCACGAGACTCAGCGCGACCTGTGCGACCAGCATCCCATCTCTCAATCGCGTCCGGTTCCGTCCTCCCGCACCGGTCTCCCGCAGCACCTCGGCCCGGGTATCCCTGGTCGCCTGGAGCGCGGGTGCAAGACCGAAGAGAACCGCCGTGAGCAGCGACACGGCCGCCGTGTATGCCGTCACCCCGCCGCTCAATCCGACATTGAGTCGTGAGAGGTCTACGTCGCCCAGCGTGACGTGCTGCAATGCCCCGAGCGCCGCGCTGGTCAGTCCGAGCGCCACAGCGCAGGCGAGTCCCGCGAGGACAACCGCTTCGGTGACGAGCTGACGGAGCAGCCTCCCCCGCGTGGCGCCGAGCGCCAGCCGAACCGCGATCTCCTTCCGGCGGAGGGTGGCGCGGGCCAGCAGCAGGTTCGCGATGTTGGCGCAGGCGATGAGCAGTACCATCGCGACGACGGCCGTGAGCACGGTCATGAACTGCACGACCGTGCCGTGCACATCAGCGCCAGTAGCCGTGCTGATCAGCGGACGAAGATCCATCCTGGCATCTGACGGAAGGTCGCCGGGATTTTGCTCTTGCTGATGCACGGTGGACGCGCTCAGAGCCGCCTGTGCCTGCGCGAGTGTGGCTCCGTCCTTGAGCCGGCCGATCATGTTCAGCCAGCCCCAGCCGCGCGTATCGAGGTTGAGGAAAGCGAAGCTGCTGGCGCGCTGGTAACGCCACATCGCGATCGGACTCCAGATGTCCGGGACCTCGACGAGTCGCGTCCCGCGGAAGGCGGGCTCGGTGACGCCGATGATGGTAAACGGGCTTTCGCTGATCCGGATCGTGCGTCCGATGACGCGCGGGTCGGCGCCGAGCGCATGCCGCCAGTAGCGGTCGCTCACCACGACCACGGGCGCGGCGCCCGACTGGTCATCGGTTTCAGAGAGCAGCCGGCCCTGTGAGGCCCGGGCGCGGAGCAGGTGGAAATAGTTGCCCGAAATCATGGCGACGACCTCGGGGGCGGTGCGCTCGCCGATCTGCACCGCGAATTCCCGATTCCTGAACGCGGCGAGCTCCGTCACCGGAGCATTGCTCGCCTGGTAGTCCCGAAATGCGGGATACGAGAGTGGCCCCGAGACGGCCTCGAAGACCATGGCGGGCTGTTGCACGCCAGGCACGGGCCGGAGGAGCGCGGCATCCACCAGCGAGAAGATCAGGCTGTTCGCACCGATCCCCAGTGCCAGCGTGAGCACCGCGACCAGGGTGAATCCCGGAGTGCGGAGCAGGCCGCGGATGGCGTAGCGCATGTCCTGCAGCAGATCACCCATGATTTCTCTCCGCTCGGTTCCGAGTTGCAGCCGTCTGTCATGCTCGCGCAGCTCGGCGCCGATGCGCTCACGATCGCCAAAGCGCTGCTCCGCTGCCTGCTGCGCGGCGTCGGGAGGAAGGCCCCGGGCCTCGTAATCCCGCGCTCGCATCTCCAGGTGAAAGGCGAGCTCCGCGTCGACATCCTGATCGATGTCGGGTTTCCAGAGGCGCAACATCCGCCTCCATCGGGGAGGGAGCCGCGGGTGCTCCATCAGCCGGTCACGCCGGCGTGCCGGCGGGGCGGAGCACTCGCGACACGGCGGCCGCGTAGCGGAGCCAGAGCGCCGACTCGGACCGGAGATGCGCCCGTCCCCGTGTTGTGATCGTATAGAACCGCGCCCGCCGGTTGTTCTCGGAGATGCCCCACTCGGATTGCACCCAGCCGCGCTCCTCCAGCCGTCGCAGGGCCGGATAGAGCGAACCCTCCTCGATGCTCAGCACATCCTCGGTCTCGGTCTCTACCCAGCGAGCGAGCCCATATCCGTGACTGGGGCCTGCGAGCAGGGCCCGGAGGATGAGGATGCCGAGCGTGCCCTGCAGCAGGTCGCCGGATTCAGAAGCCATGGCCTTCTCCCTTGGCAAGTCTATGGGAGAAGATACGCGGCGGACTCCGTCTCGCAAGTCCCGCATCCATTCACTCAACCTGCAAGTCGGGGGATCGATTGCACCGAACGAGAAACGCGCCTTACCTTCCCACGCTCTTCCCGTTTCCCCTTTCCCCTTTCCCGTTTCCCGTTCCCCGTTTCCCCTTTCCCCTCTCCCGCCTCCTATGTCCTCCCCATCGCTCTTCGCTCCTCTTCGCCTGCGCGGGATTGAGCTCCGGAACCGGATTGCCGTGAGCCCGATGTGCCAGTACTCCAGCGTGTATGGACGAGCGAACGATTGGCACCTGGTTCACCTGGGGAGCCGTGCCGTTGGAGGCGCCGGGCTCGTGATGGCCGAAGCCTCCGCCGTGACCGCCGATGGGCGAATCTCGGCTTCCGACCTCGGCATCTGGGAGGACGGACAGATCGACGGATTGCGGCGCTGCGCGGTGTTCATTCGTGCTCAGGGTGCCGTCGCCGGAATTCAGCTTGCGCACGCCGGCCGAAAAGCGAGTACGGCGGTGCCCTGGGCCGGGGGTGGACAGATACCGCCGGAAAAAGGCGGATGGAGACCGCGAGCTCCCAGTGAGATTCCGTTTCGCGCCGACGAAGTGACCCCGCTGGCGCTCACTCGAAGTGAAATTCGGGATGTCGTAGAGGCGTTCGGCGCCGCCGCCCGGCGTGCGCTCGCGGCCGGGTTCGAGGTCATCGAGCTGCATGCGGCGCACGGATATCTGCTGCACGAATTTCTTTCACCGCTCGCCAATCAGCGCAACGATGAATACGGCGGCAGCTACGACAATCGCCTTCGACTCGTCCTCGAGGTCATCGAGCGAGTGCGTCGGGTGTGGCCCGAGCGGTTGCCCCTGTTTCTTCGTATCTCCGCAACTGACTGGGCCGATGGAGGCTGGGATCCCGAGCAGTCGGTCGAGCTGGCCCGGCGAGTCGGTGCGCTCGGCGTCGACTTGATCGACTGCTCTTCCGGGGGGATGGTACCCGGCGCCCGGATTCCGCTTGGTCCGGGTTATCAGGTCGGCTTCGCGGAGCGGATCCGCCGGGAATCGGGAGTGCTCACCGGAGCGGTTGGGATGATCACCGATCCTGCGCAGGCGGACGAGATAATACGGGAGAGCAGGGCAGACCTCGTCTTGCTTGCCCGCCAGCTGCTCCGGGATCCCAACTGGCCGCTGCATGCGGCAAAGGCGCTCGGGGTGAAGACGAAGTGGCCGGACCAGTACCTTCGCGCGGCCGATTGAGTGCTCAGCGGGTACCAT
>JBDUEA010000200.1:0-6207 GCA_040002695.1 Gemmatimonadota bacterium | reverse complement strand
CTCCCTCGGGATGACAGTATTGAGAGCTGGGCCAGAGTTTCTTAACGGAGTTCTCCGTGCCTGTGGTGAACCGCGGTTCGGCTTGCGGCCCCGCGCACCCATCCACACATTGTCAACCAAGTCACTCCGTTTCACGCTCGGGGAAAACCATGATCGCTCACCGAATGAACCCCATCCTCAACGTCTCGGACATCGAGGCCAGCTTCGCCTGGTTTGCCAAGCTCGGCTGGGCCCGGAGCTGGGACTGGGGCGAGCCTCCGACCTTTGGCGGTGTCTGTTCCGGCGACTGCACGCTCTTCCTCTGCCTCAACGGGCAGGGTGGCCGAGGGAAGGGGGCGAACACACGCACCTTCGGCCCCGATGGCGATGAGAGTGCGGACAAGGGTGTCTGGATCTCGATCTGGGTGGAGGACGCCGATGCCGTTCATGCCACCTGCGTTCGCGAAGGTCTGGAGGTCGTGTGGCCACCGACCGACATGCCGTGGGGCGCGCGAGAACTCCACGTCCGTCATCCCGACGGTCATGTTTTCCGCATCAGCCAGGCGCTCGAGGAAGACGAGCACACCGCCTAGCCCGGACTGAAAACGCCAGGGCGGGAGCCGGCACCCCCGCCGATTCCCGCCCCGTGAACATTGACCAAACTGCCGGCTGCTTACTGCGGCTTGGTGGAATCCCGCGGCTGCTGCTGCATCGTGGTGTCGGTCGGCTGCGTGGCGGGCTGGGCCGTCGGCTGCACTGGTTGAGGCGCCGGAGCGGCCGGACGGGCAATCGGATTCACGGGCGCCGGCGCAGCGGCGGAGGCTTTCTGTTCGATGTCATTCAGAATCCGTGTCACGAAGTCCGTTCGCAGCACGCAGCCGGTGAGGCCGGAACCGTTGGCGCGCTTGGACAGCGGATTGCTCCCGTTGGCCGTGAGCGCGACCAGGCTGCCGGTCGGTGAACCCGTGATGGTAGCCGAGACGTTGACGGTGGTCGTACCGGCATCGGCGAGATCCTGACCGAGCGAGTCGGTGCCGCAGTTGATCCGCCGGGAGGCCTGTTCGCCGCCCCACGTGCCGCGGATCTGCAGCTGGGAACTGGAGACCTGTCCGGTCGCTTCATTCGCGGTGGCGATCGGAATACCGAAATCCGAGAATGCGCTCACGGTGGCGGTGACGGTCCGCGCGACGGTCGCATTGACGATGCGAGTAAACTGCTGCCCGCCCTTGGCCGACGAGGGCTTGGCCCCGTAGTCCCCGGTAGTGAGCGTCGGATTGTTGCCCGCACATGCCGCACCGGCACCGAGCGCCAGGAGCGCGGCAAACCGCTGTACTCTCATGGAAATTCACTCCTCAATGAAGGATTCCGGCCGAAGCTGATCCGGCAACCCGTCAAATAGACGCGTCGCACGGGCTGGCCGTGCACGGCGAATGCCGTGTTCTTTCGGTCCCTATCCTACCCCTCATCGGTCTTGTTGTCGCTCGGGGTTTTCCCGGACGCCCGGAACCCCGACGGGACGTGCCGGGCAGGCAGCGTGACGACCGTGCGGGTCGATCCCTCCTCGATTTCACCGCCATGCGCGCCAATCAGCCGGCGGGCCAGGAGCAGGTCCGCGGTCGCCGCATGGGCAGCGCCACGATCGACCGCGACCCGCACGACCCCCGGCTCCGCCGTAACCCCAATCGCGACTTCCTCGCCACTCGGCGCGTACCGCACCCGGTCGGAGAGCAGCAGCGAGAGCGCCTCCTGGAGACGGGTCCAGTCTCCCAGAAGACGAGGCAGCCCCGGTTCGATATCGGCGCGGACGCGTACCTCCGTGCGTTCTCCGAGACTCCGCAAAGTCGGCATCAGGCTCAGCACGAGATCGCCCGGATGCACGAGGTCCCGCCGGATCTCGAGCGCGCCCTGATCGATTTCGGCGATTTCCCTGAGGCGCCTGAGCTCCACCTCGAGCTGGTCTGCACCCGTCTGCGCGGCGGCGAGCATCTCCTCCTGGTTTTCGTTCAGCGCGCCGAAATGATTCTCCAGCAGGATGTGCAGTGGAAGCCGAAGCTGGGTGAGCTGTGCCGATGCAGCTGCAGAGACCTCCGCCAGCAGTTCCGCATATTCACCGACCCGCGCCGCGGCGGCTCGCTCCCGCTCCCGGGTCTCCTGCTCCGCCGCGCTCACCTGGCCCACCACGCGCTCAAGCGCCTCGAGTTCATCGGAGCTGGCACCGGTCTTTCGCACGCCGGGCGCCTCGGACTCGCCGGCCGCATGATCATCCTCCGCCAGCCGCTCGATGCGCTGCGCCACATGCCGAGTGTTGCGCCAGGCGATGACGAGACTCGCCACGGTTGCGATCGCCGCTACGAGCAGAAGGGAGCCGGGCACCTGCCGCTCGAACCGTCCCCAATAGGCCAGTCCGGAAACCGTAAACAGGCCGAGGACCGCGGGCAGGAGCGCCAGGAACATGCGGTGGGCGATTCTCATCGGGGGTCTCCCCGTTCATCCAGCGAGACCACGAGGACGTCGAAGCCGGCGGTATTGTGCAGCAGGCCATCGAGCACCGAGCCATGCCGAATCCGCTGCCACCAGGTGCGCCGTGACTGTCCCACGATCACCAGTGTCACGCCACGCTCCCGCGCGAACTGGGTCAGCGCCTCCGCGACATTCTCCGACTGCAGCTTCACGACTTCCGCGCCCATGGCCTGCGCCTGCTGAATGTTATCGACCAGGCGGCGCTGCACGGCGGCATCGATGCGCGCGGCCGTTTCGGCCGAGATCTGCACGTAGACGCAGTACCAGTCCTGATTGAGGCGGCCCGCGATGCGACTCGCCTTGCGAAGGAGCGCCGCCGTGGCCGGCGGATCACTCGACATCGCAACCATGACCCGATCGACGGTGGTGCGCGCGCCCGATGCGACGCGATTCTCTCCGCGCACGATCTCTTCGCGCAGGTGGTCCACCGAACTGGCCACCTCACGGAGCGCGAGCTCACGCAGGGTGGTCAAGTTCTCTGGCGTGAAAAAATGGGAAAGCGCCGATGGAATCTTTTCCGCGGCGTAGATCTTTCCTTCGAGCAGGCGCTGCCGCAGGTCCTCCGCGGAGATATCCAGATTGACGACCTGGTCCGCACCACGCACGATCCAGTCGGGCAGCGTCTCCCGGATGGTGACGCCGAGGGTGCGCTGGATGACGTCGTTGAGCGATTCGAAGTGCTGAACGTTGACGGCGGAGATGACGCTGACTCCAGCGTCGAGCAGCGCGATGACATCTTCCCACCGCTTGGTGCGCGAAGAACCCGGGACGTTGGTGTGCGCGAGCTCGTCCACGATGGCCACCCCGGGGCGCCGCGCGAGTATCGCGTCGGTGTCCATCTCTTCGAGCTCGACACCGCGATATTGAATGCGGCGCCGGGGGATGATCTCGAGATCGCGCACCTGCGCCACGGTATCCGCCCGCCCGTGCGTCTCCACGAACCCGACCACGACATCCACGCCGCGGGCCCGAAGCTCGTGCGCCTCGGTCAGCATGCGATAGGTCTTGCCGGAGCCGGCGGCGGACCCGATATAGAGCTTGAGCTTCCCGCGCTCGCGCGTCTGCAGCATCGCCGCGAACGAACCCGAGCTGGATTCGTTGCGGGAGACTGGCTCGACCGAAGCGCTGGTCTTCACCGTCGGCTCTGGCATCCGAACTCCCCTACGAACGATACAAGAGGCAAATACCGGCGCGATCGATTCCCGAGCGCTGGTGCATCGTCCACCGTCCGCTGATCGAATCGTGCGCTATGAGTCCTTCGCATTCCACGGGGAACGCGGAGCCGGGGCCCAGCACGAGATCGATCGAGTCGCCGCGGAGACGCGCGACGAGCGTCGGCACCCCATCCGACGCGCCGGGCACAAAGCCGAGTCGTGAAAAATCAAAATCGTAGGTGCCGAACAGCTCCGGGGGCGAGCCGGATCCGGGGCCACCCAGTCCGCTCTCGTTGAGCGTGAGCCCGACCCGGCCGTCAAACTCCATTGGCCTGGTCGCGTCACTCCCTGAATCGGTCTGGAGACGCAGATTCCAGATTCCAACCAGCCGGCCGGCATTCGCGTCCGCCAGATGCGCGCGCCACGCGGCGGGATTGTTACCGCACGCGAGGACGGACGCGGCGAGCAGCAGCGCCAGGCAGCGGCGAGCGCCGCGGCTCGGCCTCATGACGATCTGCATTTCACGGTGCCTGCGCTCCCGCACTCCGCGCCGGCGCCACGCTGTCGAGCGCGAGATTGAGCAGCAGAACGTTGACGCGCGGATCGCCCAGAAATCCGAGCTGGCGTCCCTCGATATGCGCTTCGACGAGGGCACGCACCGTTGCGGAATCCACTCCGCGGCTCCGCGCGACGCGCGCAACCTGTGCTTCGGCGTTGCCCGGCGAGATGTGCGGATCGAGACCGGAGCCGGAAGAGGTCACCATGTCCGAGGGGACGTGTCCGCGCTCGAGTCCGTCGTCCTTGACCACGGCCCCGACCGCCTGGGCAATAAGCGTATCCGCGAGCTTGCGATCGGTCGGGCCCTTGTTGGTGCCGCCGGAAGCCGCCGCGTCATACCCGGAGCCCGCCGCCGATGGACGCGGGTGAAAATATTCCGGCCGCGTGAACTGCTGGCCGATGAGCTCGCTGCCCACCACGCGCCCATGACTGGTGACGAGCGAGCCGTTCGCCTGCCGCGGAAACACGACCTGAGCGATGCCGGTCACGAGCCCCGGGTACACGAAGCCGGTGATGCCGCAGAGCAGCAGCGTGAGCACCAGCGCGGGACGAAGGTGTTTGCCGATCATGATCTACACCAGGTGAAGAAAGACGAGAAGGACATCGAGCAGCTTGATCCCGGCAAACGGCACCAGGACACCACCCACTCCGTAGAGCAGAAAGTTGCGGCGCAGAATGGCGGCGGCGCCGGCCGGACGGTACCGCACGCCCCGAAGCGCGAGCGGAATCAGTGCGACGATGATCAGCGCATTGAACACAACAGCGCTCAGAATCGCGGACTGTGGCGAGTGCAGCCGCATCACGTTCAGCGCGTTCAGCGCGGGATAGGTGACGGCAAACATCGCCGGGATGATCGCGAAATACTTGGCCACGTCGTTCGCGATCGAGAACGTCGTGAGTGCGCCCCGCGTGATGAGCAGCTGCTTCCCGATCTCGACGATTTCGATCAGCTTGGTCGGGTTCGAGTCGAGGTCGATCATGTTGCCCGCTTCCTTCGCGGCCTGGGTGCCCGTGTTCATGGCCACCGCCACATCGGCCTGCGCGAGCGCCGGCGCATCGTTGGTGCCGTCTCCCGTCATCGCCACCAGCCTGCCACCGGCCTGCTCTTTCCGGATCAGTGCCATCTTGTCTTCCGGCTTCGCTTCCGCCAGAAAATCATCGACGCCCGCCTCTTCCGCGATTGCCGCGGCCGTCAGCGGATTGTCACCCGTAATCATCACGGTCCGGATGCCCATCGCGCGCAAACGATCGAACCGCTCGCGCATGCCGCCCTTCACTACATCCTTGAGATAGATCACGCCGAGGGCCCGCGCCGAGCCCTGGGCGAACTCTGCGACGACGAGTGGCGTGCCGCCTTTGCGCGCGATACTCTCGATGCTGGCGTCGAGCTCGGCCGGGATCCGGCCTTCCCGCTGCCGAACCCACGCGGCGATCGTGTCCCCGGCGCCTTTCCGCACCTGACGCTCGGCGAGATTCACACCGCTCATTCTTGTCGCGGCGGAAAAGGGAACGAATTCAGTGTGCGCCGATGCGTCGCCGGCCCCATTGGCATCGGCGAGCGAGCGACCCCGGAGACCGAACCGCTCCTTGGCCAGCACAACGATGCTCCGGCCTTCCGGTGTCTCGTCCGGCAGCGACGCCAGCTGCGCGCGTTCGGCGAGTTCCTCGAGCGTTACACCGGGGAGCGGCACGAATTCCACTGCCTGCCGGTTGCCCAGCGTGATGGTTCCGGTCTTGTCCAGGAGGAGCGTGTTGACATCGCCCGCGGCTTCGACCGAACGTCCGCTCACGGCGATCACATTCTGCTGGATCAGTCGATCCATCCCCGCGATCCCGATGGCGGAGAGCAGGCCACCGATCGTGGTGGGAATGAGGCAGACCAGCAGCGCGATCAGAATGGGAATACCCACCGGCCCGCCGCTGTAGATCGCGAAGGGCTGAAGCGTCACCACCGCCAGCAGGAAGATGATGGTGAGCCCGGAGAGCAGAATCGTGA
>JBDUEA010000199.1:0-6209 GCA_040002695.1 Gemmatimonadota bacterium | reverse complement strand
GCTAAGGACTAGCGACTCTCCGGCCCCGCCGCGACAGACTCCACTTGAGCGCGGGAGGTGTCACGACCGTGGTGACCATGACGACGATCACCACCGTCGAGAACATCCCTTGATCGACGATATGCTCGCCGTGCACGGTGAGGCCCAGTCCGATGTTCGCGAAGATCAGGCCGACCTCGCCACGCGGGATCATCCCGATGCCGATCGTAAGTCGATCGAGCGTGGTCCCGAGGGCTCCGAGCGCGCAGATCTGTTTGCCCACGATCGCGGCGACGATCAGCGCCAGGGCGAGGCCGAGGCTCGAGGTATGTCCGAACGCGGTGAGGTCGACCCGCATGCCCATCAGGACGAAGAAGACTGGGACGAGAAAACCGGAAATCGGGCGAATCAGGTCTTCGAGCGGCCGCTCGCCCCGCGTCTCGAAATCCCGGAAGTGAAATTTCTCGAGTATGAGTCCCGCCGCATAGGCGCCCACGATCGGCGCGAGCCCGATCATCGCGGCCAGTGCCGCCATCGCGAAGCAGAAGATGAGCGCGGTTACCAGCAGTACGCTCGCCCCGCGAAGTCTCGAGGCCAGCGAGAAGAGCCTCGGCGAAACCACCTGTCCGATCCACAGCGCTCCGAAGAGAAAGGCGAGCGCCTTGAACAGTACCCAGCCGATCGCGACGACGGAGATCGCCGAACCGGAATCGGCCGAATGAATGACGCTCGCGACGACTGCGAGGATGACGAGGCCGAGCACGTCGTCGATCACCGCTGCCCCGAGAATGATGCGGGCCTCCGGGCTCTGGGAAGCCCCGAGGTCGCGAAGGACCCGTGCAGTGATGCCGACGCTTGTCGCGGTGAGTATGGCGCCTAGAAAAATGTGCAGATAGATGGAGTGATCCGGGAGGAGCACCGAGCCGACGCCCCAGCCGAGCAGCCAGGGCGCCACGACCCCGAGCACGGCGACGGTGAACGCGCGGCCGCCGACCTTCCGCATCTCTCCGACAGTGGACTCGAGCCCGATCTCGAAAAGAAGGAGGATGACTCCGATCTGGGCGAAGCCGTCGATCGTGACGTCCGACTTCACCGTTCCGAGCCAGCCGACTCCCGCGAGCTGAATCGCGCCGAGTCCCACGCCAGCAATCAGCTCGCCCAGCACTGCGGGCTGGCCCGCCCGTTCGGCGAGGTCTCCGCCCACCTTGGCGACCGCAAGGATGATCGCGAGCGCCAGAGCGAGATGCGCGCCCGTGTCGAGTGTCGGAGCCGCCGGAAGGAGGAGCGCTAAAGCGGCCATCCACGTCCTCTGGAAAGGGGAGATACATAAAGATCGTCCGCCGGCAGTGTTCTCTGCCAGCGGACGATCCGGGCCGCGGCCTGAGACTATGCGGTGGCGGCTTCCAGCGCGTGCCGCTGTACCTGGTCGGCAGTCACCGGGGTGAGCGCCGCGTTGCCCGATTCTCCGGTGCGGATACGAATGACTCGCTCGATCGGCTGCACGAAGATCTTGCCGTCCCCGACCTCGCCCGTACGGGCCGATGAGAGAATCGCTTCGATGGTCGGCTCGACGAAGGGCTCCGAGACCGCCATCTCGATCCGCACCTTCTCGCGGAACTCAAGCACGACGCTCGAGGCCCGATAATGCTCGATCAGCTCCTTCTCGCCGCCGTGGCCGCTCGCTCGGCTGATGGTGATGCCGGTGACGCCGGCCCGGAAGAGCGCCGCTTTGACTTCGGGCAGCCGCTCCGGCCGGATGACGGTAGTGATCAGTTTCATGTCGACCAACTCCAGGTGAAAGTAACCGGGGACGGGGCACGTCGTGAGCGGAGGTCTCGCTCACGCAGTGCCATCGGGGCTCAGGTGTCGTAATACAGAAAGAACTCATACGGATGCGGCCGTAGGTTCACGGCCGGAATGTCCCTGACGCGCTTCATCTCGATCCATGTGGAGATCACGTCCGGCGTGAACACGTCCCCTTCAAGCAGGAAAGCGTGATCGTTCTCGAGCGACGTAAGCGCCTCGCCGAGCGAACCGGGAACAGTCTTGATCTGCGCCTTGCGCTCGTCGTGCAGCTCGTAGAGATCCTCATCGATCGGCTTCGGCGGCTCGAGCTTGCGCCTGATCCCGTCCAGGCCGGCCATCAGCAGCGCGGCGAAGGCGAGATAAGGGTTGCACGATGGATCCGGCGCGCGGAACTCGACCCGGCGCGCCTTCGGGCTGCTGGAATAGGTGGGAATCCGGCAGATCGCCGACCGGTTGCGCTGCGAATACATCAGGTTCACTGGCGCTTCGAATCCGGGGACAAGGCGACGGTAGCTATTCGTCGTTGGCGCGCAGAGCGCGAGCAATGCCGGCGCGTGGCTGATCAGGCCCCCGATGTACCAGCGGGCGGTGTCTGAGAGGAGCGCGTAACCCTTCTCGTCGTAGAAGAGCGGCGTGTCATGCTTCCAGAGCGACTGGTGCACATGCATGCCGGAGCCGTTATCGCCGAAGAGCGGCTTCGGCATGAACGTGGCGGTGTAGCCCAGGTTGTGGCAGACGTTCTTGACGATGTACTTGTACGCGAGCACCCGGTCGGCCGTCTGCACCAGCGGGCCGAAGCGGAAGTCGATTTCGGCCTGTCCCGCCGTGGCCACCTCGTGGTGCTGGACCTCGACCGGAATCCCGGCTGCGATCAGCGCGAGCATGATCTTCGAACGAACATCCTGGAGCCGGTCCGCGGGTGGCACCGGGAAGTAGCCCTCTTTGTGCCGTGGACGATGGCCCTGATTCGGCGTGCCGTTCCGTCCGGAATTCCAGATGCCCTCTTCGGCGTCGATATGGTAGTAACCCTCGTGCGCATTCTGATCAAAGCGGACGGAGTTGAAGATGAAAAATTCCGCTTCCGGTCCCCAATAGCTTGCCGTTGCGATGCCCGTGGTCTTGAGATACTCCTCGGCCTTGAAGGCGATGAAGCGCGGGTCGCGCGAGTACGGCTCGAGGGTGATCGGGTCGTAGATGTCGCACGTGATGGAAAGCGTGGGGACTTCGAGCACCGGATCGACGAATGCGGTCGAGAGGTCGGGCATCAGCAGCATGTCGCTCTCGTTGATCGCCTGAAAACCGCGGATCGACGAGCCATCGAATCCCAGCCCGGCGTGGACCATGTCCTCATCGAGCGTGGCTGCCGGAATCGAGAAATGCTGCCAGGTGCCGGGAAGATCGGTGAACTTCACGTCGACGACCTGGATGTTCTTCTGCTTGATGAGCTCGAGCACCTTGCTCAGGTCGCTGGCGGCCCTCGTCCGGTTGGCGGCGGCCGGTTTAGCGGTAGTGGCCATCGTGGCCTTCTTCCCTTAGGGTGAACGGTCGAGCGATCGGGCCGGACGAGACTCGGCGGAGTGCCGTCCTCGCCGGCCTTTCCGATGCCATGGCTCAAGCCGCGCGACTAGGCGGCTTCCTTCTTCTTTTTCAGCGGAGGAGCGGCCGATCTGATGACGACCGCCGAAGAAATTTCCGCCGCATCCGGATAGGCCAGCGAGCCCATCTCGGGCAGGTCCAGTCCCAGTTCCTCGTGCTCTGGCGAGACCCGATGGCCGCGGACGATCACTCCAGTGATGGCCCAAGCCAGCGCTGCGAGCGCGCCGACCGCGACGATGTTGGTGGCGCCGCCGATGACCTGGGCGACGAACTGCCCGGCATCCCCGTAGAACAGGCCGGTCACGTTGCCATCGACTCCGTTCCAGCCGCTCCCATAAGTGCCGTCGGCGAAGAGGCCGAGTGCGAGAATGCCCCACAAGCCGTTCACGCCGTGCACCGAAATCGCGCCGACCGGATCATCGATCCTGGCCGTGCGCTCGAAGAAGAACACCGACCAGACGACCAGCACGCCGGCCACTCCGCCGATGAGCACCGCGGAGGGGGCCGTCACGAACGCGCACGGGGCGGTAATAGCGACGAGTCCTGCGAGCGCGCCGTTCGCGAGCATCGAGGGGTCGGGCTTTCCGTACCGGAGATACATATAGATCAAGGCCGTCATGCTGCCTGCCGCCCCAGCCAGCATCGTGTTTGTGGCCACGACCGCGATGCGAAGGTCGGTACCCGCGAGAGTCGATCCGGCATTGAAGCCGAACCAGCCGAACATCAGGATGAACGTTCCGGCCAGCGCCATCGGGATGTTATGGCCAGGGATCGCGTTTGCGGAGCCATCGGCGTTGTACTTCCCGCGCCGGGGGCCGAGGAGCTTCGCGGTCACCAGCGCCATCACGCCGCCCGTCATGTGCACGACGGAAGATCCGGCGAAATCCACATGACCGTGGCCGAGGCCTACGTTCTTGCCCAGCATCGCCAGCCATCCGCCGCCCCAGACCCAGTTGGCGTAGATCGGGTAGATGAAACCGCCGATGAAGAGACTGAAGACCACGAACGATGTGAATTTCCACCGCTCGCAGAGCGCGCCGGTGGGAATCGTCGCCGCGGTATCCATGAACACCATCTGGAACAGGAAGTACGCGAAGACCGGCGCGCTGTAGGTGACTCCCGTCAGGAAGAATCCGGTGTGGCCGAAGAGGCCCCAGTCATGTCCGGCGATCGAGATGGAGAATTCATTCGCCAGTTTGTCATAGCCGCCGAGGGTGCCGAGGGGCCCGACGCCGCCGGCCTGAATGGCGAAACCGGTTGCCCAGTAGGCCATCATGGCGATGCCGTACACCATGAAGTTCATCGTCATGGTGTGCCCCGCGTTCTTGGCGCGGGTGAAGCCCGTCTCGACCATGGCGAAGCCGGCCTGCATGAACATCACGAGGAAACCGGCGAGCAGGGTCCAGACGAAGTTGATTGCGACCGTATTTGCCGCCGACGCGTCCAACGCCGCCTTCGCCAGGGAATCGGTCGCGGTCTGTGCGGCCGCGACGCCGGGCAGGAGGAAACAGAGAATCGGGATCAGCAGTCGCAATCGCTTCATGGCAGTTTCTCGGTGGAGGGGACGGGTGATCGTGATCGGAGAAGTGAAGCGCCCCGCCGATCGACTGAGCGAACGCGGGGCGTGGGAAGGGCTCTGAGGTGCCCGGTCCTGAATCCGCGGCGTTCGGCGAGGTGGCGCGCCCGAATGGTGCGCGCCGCGGTTTCGCGGCCAGGGGAGAACGACGGGATGGGGATGGATCAGGCGCATCGGACGGATCCGCTGGAGATCGGACGGCGTTCAGGCTTGACTGGGAGGGATACTACAGGCTGGATCGTTGCTTGTCAAGATAAATGTGCATAAACAGCATAAATCATCAGACGGTTCTTCAAAAAAATTGACTAGATCGTTGAATAAACAGCTCTAATATTGTGTAAAATGCAGTGTATGTAGAACAAAGTACCACCCCGCTTCGCCTCCTTCCATCCACAGATAGACCAATGCCTTATCCGATCAAAGGCCTACATCCGGCAGCCCGGTCTCATTCCGGTTCCAGTGGTATTCCATATAATGTGCCGCCTCCTCGGCCAGGTCTTCGCCCAGAAGGCGAGCGACGACTTCGAGTGACATGTCGAGCCCGGCCGACACGCCGGCCGAGAGCAGTATCCGTCCGTTGTCGGTGAAGCGGACGCCTTCGCGCAGCTTTGAATTCGGTGCCAGCCGGGCGAGCTCCGGCATCGCGCTGGCGTGCGTTGTGATTTCCAATCCGTCGAGCATGCCCGTCGCCGCCAATATCAGCGCCCCGCTGCATACCGACAGCAGCAGCTCACATCGCTCCGCACGGTCGCGGATCCACTCGATCACGTGCGGATTTCCCGATTCGCGGCGCGAGCCAGGTCCACCCGGAACAAGCAGGATGTCGATCGGCGGGCATTCGGCGAGAGAGTAGTGCGGTGTCACCCGGAAACCATTTCGGAGCGTCACGACTTCCGTACCGCCTGCGGCGAGCGTCACCCGGAACGGGTCGAGGCCGTCGCGCCGTCCGGCGATCGAGAACACTTCGAATGGTCCCGCGACATCCAGAACCTCCGCGTCCTCGAAGATCAGTATGCAGACATGTCGCGGGGCAGCCATGCTCGCTCCGAGTTCAAGTGATTGCGGTGCCCGGGAGGGCAGGCCGCGCGTGGTAAGTTATGCCCCGCTACACCCGGCGGAAGGCACGCGGGGAGGTTACCGGCTGGCTCCATCTGCCCCCGACGACTTTCGAACGATAGATTAGCCCCATGCCCGAACAACCCTGTCCCACCTGCCAGACGCCCATTCCCTCGGACGCCGCGTTCTGCTCGCG
>JBDUEA010000198.1:0-6216 GCA_040002695.1 Gemmatimonadota bacterium | reverse complement strand
GTGCTGAAACTCGGACTCGCGCCACGCATGCAGCTGAACGTCTCGGTGCCGGCCGCCAGTCCGATCGGCGGAAGCCTGGGGATCGGGGACTTCGCGGTCGGCGTGAAGTGGCGCCTGCTGGAAGATGCGCCGGTGGTTCACGACTTCGCCATTCTCCCGTCGATCAAGCTCCCGACGGGTTCGGAGTCGGCGTTCCGGGGAACCGGCACCACGGATTTTTCCATCCTGCTGATTTCAAGCCGGGTCATCGGCCCGGTCGCGATCGACCTCAATGCCGGATATACCGTTCGTTCGGGAAACGGGACCGCCGCACCGAAGCATGCGACGCTCTGGACCGCCTCCTTCGGATATCCGCTCAAGGGGAGACTCGGCGCGGTCACCGAATTTTATGGCCTTCCCGGTACGTCCGGCCCCGCCGGTGCGGCCGGAACCGTGGCACTGCTGGTCGGACCGACCTTCCTCGTACATCCGTGGCTGGCGCTCGATGCCGGCACGATTCTGCCAATCTCCGGACCCCAGCCCTACGCAGTCTACGCGGGCGCCGTCTGGAATCTCGGCCGCATCTGGTAGCACTTCGACTCAACAGCTTCCCGTCGGCTGCCAGAACGCTTCAGGAGGCGGGACAATCGACACGTCGATACGGATACTCGATGCGCCGGTGGCTTCCGTTGTGCGTCCCTTCGATCCATGCGATCAGCGAATCGGCGCCGGAGCGCCGGTAACCGATCTGCTGAGGAAAATCATGCCCGGGGTTGTCGAACAGAATACTTGAATCGGAGACACTGGTCGAGGTAAAGCTTGCAGCCGGCTGCCCGGAGGGATGGGCTTCGTAGACCAGCCTGGAGCCTTCCTCTCGGAGCAGCACGAGCTCGTAGTCCACCAGCGCGCCATTCCGCACCGTGCGGCTCATGCCGAGCATGTTGCCGCCCCGCGGTGTCATCCACTGCTCCTCGACGGTCTCGGGCGCTGCTTCCCCCGCCCAGCATCCCTGCAGCCATCGCGCAACCTCGATGGGTGTCGCAGGCGAACGCGCCGATCCTCGCGGCACGAGAAGGGTGGGCAGGCCAAGCATGACGGCGAAGAAGAGCGATCGGGTCACGAGAATCCCTCCGGTTACATGATCCTGAGGCCAAATGCGCTGGTTACCAGTCCCACGGACAACTCGGCGGTCCGGTTGAATTGATCCAGGACCGGGTTGTTCTCCACGATGTCCATCGAAATCATCTTCTGCGAATCGGCGATCATTTCCATCGCCAGGTGTCCCTCGCGGTACGTGGCGCCGCCGCGCACCGGGGTTCCCACGCCGGGAGCTTCCGAAGGATCGATCCAGTCTGCGTCACAGGAGACGTGAATTCCCGCCGTCCCCGCACTGGTGATATCGAGCGCGTCGCGCATCACCGCCTTGAGACCGCGCTCGTCGATATCGCGCATGGTGAACACCGTCACGCCGTATTCGCGCGCGTGCGCCCGTTCGGCGGGGTCGAGATCGCGGATGCCGACCAGCACGGTATGCTCGGGGAGCACCGCCGGTGCGGGCCGCGAGATGCGCGCGAACTCCGGATCTCCATGACCGAGGAGATGCGCCACCGGCATGCCATGCACGTTGCCTGTGAGCGAACTGCTCGGAGTGTTGAGGTCGCCGTGGGCATCGAGCCAGATGAGACCGACCCGCCCGCCGCGCTCCGCGATGGCGGTCGCGACCCCCGCGACGGAGCCGGCGCCCAGCGAGTGGTCGCCGCCCAGCACCAGCGGAGAGAAGCCCTGCCGGATGGCGTTGGCCGTCGTGTCGGCGAGCGTCCGGCAGACCGCGGCGATCGCGGGCAGGAGGTCGAGCGCGTTCCGCACCCCGGCGATCGACTCGCGTTCGGGCACAATGAGATTGCCGATGTCCTCGACCTCGTGGCCGAGGTCGCGCAGGCGTGCGTCGAGACTGGCGATTCGGAGCGCGGACGGTCCCATGTCCACACCGCGGCGACTGGCGCCGAGGTCGAGTGGCACGCCGATGATGCGGATCTTTCCCATCGCGAAGGTCTCTGTTTTTGGGGTGGATCATCCGGCTCGGACGTCCGGCTGCCGGGGAGTATAGCCCTCGGCTTGCCAATATGGAGACCGTACGGTCCGTCCCCTTCCATGACCCTCGGCGCCGCCCTAGTTTCTGCTCATCCGCACTGTCAGGTCGCGCATTTCCCCGTCGTGTGGCAGTGGTCCAACCGCAACCGCCATGAGAAATCATGAAATATCTTCCCGCACTGCTCACCGGCCTTGCACTCTACCTCCCCGCTCCCGCCATGGCCCAGCAACAGGGCGCGCCAGCCGACCCGGCACGGTTGAAACGCGAGGCCGCACGGGTGACGATCATCCGGGATGACTGGGGCATCGCGCATGTCTATGGAAAAACCGACGCGGACGCCGTCTTCGGCATGATGTACGCGCAGGCCGAGGATGACTTCAATCGGATCGAGACCAACTATCTCAACGCGATGGGCCGGCTCGCTGAAGCGGAAGGGGAAAGCGCAATCTACCAGGATCTCCGCATGAAGCTGTTCATCGATTCGGACAGCATCAAGGCGGATTTTGGCAAGAGTCCGCAATGGCTGCGATCGCTCATGGTCGCGTGGGCCGATGGGCTCAACTACTACCTCCAGACCCATCCGGAGGTGAAGCCCCGTGTAATCTCGCGGTTCGAGCCATGGATGGCGCTCACCTTCAGCGAGGGCAGCATCGGGGGAGACATCGAAAGCGTCTCGCTGAGTGAGCTCGAGGAGTTCTATGGACCCCGCACGACGCGCCCCGCACCGGTCGAGGCGAGCGCCGGCCCGAAAGAGCCGTCGGGCTCGAACGGGTTCGCTATCGCACCGTCCAACACCGCGAATCACCGGGCGCTGCTCCTCATCAATCCGCATACGTCCTTCTTCTTCCGATCCGAGCTTGCGGCGAAGAGCGATGAAGGCCTGAACGTGTATGGCGCCGCGACCTGGGGACAATTCTTCATCTACCAGGGCTTCAACCCGCGACTCGGCTGGATGCACACCTCGAGCGGCGTCGATAACATCGACGAGTACCTGGAGACCATCGTGAAGAAGGGAGGCCGGCTGAGCTACAAGTATGGCGCCGGGCTGCGTCCGCTGACCGCCTCCGCGATCAAGGTCGCCTACCGTACACCCACTGGTGTGGCGAGCAAGACGTTCACGGTGTATCGGACGCACCATGGTCCGATCGTGCGATCGGCCGATGGCAAATGGGTGAGCGTGCGCCTGATGCAGAAGCCGGTCAATGCCCTGAGCGAGTCGTATCTTCGCACCAAGGCGCACGATCTCAAGTCGTTCCGCGCGGTCATGGACCTGCACGCGAATTCCTCGAACAACACCATCTATGCGGATGCCGACGGCAACATCGCCTATTTCCATCCGCAGTTCATTCCCCGGCGGAACGATCGCTTCGACTGGACCCGACCGGTTGATGGCAGCGATACCGCGACCGAGTGGCATGGCCTGCACGGCGTTGACGACAGTCCACACCTGATCAACCCCGCGAACGGCTGGATCCAGAACACGAATGACTGGCCCTATTCCGCCGCCGGCGCCAACAGTCCCAGGCAGGCTGATTTTCCCCGCTACATGGACGTCGCAGGCGAGAGTCCGCGCGGCCTGCACGCCATCCGTGTCCTCGAGGCGCGGAAGGATTTCAGCATCCCCACGCTCATCGATGCGGCGTACGATCCATATCTCACGGCCTTTGCGCGCCTGATTCCTCCCTTGCTCGCCGCGTACGACAGCACGCCGGCGTCGGATCCGGTCAAGGTGAAGGTCGCCGACCAGATCGCGCTGCTGCGCGCGTGGGACTATCACTGGTCGGTCAGCTCGGTGCCAACTTCGCTCGCGGTATACTGGGGTGAGGAGCTGTGGCGGGCCACGCGCTCGGATGCGGAGAGCGAGGCCATGTCGATTTACGATTACATGGCTACCCGGACATCGGCGACGCAGCGGCTCGCCGCTCTTGCAGCCGCATCCGACCGTCTGACCGCGGACTTCGGAACCTGGCGTACTCCCTGGGGAGACATCAACCGGTACCAGCGGCTGACCGCGGACATCGTGCAGCCGTTCAGCGATTCCGGTGCGAGCATTCCCGTCGGGTTCACCTCGGCGCAATGGGGATCGCTCGCCTCATTCGGCGCCCGGCGTTATCCGGGCACGAAGAAGATGTACGGCACCAGCGGCAACAGCTTCGTCGCCGTCGTGGAGTTCGGCCAGGACAGCGTTCGCGCGCGGGCCGTCACCGCGGGTGGGGAGAGCGGGCATATCGCCTCACCACACTTCGGTGACCAGGCCGTTCGCTACAGCCAGGGTAACCTGCGCCCGGTCTATTTCTATCGAGAGCAACTGAAGGGTCATACCGAGCGGGAGTACCATCCGGGGGAATGAGCGAGGGGTGGCAATAGCAATTCACCACAGAGGGACAGAGAGCGCCCTGGTCCGAGAGGAGGTCCGGCTTTCCTGTTGGTCGCCTCGTTGGCGCCAACCACAAATAGTTTTCTCCGTGCCTCTGTGGTGACTAACCGAAATGGGACCACGAAGGCACGAAGGACACTAAGGATCTGAACGGTGGAAGCTCCATGCGGGCTCGCGCAGAAATGAATTATTGGGTGCCGCAAACAACAACTGCGGATCTCCCTTTGACGACACTGCCGCTCAGTGGTTTTTCTCTGCGCCTCTCTGGTGACTAACCGAAATGGGACCACTAAGGCACGAAGGACACTAAGGATCTGGGCGGTGGGAAGCTCCCTGCGGCCTCACGCGGGGATGGATGTTTGAGGACCACAAACAACAACGGCGGACCTCCCTTCGACACAGTCGGGGTGAAGTTGTGCAGAGATGCCTTCGTGTCCTTCGTGCCTTCGTGGTTAAATCAGTTTGTTGTTACAACGATTTACCACAGAGGCACGGAGGGCGACTTCGTTATAGGCAAGCCGGGGCTTTGGTGTTGGTCGAGTTGTCGACCGCAACTCATCAAACGCCTTTCTCCGTGCCTCTGTGGTGACTAACCGAAATGGGACCACGAAGGCACGATGGACACTAAGGATCTGAGCGGTGGAAGCTCCATGCGGACTCGTGCAGAAATGAATTATTGGGTGCCGCAAACAACAACTGCGGATCTCCCTTTGACACAGTCGGGGTGAAGGCCTGCAGCGATACCTTCGTGTCCTTCGTGCCTTCGTCGTGAAATCATTTGGGCTACCGACGATTCACCGCGGAGGCACGGAGGCTTGGCTCTGGGACGACATTTGAAGACTATCGGATACCCTTCTGTGCCTCTGTGGTAAACGACGGTACGGGGTCGGACATCCAACTCAAACAGGGGATATGACAATGAGCGACATGATGCACACCGAAGAACACCGCGTGAGCGGCGAAGGCCTCGTCAGGAAAGTGAAAGATCTGATCCACGAAGGAAACGTCCGCCGAGTCATCATCAAGAACGACGCGGGTCACACGATCCTCGAAATCCCCCTCACGCTCGGCGTCGTCGGCGCGGTGCTGCTGCCGTCGCTGGTGGCCCTCGGCGCCATTGCGGCACTGGCGGCGGACTACACGGTCGTGGTGGAGAAGGATGCGCCAGGAGGAGGCATCTCGAAGGCGTGAGCCGCCCGCAGTGCGAATGACCAGAGTCGAAGGATTTCTTCATCCGAGGCTCAGCGATTCTTGCATCTTTGAGAGTATGGTCATCCATGCCGAACTCCCCGTCATGCGAACCTCTCGATGCCTCCCCGCGCGTGTGCCTGCGCCCCGACACGCGTCGACGTCTGGCCTTGCTTTCACTCGTCGTGCTTCTCGGAGGCGCTGCGGTTCCGGCCGCTGCCCAGGTTGCCGCGCCTCCTCGGCCGGCCGGCGTCACCGACAGCTCCATCGCCTGGGGCTCGCGGCTCTTTCATGGATCCGCAAAATGCTCCCGCTGTCATGGAGAAGAGGCGCGCGGCACTGACGACGGCCCCGCACTCACCGGCGCGATCTGGCTGCACGGACCAGGGACATACGAGTGGCTGGTCGAACAGATCACCCGGGGAATCCCCGCCCACCAAACCTGGACCGGCAGGCCGATGCCGGCTCGCGGCTGGTCACAGATGCCGGATGATGACGTGCGGGCAGTGGCCGGCTACGTCTGGTCGATCACTCATCCGCCTCGACACATCAAGGCCCGGCCGAAGCCGAGCTGAATCAC
>JBDUEA010000197.1:0-6223 GCA_040002695.1 Gemmatimonadota bacterium | reverse complement strand
GTACTGAGTACTGAGTACTGAGTACTGAGTACTGAGTACTGAGTACTGAGTGCCGAGTGTTGCAATAAAGGTGACGAGTAACGAGTAACGAGATGAAGGTGACGAGGGTGTGGGTCAGCGTCACTGTCATCCCGAGCGAGCGAAGCGACCGAGGATCTCAAATTTCCCCTGCGCAGGAATCCGTGAACGCAGCCGTGATATACCCTCCGCAACTTCCCCTCCGCGCGCTGCTCCCCACCTTCGTCATGCTCCTCCTCGTGGCCTGTTCGCCCCAGACGACCGGCTCACCGAAGGACGGAGATCCGATCGGGTCCGCGCCGCGTCGGTTGCCCACTGGTGCCACCCTCGATCCCGCCGGCCGCATGATCGACGCCGGTTCCTTTCCGCTCGCGCTTGTTACGGCACCCGAGGGCGATCGCGTCGTGGCACTGCTCAATGGCTCCCGTCAGCAGGGCGTGCAGGTCCTCGGCACCGCCAGCGGCACGGTTCTGCAGACGCTGGCGCAGCCGGCCGCATTCATCGGGCTCGCCTTTGACGGGAGTGGACGCCGGCTCTTCGCCTCAGGTGGATATCGCGACGCCGTGTATCGCTACGACTGGCGGGCCGGGGCCGCGACGCTCATGGACAGCATCCTGCTCTCCAGTCAGCCGGTTCCCGCCGGCACCCGATATCCGGCCGGCCTCGCGGTTTCAACCGACGACCGCCTGCTGTTCGTCACCGAGAACCTCGCCGACTCGCTCGCCGTCATTGATCTCGCCACCGGCCGCGTAGTGCAGCGCGTCCCCGCAGGGCGCTACCCCTACGCGGTCGTCGCGGGCCCGGACAGTACGGTGTACGTATCGGCTTGGGGAGGCCACGCGGTGCGGGCCTGGCGCCTCCGCGCCGGGAAGCTCGAGTTAGTCGGTGCGGTGGCGGTCGCACGGCATCCTTCCGCGCTGCTGCTGAACCGAGACGGATCGCGCCTCTTCGTTGCTTCGGCCAGCACCGACCGCGTGAGCGTCATCGATACCCACGCAGGCCACCTGATCACGGAGCTTGTCGACACGGTCCCGGCAGGGCCCGCCGAGGGAAGCACGCCCGATGCTATGGTGCTGTCCTCCGACGGGCGCCGGTTGTATGTGGCCGAAGCGGACAACAACGCGGTCGCCGTCTTCGATCTCTCCGCGTCGACAGCCGGCACTCCCATCGATTCCGCGACTCACGGCTCGCCCGACCTTGGAGATCATCTCCTCGGTCGCATTCCGGTCGGATGGTATCCCTCGGCGCTGGTGCTCCGCGCGGACACGCTCCTCGTGTTGAATGCAAAAGGGAAGGGGACCACGGCGAACGGCCCGAATGGTCCCAATCCGGGCATCCCTCCGAAGGATCCAAGCGGATACACCCTCAGCCAGATTTCCGGCACGCTCTCGATCATTCCACTCTCGAGTATACTGAGCGCCGGATGGTCCACTCTCTCGAGCCGGGTGGCGCGGGCCAATGGGTGGGACCTTCCCGCCAGTCGGACCACGTATCCGCCGTTCGAGCACGTGATCTATGTGATCAAGGAAAATCGGACCTACGATCAGCTGCTCGGCGATCTCCCCCAGGCCGATGGCGATACGTCGCTGGTCTTCTTTCCGCGCGCGGTCACACCCAATCATCATGCGCTCGCCGAGCGGTTCGGCATCTTCGATCGATTCTTCGTGAATGCGGAGGTGAGCGCCGATGGGCACAACTGGTCCACCGCCGCATACGTGACCGACTACACCGAGAAGACCGTTCCATCCCTCTACTCCGGCCGAGGCCGAAGCTGGGACTACGAAGGAGAGAATCGCGGTGAGGTGCCGGGGCCGGATGAAGATGTGGCCGAGCCGGCGCGAGGTTACTTGTGGGACCTCGCCAGCCGTCGCGGGATCACGTTCCGCAATTTTGGGGAGTACGTGCGCCCCTCGGACGGAGATGACGACCGTCCCGTCCCCGGCGGATATCGCGGTGCCAAGCCCTTTCTCGAGTCCCGAACCGACTCGGCCTTTCCCGGTTTCAATCTCAACATTCCCGATCAGCGGCGAATGGATGTCTGGCTGGCGGCGTTCGATGGGTGGAAGCGATCCGGGCAGATGCCGGCGCTGCAGATCGTGCGCTTACCAAATGATCACACGATGGGCGCCCGTGCGGGCGCACTGACGCCGCGCGCCTACCTCGCCGACAACGATCTTGCCCTTGGCCGCATGATCGAGGCGCTCTCCCGAAGCACATTCTGGAAGAACACGGTCGTCTTCGTCCTCGAAGACGATGCGCAGGACGGCCCCGATCATGTCGACTCGCATCGCTCACCGCTGTTTGTCATCTCGGCGTACAATCGTCCGCACGTCTGGCATCGGTTCACCAACACGACAGACGTGATGGCGACGATCGAAGGCATCCTCTCGCTCGATCATCTCTCCCAGTTCGACGCCTATGGGCGGCCGCTCCGAGGCGTCTTCGCCGGAACGCCGGATCTCGCGCCCTACCAGCTCGTGCAGCCGTCAGTCGCGCTCACTGAACGGAATCCGCCGCGGGGGCCGGGTGCGAAGGAATCATCGGGCCTGGATTTTCGTTATGAAGATCTTGCGGACGAGGACACCTTCAATCGGGCGCTCTGGCTTGCCATCAAGGGGACGGTAACGCCGTATCCGGGCCCTCGGACGCTGACTCCACTCGCAATGGCGACCGACGGTGCCGGTCACGTCACCAGGGGTGGCACGCACCGTCACTGAGGGCTCGGCTTTGCCTCGATTCGTACCAATTCATCCCTCGTCTGCCGACCTTTCACGCCACTCCTGAGAGGCCACGCCACACCTCAATGCTTCCGCACCACACCGGCAATCAGCACTGATCCCCGCCCTATCGCCCCCATCCCGAACACGCTGATCCCGCTCTCCTGAACTCTTTCCCGTAGCGGAAGTTAGCGGCCACAATCGAGATGGGTCGGGTCACGGCCCCAGTGGCATGGCTCCTGCTCAATGATCGTCCGACACTCGTGCAACATTGATCGCCTTCGACCGGGCCAGCGGTGCGTTTCCGCGACCCCGTAGCGGAGCTGCATCCAACTGCCTGCTCAACTGGAGGATTCGTGTTCAACCGACTCGTCGTGCGCGGGCTCCTGATCGTCGCACTCTCGGTGCTCGTCGCGTGCGGTGGCGACCATACCGCACCGTCCGCGACCACCGTTCCTGTTGCGACCGTGGTTGTCGCGCCGGGCACCGCGACCATTCTCGTCGGTTCCACTCTCCAGCTCTCGGCGACACTTCAGGACGCGGCCGCCAATCCGCTTACCGGCCGCCCCGTTGCATGGGCCACGAGTAACGGCGCGCTGGCCACAGTTTCCTCAGGCGGCCTGTTGACCGCCGTCGCGGCCGGCCCGATAACCGTCACCGCTTCGAGCGGCGGCAAGGCGGGCACGGCGCAGATCACGGTCAACCTGGTTCCCGTGGCCGCGGTCAGCGTCGTGCCCGGTAGCGGTTCAGTCAGCCTGGGGAAATCCTCGCAGCTTACCGCCGTGACGACGGATTCGGTGGGTCATCCGCTCACCGGACGTCCGGTCACCTGGGCGAGCGACAATCAAGCATCGGTTACCGTCTCCTCGTCCGGCGTCGTCACCGGGGTGGCGTACGGAAACGCGACGATTACTGCATCGAGCAATGGAAAGAACGGGACCGCGCTGATCAGCGTGGATTCCGCGAACGTAGCGACGGTCACGCTCGCCCCAACTTCCCTCACCATTGCCGTAGGCGCCTCCGCACCGCTTTCAGCCACGACTCGTGACACCGCGGGCCAGACGCTTACCGGTCGGGTGGTCTCCTGGTCCAGTTCGGCACCTGGCGTGGCTACTGTCTCGGCGACCGGCGTCGTAAGCGCGCTCACGCGCGGCACCGCGACGATCACCGCGTCCAGCGAAGGCAAACTCGGAACCGCGAGTATCACGACCGTTCCCGGAGCGCCCGCCTCCATCACGCTCTTCCCCAATCCGGTCACGGTTGGCGTTGGCACCTCGGCGCAGCTCCAGGCCACCGTCATGGATGCAGGTGGAGACACGCTCGCCGGTGTCTCGCTCACCTGGTCGAGCAGCGCCCCATTGATCGCCAGCGTGAACGGGTCCGGGCTCGTGAACGGTCTGACCGCCGGCTCCGCGATCATTGCCGCATCGAGTGGTGCACTGAGTGCAACCGACAGCGTGACGGTCACGCAGACACCAGTCGCCACGGTTACTGTCTCGCCCCCGACCGTGAGCCTGAGCGTCAGGTCCACTGCACAGCTTTCGGCGACACTCAAGGACGCGAGTTCTGCGACTCTGCTCGGCCGAGCGATCGCCTGGAGCAGCTCCGATTCCACTGTCGCCTCCGTCTCCGCGACCGGCATGGTCACCGCGGTCAATATCGGCACGGCCACGATCACCGCGACGAGTGAAGGCAAGACCGGAAGTGCTGCCATCAGCGCGACCGCCGAGCCGGTTGGCTCGGTAGTCATCGCTCCGGACACGGCGAGCGTCGGCGCCGGCGTCGCGATCCAGCTCTCGGCGGTCGTCCTCGGTCCAACTGGGGACACTCTACAGGGCAGGCCAGTGACGTGGCTGAGCGGTTCACCCAGCACCGCGACGGTAAGCCCCGATGGATTTGTGACGGGAATCGTCGCCGGGTCGACGACTATCTCCGCTTCGTCCGGAGGCAAGACCGGGACGGCCGCGGTCACCGTGCTGGTGAACCTTGCCTTCCCGGCCCTCGACGGCGGGTACTCGCACACCTGCTCCCGGACCGCGCTCGGCGGCGCATACTGCTGGGGACTGAACGATGACGGCGAGCTGGGCAGCGGGCTCATTTCACCGAGCAGCGCGGTGCCGGTCGCGGTCGCCGGCGACATCAGCTACGCCTCGCTCTACCCCGGCGGGAAGTTCACCTGCGCACTGACCGGTGACGGAGCCGCCTGGTGCTGGGGGCGGAACGCCGAAGGACAACTCGGACGCGGAACGCTGGTCACCAGCGCCTCGCCCGGTCAGGTGGTCGGCGGCCTGCAGTTCAATGCGCTTGCTGCCGGATACTCCCACGCGTGCGGGCTGATTGCCGGAGGAGTCGCCTATTGCTGGGGGACCAACTCGCACGGTGAGCTCGGTGATGGCACCACGACGGGGCGGCTTTCACCCGTTGCCGTGGCGGGTGGCCGGACCTTCGTCAGCATCAGTGCGCGCGGCCTTCATACCTGCGCGCTCACTGCGAACGGCACAGCCTACTGCTGGGGCTCCAACACCAACGGTGAAATCGGTGACGGCACCAAGACGAACCGCACAGCTCCGGTTGCGGTCTCGACCACCCAGAAGTTCGTGGAGATCACGACGGGCGCGCTCCACACCTGCGCCCGTACCGCGGCCGGTGATGCCTTCTGCTGGGGGGACAACGCTCTCTCTGAAATCGGTGACGGCACGGCGACCGACCGGCCACGCCCGACGATGGTGACCGGCGGACTCACGTTCGGCTCGCTCCGTGCTCGTGGCAGCCACACCTGCGGTGTCGCCACCGGTAACCAGGCCTATTGCTGGGGCTACAACGCCGCCGGCGAGCTGGGCGACGGCACGACGTCGAATCGTGCGGTCCCGACGGCGGTTGCCGGCGGCCTCAACTACACCGACCTGAGCAGCGGCGCCAGCTTCAGCTGTGGCGTAACCGAGACTTCGCTCCTCTACTGCTGGGGAGACAATACGTATGGCCAGCTTGGCAACGGCTCCTTCGCCAACAGCAGTCTGCCGATCAAGGTGCTTGGTCAGCCCTGAGCACCCCCCGAGTCGAATTCGGAGATAGCACAACCGCGAATGTTCACACCGCCCGGAGGCGACATGCTGTACCGAGTAGTCCACCAACGCACCGGAATGACGCTCGCCGTGCTGGAACGGCCCGACGGCCGCGATGCCATCCGTGACGTGGTCCACGCGCTCGCGCGGAGCCTGAGTGCGGAAGAATTTCGCGCGGTGCCGGTAGTTCGAGAAGAGAACGCGCGGCGAACGGATCGTGAACGTCGCGCCGAATCCTGAGCCGCACCGGGACACGAGTCGGGGGGCATCGGGTTCGAGACAGGCGCCGGCGATTCGATTAGATTGGGCCCTGGTTTCTGAGCAGGAGTTTGCCGGGCCCTTAGCTCAGGTGGTTAGAGCAGCGGACTCATAATCCGACGCGCCCTGGTTCGAATCCAGGAGGGCCCACTGCGCAGTTTTATCGTT
>JBDUEA010000196.1:0-6245 GCA_040002695.1 Gemmatimonadota bacterium | reverse complement strand
AACCACCATTCGCAGATCCAAAGTCTGCTGTCCTGCCATTGGACGAAGGGCCAGCGTTCGCAAATCTTAAACGGCCGGACCGGGAGGGGTAGGTGTCCGGCCCGGCCTGCGCCCGCTCAGGGGGAAGTGGCGAGGGTCTCCACCGGAATCGAAGTGCCGTGCTTCCGGCCCAACCGCATTCGGGCATCCTCCCGGTCTCCGGCATTTCGATAGACCGCAAAGAGCGAGGAGCCGGATCCGGTCATTCGGCACACGAGGGGATGCGTGCTTGCGAGCGCTTCAAATGCCGTTCGAAGCGCGGGAAGCTGGCCGAAAACGACGGACTCGAAATCATTTCCTGCCATCCGTCCGATGCTGCCCCAGCTGTTCAATGCGTCGGCGTCCATCGCGACTGCGCCCCGACGGTCCCCAGGGCGCCGTGACGCCGCGATCCAACGGTATGCCTCGACCGTGCTGACGCCCATCGCGGGCACGAGAAGAAGTGCCGGAGCCTCCGGCAGCGGAGCCAGGCGCATCAGGCGCTCCCCGTGTCCCCACGCGAGCGCCAGTGCGGAATGGCTCAGAAAAAAAGGCACATCGCTGCCAAGTCGCGCTCCGAACTGGACCAGCTCATGATGGGGAATGGCGTTGCCCGCGAGCTGGTTGACAGCCGTCAGCGCCGCCGCCGCATCACTCGACCCGCCGCCGAGCCCTGACTGGATTGGGATCCGTTTGGTGAGCCCGATGCGCGCACCGATCCGGTTACCGGTCGCTTCGAGCACCATGCGGGCGGCTCGCACCGCGAGGTTTTTCTCGGCCGGCCCCACGTCCGGTCCGGCTGTGTCGATTTCCAGGACACCCGGCGCCGCCGCTTCGACCACCAGTTCATCGGCAAGGCTGATCAGACAGAACAGCGTCTCGATGTTGTGATACCCATCGGCCTCACGGGCCAGGATGCGGAGAAAGAGATTGATCTTCGCATGCGCGGCGACCCGAACCGGCAGGCTCATGCCGCCGTCTGGCTCATCTGGCGAAGCCCGAGGTTCGTGCGCGCGACTGACCAGAGTCCAAGAAGCGTGATGGGGATGAACGTCGTGATGTGGTAGGTCAGCGCATACGAAATGATGTCATCCTTGGGCACGCCGTAGAGCGACAACGCCGCGAACGCGGCCGCTTCGAAGACGCCGACATAGCCCGGCGTGGACGGCACCGCGACACCGAACGCAAGAATCGACTGCAGCAGCAGAGCTCCGGCGAAATTCACTGGAATCCCGAAGGCGGCAAAGAAGACATAAAACGAAAGCGCGTTGACCAGCCAGACGCCCGCGGACCAGAATACGACGCCGGCCAGGCGCGTAGGTGATTGAAGAACCAGAAGTCCCTGGCGAAGTCCCTCGATCACGCTGACCAGGCGGTCGGCGAGTGTACGCGAAGGCACCAGCCGGCGAACGGCGGCCTCCGCTACTTTCGGCCACACGACGACGAACATCCCGGCCAGCAGCGCGAGCACCCCTAGCACGCCGAAGATCTTCGCCTTGCTGGCGACACTTCCCGCGCCGGCGCCCTGGGGCAGCCCTGGCAGCAGCAGCGCCAGAGTCAGCAGCAGGCCGAGTGTCAGGCCATCGAAGACGCGCTCGACGGCGACCGAGGAAAGTGCAGCCGTAAATGGCGCGCGGGTGAGGCGACTCGCGGAGAAGGTGCGCACTACTTCGCCGGCACGAAGGGGCAGCACGTTGTTCGCCATGAATCCCATTGCAAGCGCATGCCAGAGCGGCGTCCAGCCGAAGGCTTGCCCGTCGTCGGCGCGAAGGAGGAGCCGCCACCGGACGAGCCGTACCGGAAAAGTCAGCGTGGCCAGGAAGACGCCGAGCAGGATGGGCAGCGGCCGGGCGGCTCGAACGTTCGCGATCACCTTCGCGAAATCCACGCCCTTGAGGGACCAGTAGAGCAGGGCAACCGAAATAACTATGCCGAGGGTCGCCTGCCACAGCCGGGAGCGGCTGGATGGTTGAGGGGGCGTCACTGAATCCTGAGAGAAGAAAGGGAAGGGGTCAGCGTACTCGCACCCGCGCGGTACGCCGGCGAGCCGCTCGGTCGATGCCGGCTACTCGATCAGCGCAAGCTCGACGAGGTCGAGCAGTTCGGCGACCAGCGGCTGGAGTGAGGCCTGAAACGAAGAAGCCTCGATAGCGCGCTCGATTTCCATTTTCACGAGAGCCGCGCGTTGCAGCGCGGTCCTGCCGCGGTAGCACAACTCGGCGATCTCAACGACTGGAACCGAGACTTCCACCATCGGCGCCGGTAGAGGCGCGGCTGTGACAGGCGTCGCGCGAGTCACAGGGCGGGGCGCAGGGGCCGCGTGGAGACGTCCGAGCAGCCCATCGATCGAGGGCGCGCTACCCGTGGAAAGGTCCATCAGCCTGCCGAAGGTGACGAACGTCCCCGCGAGATCCCGACTTTCCTCGGCGCTCCCCGATCCCTTGAAGAGTGAGGCAAACTCCGTCGGCGGCAACGCGGCGGCGCCGAGGTCCGGAGCGAGGCCGGTCGACAGCACGGCAGGGGCATCATCGTCGGGTGCAAGCGATTCGATCGGAACGATGTCCAGCTCCATCGCCTCGATGGTCGTCTGGCCGGCCGTCTGCGCGATCGCCGGCACGGACGCGGAGATGCTTCCGGTCTTGAGTCGCCGCAGGCCCGCCGTCGCCTCGCGCACCCGCCCCGTCGTTTCCTGATCCGAGCTTTGGGGGGCTGCCCGCAGGGCCTCCCCGACCGCGCGGAGCCGCTCGGCAAAGGCGTGCGCGATTCGCGCGGCCAGCCCCTCCTCCAGCATGCCGGCGGCGACGTCGCTGAACTCCAGGAGGCATCCGTTCAGATCCCCGGTGGTGCCGGGCGCCAGGGCGCGAAGATCGCCAGTCAGCGCATGCAGCCGCAGGTCGCGTTGCGTGGGAGAACTGGCGCCTTCGAGATCGTCGGCAATCTGGCAGAGATGCTCGCCACGACTGACCAGCTCGGCCTCGCCGAGGGTCGCGCCAGGCGCCGCGTCGGGAGGGGTGCCGCGCCGGACGATGCCGGGCTCACTGTCCTCGAAGAAGAGTGACTCGATCGGAACCGTGACGGGTTCGGCCGGCCGGGTCGCCAGCAGCAGGGTGGCGAAATGACGGGCCTCCGCGGACTCACCGTCCGGCCGACCGTGCTCGGCCACGTCACGCGCGGCGCGTGCCACCGCCTTTGCCGCGGCCTCGAAGAGCTCGCCAGAGGCGTCCCGCGAGAGGGTCAGCTGCGGCATATCGGCAATGACGCGAGCGATCCCATCGAGCAGTTCGGGGAGCGGAGGAAAGTCCACGAGCGCCGCGAGGCCGCGGAGCGGTTGCATGCGCCTGAGAACCGCCTGAAGAGTATCCCGCCCATCGGGCGCCGAGCGCAATGCACGCGAGGCCTGGTCGAGCGCGCTGGCGACGACTGCTCCCTCGCGCGCGATGAATGCGCGCACACCAGCGTCGGCGGGGACATTTCGCGCTGCCCGTGCTGCGTTATCGGTGACGCCGCCGGCCTCGGATTCCAGGGCTGTAGCGAGGCGGTCGGCGCGAGCCGTGAGCTCCTCGGTCCATTCGCGGACAGCCAGCACCAGGATCCGGATCTCGGCGACCGCTTCGGCGGAGATCGAGGCGGTGGCCTGGTCCCACTGGCGTCGGCCGTCGCGGAAGGCTCTGACCAGCGCCTCGAGGCCACCGGCCGCACGGGCGATCGGCTGCTGGCGCGCCATGAGGGCGCTTCCCCTGAGGGCGCGGGTGAAGCGGACCAGATCATCGGGCGCGGCGGGCGAGGCGGCAACGAGGTGCGACAAGCGCTCGAGGTATTCGCCCGCCTCCAGCACGAAGAAGTCCTCGACCCCGAGGGGACCGGTCACGAGCGCCTCAAATGTTGGGAGAAGTGCACATCAAAGTGTACGGACTGCCGGGGCAGCGGTCAATCGCGCGCCGTGCACCAGTTCCCGCATCCGCCGGACCGCCTCGTCCATTCCCGTCATGACCGCACGACTGATGACGCTGTGCCCGATGTTCAGCTCCTCGATGTCCTCCAGCCGCGCGACGGGAGTGACGTTCTCGTAGGTGAGCCCGTGGCCCGCGTGAACGGCGAGTCCGAGGGAGACACCGTGCCGCGCAGCGTTCCGGAGTTCTTCAAGGGCGCTGCCGTCGCGGCGCCACTGATGGGAGTAGCGTCCGGTGTGCAGCTCGACCGCGGGAACGCCCAGTTCGCGCGCGCGATCCAGACTCGCCATGGTCGGATCAATGAAAAGACTCAACCGGCAGCCAGCATCGGAGAGCCGCCGGATCGTGTCGGGGAGCCGAGGATCGGCGCGTGAGAGATCGAGGCCGCCTTCGGTCGTTACTTCCTCGCGGCGTTCCGGTACCAGGGTGGCCTGGAAAGGACGAAGCCTGCAGGCAAGGGCGACGACATCGGGACTGGTGGCGAGTTCGAAGTTGAGGAGTGTGCGTACTGACGTCGCAAGCCGCTCGATGTCGCGATCCTGGATGTGCCGGCGATCTTCGCGGAGATGGGCGGTGATGCCCTGGGCGCCCGCTGCCTCGCACAGTTCGGCGGCGCGCACCGGGTCGGGCTCGTCAGTCTTGCGTGCCTCACGCAGCGTGGCGACGTGATCGATGTTGATGTACAGACGTGGAGCGGTCATTGCTCGTAGGTTTCCGACACGTTAGGTTTTTCAATCATCCCACTCAACTCGAGTAGAACGTGACTCAGCGATGTTTTCTCGCGACACTGACACTGATCGTTGCCTGCGGCGGCGGACCCTCGACGTCTCCGGTGCCTGCCGATCCAGTGGTCGCGTCAAACGCCGCGCTCAAGAGTTTCATGCGGGCGGTTGAAGACAGCAATATCGCCGTGATGTCGGCGACATGGGGTTCCGCACATGGCTCTGCGGCATCGACGCATCAGCCTCCGGATTACGAAAAGCGGATGATCATCACCCAGCTCTTCCTCCGCTCGGCCCCATTCACGATTCTCGAAAACAACGCCGTGGACGGCCAGCCCGGTCAGCGTCACCTGCGGGTGCAGCTCGACCGGGTCCGATGCAAGCGCGAGATGCCGGTCACCGTGGTTCGCACCGACCAGGGGGACTGGGTGGTCCAGGAAATCGACCTCAATCAGGCGGGAACGCCCGCACGACCCTGCGATCCGGCGCAGAAGGCGCCCTGACCGCGTCGGGAACTTCGAGCCGCTCGGGGTGGTTCATCCTTCAGTGAGTTCGATCAGGATTCCGGCGGTGGATTTGGGGTGAATGAACGCGATGCGGCAGCCGCCCGCTCCCGTGCGGGGCTGTTCATCCACCAGCCGATACCCGGCGCGACGGCAATCCTCGAGCGCCCGGTCGAGGTCAGGCACCCGATAGCATATATGATGAATGCCGGGGCCGCGTCGCTCCAGGAATTTGGCGATCGGCCCCTTGGCGTCCCGAGGCTCGAGAAGTTCGACTTCGATGTCGCCAAAGGGTAGCGAGACGATGGTCGCGCCATCGGCGATTTCAGGAGCGTGCGGTTCGACGCCCAATACGTCCCTGTAGAACGCCAGGGCGGTCGCGAGGTCGGGCACGGCCACACCGATATGTGCAATCCGCGGAGTATCTGACACCGGATCCTCCAGCAACAATTGATCAAGCCACCCGGCCGCGCCAGCAGCGGCAACCGGGTGAAGGTAGTCGGCGCCGGAATCCGTTGACACCCCCGCGCCCCATTGAAAGGATCATTATCGAATGTCGAATCCCAACACCGTCCAGCTGACCGACGCCTCCTTCACTGCCGAGGTTGAGCAGGCCCACGGACTCACCCTGGTCGACTTCTGGGCGACGTGGTGCGGTCCCTGCCAGGCGATTGCACCGGTCGTGGAACAGTTGGCCACCGAGTATGCCGGGAAGATCAAAGTCGGAAAGCTCGACACGGATGCGAATCAGCGCACCGCCATGCGCTTCAACGTGCGTTCGATCCCCAGCATTCTCTTCTTCAAGAACGGCCAGCACGTCGACACGGTCGTCGGCGCCGACCCCCGCATCAAGTCGATTCTCGAAGGAAAGATCCAGCATCATCTCGCCTGAGATTCCGCATTGCCGGCGGTCCGTCACGGTCCGCCGGATTCGCGCCGCAGTTCCGACTCCATCCTGACGCCATAGTCCCGATGCCCGTGGGCACTCTTTACGTTGTCGCGACGCCACTCGGCAACCTGGGCGATCTCACGCTCAGAGCCACCGAGCTGCT
>JBDUEA010000195.1:0-6339 GCA_040002695.1 Gemmatimonadota bacterium | reverse complement strand
CCTTCTTGAGATCTTCGATCATCTGCGTGATCGTCGCGGCATCGGGCTCCGGCGCCTCGTGCTTGAGATGCAGCGCCTGCGATGCCCAGCGAAGTGCCGCGACCCGGAGCAGTACGCCGATTTCAGCCTCGTCGGCGCCACGGAAGACCGGCGTCTTCGCCTTGAAACCGAGAATCTGCGCCGTCCACCCGAGGTGGGTCTCGAGAATCTGACCCACGTTCATGCGGCTCGGCACGCCCAGCGGATTGAGGACGATATCGACCGGGGTGCCATCCGGAAGGAACGGCATATCCTCTTCCGGTACGATGCGCGCCACGATCCCCTTGTTGCCGTGACGACCCGCCATCTTGTCGCCCACCGAGATTTTCCGCTTCTCGGCGCAATAGACCTTCACCAGCTGGATGACGCCCGGAGGCAGCTCGTCCGGCTGGAGAATCTTGTCGATCTGGTCTTCCGACTTCTCTTCGACCTTGGCCCGCTCGCGCGCCGCCGTGTCGATGGTCGCGCGGATCCGCTCGTTCTGGGGCCGGTTGGCGACCCGGAGCGTCTTGAGATCCACGTCCGAGAGGTCGAGGTCCGCGAGCATCGCCGCGGTGAGCTTGCCGCCGGCCGGCTGATACTCCTCGACCGTCCCGGCCTTGAGCATCAGTGCCACTTCCTGGCCCAGCAGCAGCTGCTTGAGCTCCGCGAGCATCACGCTGCTGATCCGCGCCTTTTCATCGTTCTCCACCCGGCGGACTTCACCGATACGCTCGCCGCGATCCTTCTCCACGACCTGGTCTTCCACCCGGCTGAAGATCTTGACGTCGATGACGACGCCTTTCATGCCCGGTGGGACCTTGAGGGAGCTGTCCTTCACGTCCTTCGCCTTTTCGCCGAAGATCGCGGTGAGCAGCTTCTCTTCCGGTGACAACTCCGTCTCGCCCTTCGGCGTGATCTTGCCGACGAGGATGTCGCCCGGCTTCACGTGCGCGCCGATGCGCACGATGCCGCGCTCATCGAGATCCACCAGCGACTCATCCGAGACGTTGGGGATTTCCCGGGTGATTTCTTCCTGGCCCCGCTTGGTATCGCGAACGTGCAGCTCCAGCTCCTGGATGTGAATGGAGCTGTAGACGTCGTCCTTGACGAGCCGCTCGCTGAGAACGATCGCGTCCTCGAAGTTGTGTCCGTACCAGGGCATGAACGCCACCAGCACGTTGCTGCCGAGTGCCAGCTCACCGTCTTCGGTGCCGGCGCCGTCGGCGATCACCTGACCCTCGGTGACCTTCTGGCCGTTCTGCACCAGCGGACGCTGGTTGATCGCGGTGTCCTGGTTGGTGCGCCAGAACTTCTTCACCCGGTATCGGTCGTGCTGGGTGAGGCGCGCCAGCGGCGCGTCACCGGCCTTGAGGCCTTCCTCTCCGGCATCGACGATGATCTCGTCGGCCGTCACCCGCGTTACGGTGCCGGCGCGTCGCGCCAGGATCACCGCGCCCGAGTCCCTGGCCACCTTCTCCTCGAGACCGGTTCCCACCAGCGGTGCCTGCGGGAAGAGCAGTGGCACGCTCTGCCGCTGCATGTTCGATCCCATCAGCGCTCGGTTCGCGTCGTCATGCTCCAGGAACGGAATGAGCGCGGCCGCGATGGAGACCAGCTGCTCCGGCGCCACATCCATGAAATCGATCCGGTCGGGTGGCAGCAACGGATAGTCGTCGCCTTTGCGGCAGAGCACGAGATCGCCGGTGAGCCTGCCATCCGCGTCGAGCAGCGCATTCGCCTGCGCCACCGTGTAATCCTCTTCCTCGCTGGCCGAGAGCCAGCGGATCTCGTCCGTCACCTTACCGCCCTTGACCATCCGGTACGGCGTCTCGATGAAGCCGAGATCGTTGATCCGCGCGTATGTCGAGAGACTCGTGATCAGGCCGATGTTCGGGCCTTCCGGAGTCTCGATCGGGCACATGCGGCCGTACTGCGAGTAGTGCACGTCGCGCACTTCGAAGCCAGCGCGCTCCCGGGTCAGGCCACCTGGACCAAGCGCCGACAGACGACGCTTGTTGGTCAGCTCGGCCAGCGGGTTGGTCTGGTCCATGAACTGTGAGAGCTGCGACGAACCGAAGAACGCCTGGATGACGGCGGACACGGTGCGCGCGTTCACGAGGTCGTCGAGCGAGATCTTCTCGGGATCCGAGTTGATGCTCATCCGCTCCTTGACCAGCCGCGCCATGCGCGAGAGGCCAACCGAAAACTGGTTCGCGATCAGCTCGCCCACCGACCGGATGCGCCGGTTGCCGAGATGGTCGATGTCATCGGTGAACCCGCGGCCGTCGTTCAGATCGATGAGATATCGGATGATGGCGACGAAATCCTCTTCCGTCAGCACCGTGTGGTTCGACGGCGTCTTGGTCTTGAGCCGCTGATTGATCTTGTACCGGCCCACGCGGCCGAGATCGTACCGCTTCGGATTGAAGAACAGGCGCTTGAGCGCCTCGCGGGCGGTTTCGAGATTCGGCGCTTCACCGGGGCGGAGGAGCGCGTAGATCTGCTCCAGCGCCTCGGCCTCGCTCTTGGTCGGGTCCTTGGCCAGCGTGTTCTTGATGAGCGGCGATTCCGAGCGACCAGCCGGCAGCAGCACATCCACCTTGTGGACGCCCGCCTTGATGAGCCGCTTCTTGAGCGTATCCGACAGCTCCTTGCCACCTTCCGCGATCACTTCGCCCGTCTCCGGCTCGGCCACGTCGAACGCCAGCACGTGCTTCTGGCGATCGCGGGTACTGGTCGGCTGCTCTTCGTCCCTGAGGTCGAGCGTGCTGAAGCCGGCGAAGACGATCACCGACTTCACACCCACGTGCCGAAGCGCGTTCAGGCGCTCGGGGGTGAGTTCGTCACCCACGACGGCGAGCGGATCGCCGCCGCGGTCCTCGGGATTCGGCACGTCCGACGAGAGCAGCGCGCCCACGACCTCGCGGCGCTCCTGCCGGCCTTCGAGCTTGCCGGTGATGTCCAGTTCCTTCGTCGCGAAAAAGAGCTTGAGGATTTCGGCGTTGGTGCCATAGCCGAAGGCCCGAAGCAGCGCGGTAGCCGGGAACTTCTTCTTCTTGTCGATATGGACGTAGATCACGTCGTGAATGTCGATCGTGAACTCGACCCATGAGCCGCGGAACGGAATGATGCGCGCCGAGAAGAGGCGCTGGCCGTTCGGATGGGTGTCTTCTTCGAACACGACGCCCGGTGACCGGTGCAGCTGGCTCACCACGACGCGTTCGGCTCCGTTGATCACGAACGTGCCGAGCGGCGTCATGATCGGCAGTTCGCCGAGGTAGACCTCCTTCTCGATCGCGTTCTTGAGGCGGCGCTGTCCATCCACGTCCTCGAACACATCGAGGCGCAGCGTGGCCTTGAGCGGGGCGGCGTACGTCATGTCCCGTTCGATGCACTCCTCGACGGTGTACTTGGGATCACCGAGGGAGTACTTGATGAATTCGAGACTGTACTTCCCGTTCACGTCGGAAATCGGGAAGAGGTCACGGAAGACCCGTTCGAGCGACACGTCCTGACGTTCGCCGTGTACGTCATCGGGAACGAGCAGGGTCTGGAACGCGGCCGTCTGGATATCGAGGAGGTGAGGCATGGGCATGCCCCCCTCACGCTTCGAAAAGGTGATCACCGGTCGATTATGCATCGGTCACTCTCGCGCAACACAAATGGCCCCGTCGCGGGTCCCTCCGCCGGATGCGGAGGGACCTCGCGGGGCACTGGGTACAATCGGTTTAGAAAGTGCGGTCAACGGTCATGTCATCTCACCGAAGTAGGGAGGCCAGATACATCCCTTGTCGATCCGAACCGGCGGCTCGGAGACAACCCGGGACAGGCCCTCGACCTACTTCAGTTCGACGACCGCACCCTGATCTTCCAGCTTCTTCTTCATTTCCTCGGCTTCCGCCTTCGTCACGCCTTCCTTCACATTGCTCGGCGCGCTGTCCACGAGATCCTTCGCTTCCTTGAGGCCCAGGCTGGTCAGTTCGCGCACGACCTTGATGACCTGGATCTTCTTCGCACCGCCCTCCTTGAGGACGACGGTGAACTCGGTCTTCTCTTCCACGACCGGTGCGGCCGCGCCGCCTCCCGCTCCGCCGGCCGGGGCGGCCATGACGGTAACGTTGAACTTGGTCTTGAAAGCGTCGATCAGGTCCGCCAGTTCAATGACGGTCTTGTTGCCGATTGCCTCGAGGATCTCTTCGTTGCTCAGCGTGGTGGTGGTCATGTTCGTGCTCTCCGTACGGTTAAGAAGCGTCGCCGCGCTGCGCGCGGAGCGCCTCGAGGGCGCCGACAAAGGTGTACAGCAGACCGTTCATCGATCCCGCCAACTGGGCCAGGAGGACTTCCCTCGGCGGAATGGAGCCGAGTCGTTTGACGTGGGCCACACTGACGGTGGCGCCATCGAGGTAGCCGGCCTTGATGCCGGGCTTCTCGAATTCCTTGAGAAAGTCCGTGAGGACTTTCGCCGCGGGAAGCGGATCGGGCCCGGTCATGACCAGACCGGTTGGACCCGCGAAGTGCTGCTCGAGCCCGGTGATCCGGTTTGCCTCGAGCGCCCGTTGCGCGAGCGTGTTCTTCACGACGACGTAGTTCGCTCCGGCCGCGCGCAGGCGCCGGCGGAACTCCGTCATCCGAAGGACATTGAGTCCGCTGAAGTCCGTGACGAAGACGTTGGGAGACCCCTTGATCTGCGCCGTCAGGGTCTCGACCGCGGTCTGGCGTTCTTCCTTGCTCATCGATATACCGCCGTGTCGAGCCGGACGCCGGGGCCCATGGTGCTCGAGACCGTGGCGGACCGGATATAGTGCCCCTTCGCCGCCGCCGGCTTGGCGCGGACGATGGTATCCATGAAGGCCTGAAGATTATCCGCCAGCTGCTCGGCCGAGAAGTTGATCTTCCCGATCGGCGCATGAACGTTTCCGGTCTTGTCGACACGGAATTCGATCTTGCCGGCCTTGATCTCCTTAACCGCTTTGGCGACGTCCAGCGTCACCGTCCCGGCCTTCGGGTTCGGCATCAGGCCGCGGGGACCGAGGATGCGTCCGAGCTGACCCAGCTGGCCCATCACGTCCGGCGTCGCGACGATCACGTCACACTCGAGCCAGCCATCCTTGAGCTTCTGGATGTACTCGATGCCGACGAAATCCGCGCCGGCGGCCTCGGCGTCTCTCACCTTGTCGCCCTGCGTGATCACCAGGACTCGGACCGTCTTGCCGGTCCCGTGGGGCAGCACCACCGTGCCGCGGACGACCTGGTCCGCGTGACGGGGGTCGACGCCCAGACGAACCGCGATGTCCACGGTTTCGTTGAACTTCGCAAAGGCGGCGGCCTTCACGGCCTTTACCGCTTCCCCGATGGGGAATTCCTTGGTCCGGTCGACCTTCGTCAGGGCGGCCTTGAACCGCTTGCCTTGAGTAGCCATCAGTCGATGACCTCCAGCCCCATCGAGCGGGCGGTGCCGGCGATCATGCGCATGGCGCCATCGAGATCGGCCGCATTGAGGTCGGCCATCTTGAGCTCCGCGATCTTCTTCACCTGCGCACGCGTGACCCGGCCAACCTTGGTCCGGTTGGGCACGGCACTGCCCTTTTCGATGCCGGCTTCCTTAAGCAGGAGATTCGGCGCCGGGGGCGTCTTCGTGATGAAGGTGAAGGTGCGGTCGGCGTAGATCGTCACCAGCACCGGGATGACCATCCCGCTCTGGCTCTGAGTCCGCGCGTTGAACTGTTTGCAGAACTCCATGATGTTCACGCCGTGCGGACCGAGCGCCGTACCTACCGGAGGTGCCGGGTTTGCCGCGCCAGCGGGACACTGGAGCTTCACGACTGCAGTAACTTTTTTCGCCATGCCTTCTCCTCAAATAGTGTGGGGACGATGACTCCTCGTCCCGACTGCCGCGATGACCCGCGCGGTCGCGGGAGTTCCACCTCGAGCCTGAAACCGTGCGCTCACGGCTTCCAGGCTCCGGCTGCTGCTAGTGCCCTCTCAACTGCAGATAGTCCAGCTCCACCGAGGTGGGCCGGCCGAAGAGGCTCACCGAGACGCGGACCTTGCCTTTGTCCGCGATGACTTCCTCGACGGTGCCGCTGAAATCCGAGAACGGTCCTTCGGTGATCTCGACCACCTGGCCGACCATGAACGGGATCTCTTCCTTCGGCTCGGACTCGACTACCGCTTCTGCGACGCCGAGGAGCCGGTTGACCTCGTCCTGGCGGAGCGGCTGCGGAAGCTTCCCGGAGCCCACGAACTTGATCACGCCCTGGATACTGTTCACGACGTGCAGGGCTTCCTGGCTCATGGCCATCTCGACCAGTACGTAGC
>JBDUEA010000194.1:0-6368 GCA_040002695.1 Gemmatimonadota bacterium | reverse complement strand
GCGCCGCGAGAATGCTGTCCCGGCAGAGGAAGTCCACCTTGATCTGCATCGGATAGCCGAGCCACCCGAAGATGTCGATGTTGTCCCAGCCCTCCTTGTTGTCGCCGCGCGGAGGGTAATAGTTGATGCGCACCTTGTGGAACAGATTGCCGTAGAGCTCCGGATAGACCTTCGGCTGGAGGATATACTCGAGGACGCCGAGCTTCGACTCTTCCTTCGTCTTGAAGCTTTCGGGGTCGTCGAGCACTTCGCCGTCACGATTGCCCAGAATATTCGTGGAGTACCAGCCGGCCACGCCGAGCATTCGCGCCTTGAACATCGGCGAGAGCACCGTCTTGATCATGGTCTGGCCGGTCTTGAAATCCTTGCCGCCGATCGGCACGCCTTTGTCCTGCGCGAGCTTCTCGAGCGCGGGAATGTCGCAGCAGAGATTCGGTGCCCCGTTCGCGAAGGGCACGCCTTCCATCAGGGCGGCCCAGGCGTAAAGCATCGACGGCGCGATCGTCTGGTCGTTCGCGTCCATGGCCTTTTCGAAGGCTTCGAGCGTCTGGTGGGTCGGGCCGGGGCTGATGAAGATCTCAGTCGAAGCGCACCATACGATGACGAGTCGGTCGCATTTGCTGGCGGCCTTGAAGTCCCGCATATCCTTGCGGAGCGCTTCCGCCAGTTCCCGCTTGGTGCGGCCCTTCTTGACGTTCTTCCCCTCGAGGCGCTTCACGTAGTTCTGATCGAAGACCGCGGGAATCGGCTTGATGGCCTTGAGGAAATCAGCGATCGGCTCAACATGTTCGTGCTTGTCGAGCACGCCGCAGTGCAGGCACGATTCATAGGCATTGTCCGGCACCGGGTCCCAGGCGGCGAACACGAGATCGGAAAGGTCGGCGAGGGGGACGAATTCCCGGATGAGCGGGGCCCGGGCGTCGGTGCGCTTGCCGAGCCGGATCGTACCCATCTGGGTGATCGATCCGATCGGCTTGGAAATTCCACGGCGGATGAGCTCCACGCCGGCGATGAATGTCGTGGCGACGGCGCCGAGTCCGACGCACATCACGCCAAGCTTGCCCTTCGCCGGCGCGATCGGCCGGGGAGTCGGGTTCGTCACTGCACTGATCCTTTCGCTGTTGAATCCACGGCCGCGTGCGGCGAAGTCCGTGGAGGCAAGTCGTCCTGGGTAACCTGATATACGTACACGAAGCGCTGGACGACGGTGATCACCGAGGCCAGCGCGAGCAGTCCCACGACCCCTTCGAGCAGCAGCGCGCGAGGGCCGGCGCCGAAGATGAGCGTGCAGACGCCGACCAGCAGAATCCGTTCGGCCCGCTGCGCGATGCCAACCTTGCAGTCGAGGCCTAGCCCCTCCGCGCGGGCCCGGGCGTACGACACGATCAACGAGGCGATGATCGCGATCATGCAGACCGACACGGCGGCCATCCGCTGTGCCACATCCGCGGTACTCATGAAGTAGATCGCGATGCCCATGAAGGTGGCACCGTCACCGACCCGGTCGAGCGTCGAATCGTAGAACGCGCCGAATCGGGTGACCATCGCATTGCCCCGCGCGACGGCGCCATCGAGGGTATCGGTCACCCCGCTCAGCAGCAGAACCAGCCCGCCGATCCTGATATGCCCCAGCCCGAACGCGACCGCGGACAGGAGGACGAGCGCGGTCCCGATGGTGGTGATGGTGTTCGGACGAATCTGCGCGCGGATCAGGCCGTCGACGATCGGCCGGAGCACGGCATAAAAGGTCCGCTCCACCGGTTTGGGAATCAGCCTGAACCTCGTGGCGATCTTGGGATTGTCATCCGGGGATACCCACCCGACCGTGCCGGCCCTGCGACGGGGCAAAGGATAACCCGCGGAACGGGTTAGGGGAAGCGGAGCGAGCCCCTCGGCCACGGTCTGAACGGCAGCTCAGGCGGACTCTGTACCCTGCCTCTCCTCACTGGCGAGCCGCGGTCGGATTATCGGGATATAAAAGGAAAGGGCGCCGCCGCTCCAGGAAGCGCTGCCGCTCGCCCGACCAGACGGGGCCGAGGTAATCGATATGATGCTGCGCCAGTGAATCACGCAGCCCCGACCGCTCACCCGCGAGGCGGTCGAACTGGGCCGGAATCCAGGAGAAACCACGTTCGGACGAGGCGATCACGCTGAGCAATACGGTCGCTGCTACTGTCGGTTGGTAGACGGAGCGGTCGGTCACCCGCAGGCGAATCCCCGCGACCGTCGTATCGGCATACTTCCCGTCGCCTGGATTATGGGGTGTGAATGTCACCGCGGAGAATTCGACGCCCGGCACGTGCCTCGTTCGGAGCGCCGCGAGCACCAACGTGGTATCGAGCCAGGTCGCGCCCACCTGCTCGAACGGCGCATCGCTGCCTCGGCCCACCGAGAGATTGGTCCCCTCGAACAGGCAGAGTCCCGGATAATGGATCAGGCTCTCGAGCGAGCGAAGATTCGGACTCGGCGGAATGAATGGGAGTCCGGTCTCGTCGAAGTACATCGACCGGCGCCACCCCTCAACCGGGATGACCGTGAGTTCGGTGCCAAGTCCGAGATCCGACCTGGCGAGCAGGGCGAGTTCGCCCAGCGTCATGCCGTGCCGCATCGGGATCGCGAGCAGCCCCACCGGCGAGGCGTACGCGGTGTCGAGCACATTCCCCTCGACGGCGCCGCCGATCGGATTCGGCCGATCGAGAACGATTACGCGCTTGCCATTCTTCGCGGCCGCCCGCATCACGTTCGCGGTGGTCCACAGGTAGGTGTAGTAACGGGCACCGGCATCCTGCAGATCGACGAGCACGACATCGAGGCCGGCGAGCATCGAGTCGGCAGGGGAAGAAGTTCGACCGTAAAGGCTGTAGATTGGAAGGCCGGTCGCGGAGTCCACCATCGAACCTACCGATGCTCCAGGGTCCGCATTGCCACGAAAGCCGTGCTCGGGACTGAACAGCGCGACGAGGTGTATCCCCGCATTCCGCAGGCGATCAATATCGCTGATTCCTCGTGCGTCGACGCCGGACTGGTTGGTGACGAGACCCACGCGACGACCACGCACGAGATGGATGCTGTCCGAGAGGAGCACCTCGATACCCGGCCGCACTCTACTCGGGCCGGTACGTTGCGCCGCCGATCGAGGCGCGCATCCGGTTCCCGAGCACCAGATCCCGATCACTGCGAGTAACCATTGCACGCTCGTCGCCTCGTTTCGGTTTCTCTAGCGGTCATTCTCAGTGGCGGGTGCGCCGGCAGTGGAGCCGCGCCCGCGACAGCACCAACCCCGGCAGCTGAGCCGTCTCCCCTGCAGCCCGCTCCGCCCCGCGATCCAATCGATGTCGCGCTCGACTCGCTTTCCACCCGCGACAAGATCGCCCAGATCGTCATGCCCTGGATTCCCGGCGGCTACCAGGCCTTCGACGACAGTCTCTTCACTCGCATGGAGGGCTGGGTCGACTCGCTGCACGTCGGGGGGCTGATCATCTCGATCGGCACGCCGCTCGATGTCGCCGCCAAGCTCAATCGGCTGCAACAGCGCTCCGCGCTGCCGCTGCTCGTGGCTTCGGATCTCGAGGGCGGCACCAGCTTTCGACTCAACGGCGGTACCCCCTTCCCCACCAATATGGGGATCGGCGCCGGCGGCAGAGAGACGGATGCCTATGAGGTCGGGCGAATCACGGCGCTCGAGGGCCGCGCCGTCGGGATTCACCTGACGTTCGCACCGGTCGCGGACGTCAACAATAATCCCGCCAATCCGATCATCAACACGCGCTCGTTCGGGGAGGACCAGCACCAGGTGGCGTCGCTCGTCGCGGCCACGATACGCGGCATCCAGGACCACGGCATGCTCGCGACCGCGAAACATTTCCCCGGGCATGGGGACACGGGCACCGATTCCCATATCGCACTGCCGGTCATCACCTCGAACTGGGCGCGGCTCGACACCCTGGAGCTGGTGCCGTTTCGCGCCGCCATCGGCGCCGGCGTCGCCGTCGTGATGTCCGCCCACATTGCGCTTCCCGGCATCGATTCGGAATCTACCCGCCCCGCCACGCTCGATCCCAAAATCCTCACCGGCATCCTCCGCGACTCACTCGGCTTTCACGGTGTCGCCGTGACCGATGCGCTCAACATGGGTGGCATCGTGGGGACGTATGGCCAGGGGGAAGCCGCCGTGCTCGCCTTCCTCGCAGGAGCAGACCTCCTGTTGCAGCCGGCTGATCCGCGGATCGCCATCGATGCCATGGAGGCCGCCGTGACGAGCGGCCGCGTGAGCCGCCAGCGGCTCGACGCGTCGCTCCGCAGAGTGCTCGAGCTCAAGCGCCGCTCAGGGCTGTTCGCGCGCCGCACTGTCCCGCTCGACAGCGTGCCGGAGATCGTCGGTCGGCGCGAATTCATCACCGCCGCTCGCGAGATCTCGGAACGGAGCATCGTGCTCGTCGCGGACAGTCTTGGCACGGTCGACAGCCTGCGCGCGGGTCATCGAAACGCGACCGTGATTCTCTATGGCGACGAGAACGCCTCGGGCCTCGGCGCCACGCTGCTCCCCGAGATGCGCGCGCGAGGCATGACCCTCACGGTCTTCCGCCTCTGGCCGGCCAGCGGTCCCGCAAGCTACGACTCCGCACGCGCGGCCATCAACCACAGCGCAACGACGATCTTCGTCGCCGCGGTCCGCGCGACGGCAGGACGCGGGACCATTGCCCTGCCGGACTCGCTCGCCTTTCTCATCGACCAGACCGCGCTCGAGCGGCAGGCTGTCCTCGTCTCGCTCGGTTCGCCATACATTCTCGGGCAGACGCCTCATGTCAGCTCATACCTCCTCGGCTGGGCGACCAATCCGGTGACCGAGTGGGCGATGGCCCGTGCATTGACCGGACAATCCGAGATCACCGGGCATCTTCCGATCACACTCCCTCCGCTCTATCCCTCCGGCTACGGCCTCCAACGGGTCCTTCTTCGCATGGAACCGGATTCGACCGCGGCGGCAGATGCAGTCGGCCACTGAGCCCGTCCGCACGCTGAATCCGATCCCGCGTCGACGGATCGGGAGGCGGACGGGAATTCTGCTGCTGGCGTGTTCCTGCCACGGATCGAACCAGCCGGCGGGAGTCGCACCGGCGCACCTCGATTGGTCCCCCGTCCGCGAGTATCTCGATTCCGCCATCGCCGCGGGGGCCGCACCCGGTGCCGTTCTCGGCGTGAGCTACGCCGGGCATCACTTCTATTACGGTACCGGCCGACTGGGCCAGGATGATGCGACCCGGCCGGACTCGCTCACGCTGTACGACCTGGCCTCGGTCACGAAAGTCGTCGGTCTCACCACCACGGTGATGCTGGCCGTCAACGAGGGCAAGCTTTCACTCGACGATACCGTATCGCAGCTGCTTCCCGCCTTCTCAGGCGCCGGGAAGGCAGGCGTGACGATACGGCACCTGCTCACGCACTCGAGCGGACTTCCCGGCTGGCACCCGCTGTACAAGGAGACCACGACCCGGGCGGAAGCGATGGCGATGGCGGACACGATTCCCCTGGACACCGTTCCGGGTACCCGCTTCGTGTACTCGGATCTCGGTGCCATCGTGCTGACCCAGGTCGTCGAGCGATTGTATGGCGAGCGGATCGATTCACTACTCCAGCAGCGGGTCTTCGGGCCGCTCGGTCTCTCCTCCACGAGATATCTGCCGCCAGCTGCCTGGATCCCCCGCATCGCTCCCACCGAGAACGATCCGTGGCGCGGCAGAGTGCTCCGCGGTGAAGTGCACGATGAAAATGCCTCGCGTCTCGATGGAGTGTCCGGACATGCGGGACTCTTCAGCGACGCAACCGACCTGCTCGCCTTTGCAGACTGGATGCTGAGCGGAGTCGAGTCGGCAGCGCCGGCAGAGAACCAGCCTGCCCTGGCTTCGGACCAGCCAAAGTTTCTCGGCTGGTTCACCGCGCCGCAGAATATTCCCCCGGGCTCGAGCCGGGCCCTGGGATGGGACACTCCATCGGGAATCAGCAGCTCGGGCACCAAGTTTCGGCCCGGCAGCTTCGGGCACACCGGATTCACGGGCACTTCGATCTGGGTCGATCCGTCCCGCCGGCTCGCGATCGTACTCCTGAGCAATCGCGTACATCCGACTCGCGAGAATCAGCGCTGGACTGGCGTCCGCGGCGCGGTAGCCGATCTCGTCGTCGGCGTGCTCGAGCCAGCCGCGCGATGAAGCTCTCTCTCTGGGACTGGGTCATCATCGCGGCCTTCTTCGCGATCTCTGCTTCCCTGAGCCTTTCCTTCAGCCGGCGCGCGGGGCGATCCCTCGGACAGTACTTCCTCGCCGGGCGCCTGATGCCCTGGTGGCTTGCCGGGACTTCGATGGTGGCAACCA
>JBDUEA010000193.1:0-6374 GCA_040002695.1 Gemmatimonadota bacterium | reverse complement strand
GCCGCGGGGCCCGGCCGTGGACAGGCCGAACCCCGCATGTATAGCTGTCTTCCTTCCCGGTGAGCCTGATCAGCGCGCTGGCTCTCTCGCGTGCGGATCGTCCTGCCGGTCGCGGATGATGAACGCCATCGGGATGCCGACGCACACTATGTGGATGGCGATCATACGCAGAAACGGCCCCGGCTTTATGGCCCCCTGCGCCACAAGCAGAGGAAGCACGGCAAGACGCATGACGATCCAGACCAGCGGGCCGAACGCCGCGCCCGCAAGCACCGCGCCCCCGGTCGATCGGGTGAACTCGCGCAGCGCCGGCCAGTAGCGGTAGATGGTCGCGTACACGGTGGTCCAGGCCAGGGCCACACTGAAATGCATCGCGAGTCCCAGCGCCACCGTCCGAAAGCCTCCGCCGACAGCCTCATCCCCCGCCACGACGCTCGCGATTCCCTGAAAGACGCCCGCGGGGTCGAACGCTCCGCTGATCGCCAGCCGCAAGAGCACCGCCGCGGTCCCGTCGAGCACGCCCACCACCCCCGCTCCAGCCAGCACCCTGCCCACCCCGATCCGGCCACCGCGAATGAGCCGAGCCGATTCCGCTGACATGCGTGCTCCGATGTGAGAGTCGGTGCAAGAGACGACGGGCTGGGAAGTACGCGCACAGGTGGGGCGTCAGTTGGCGGCAGCTCTCTCCATACCAGCGGTGATGCTCAGCCGTAGTCTCGTTCGTCGCCGAGTACTCTGGAGCTCTATCTCTCCGACGCGAAGGACAGGAGCGGCGCCAACGCGGTCGACTGCACAAGATGCTCTCTCTCTCGCCCGACCACGTGGTCCGCACCGGCCGCGCCTCGCAATAAGCCGAGCATCCGCTGGCGGTGAAGGCTAGTGCCGGCTCAACACTACCTGTCCATCCCGCACGACCATCTTCGGCGCCCGAAGCACCCGGGCGTCGGCCAGTGGATCGGCCGAGACCAGGATGAAGTCGGCGCGGTAGCCCCGCGCGATGGCGCCGAGGGTACTGTCCTGGCCCAAGGCGCGGGCGTTGTTGCTGGTCACGAGGCGGACGAGGTCGGGCTCGGTGAAGCCGGCGCCACGGAGCAGGTCGAGCTCATCGTGCAATCCGCTGCCATAGCGGACGAGCGGCACGTCGGTGCCCACGATAAATCGCGCCCCTGCGATCCGCAGCCGGGCGATCGACCGCTGGCGGGAGAGCAGCCCCTGCGCGATGAACGCCGAGCTGCGGCCGGCGAGTTGCATCGCCTTGCACCATTCCCCCAGCGTCGGGTCGAGCCAGGTCTGCTGGCGGACGATCAGCGCGATCAGCGAGTCGGAGGGTTCCTCCATCGACCCGGCATGCTCCACCGTCGTGGCCCCGGCCGCCGCCGCCGTCCCCACTTCCTCCGCCGTCTCGGCATGGACCGCGACCCAGAGCTGGTGACTCCTGGCCCATGCCACTCCGATCCGGAGCAGCCCTGGATCGAGCCGGGTCCTGGCCCGGCCGATGGTGCCGAAAATCAGTTTGACCCCGTCGGGCTTGAACCGCACCCGATCCCGCTCGAGCGCATTGACCAGCATCGTGGAGTCAGTGGCTTCGATGGCTCCCTCTCGCCGAAGCTCGCGGGTCCAGATCGTGCCCGCCGGATGGCCATCGGGACTGGTCACCAGTCGGCCGACGGTGAACATCCTCGGCCCCAGCAGATCATGGCGGGCCACCGCAGTTTTGATCCGGGCCGTGGCCTCGGCCGCACCACCGACATCGCGCACCGCCACCACGCCCGATTCGATCAGCGCTCGGCGGTGGGGTGCAAAGGCGGTGAGCATCGATTCGAGGAAGAACCCGGGCGACAGCTTGAGGGTGCCGCCTTCGACCGGGACTCCGAGGTGCAGATGCGCATCGATCAGCCCGGGAACCAGAAAACGACCGGCACCGTCGACCGCCGGGGTGCTGGCGGAATCGCGCACCGACTCGATGACCGATTCGATCCGGTCACCATCGATCAGGACATCGCGGTCGTCGGCCCGAGAGCCGGTGGCCGGATCGATGACCGAGACATGCGTGATGCGCCATCGAGTGGGCCCCGTCGCCGGCCAGCGGTACCGATCGAGAGTCGAGACGTAAACCGTCGTGCCGACGACGCTCACGACCAGCAGCCCGGTACTCACCGCCATGAATCCCCGGGCGAGTCGTCCCGGATCGCGCATCAGTCGGGTGACCAGCACCGACAGCAGGAACCAGGTCGGGGTGTTGGAGAGGTAGCTGATCCAGCTCGCCGAGCTGGCCGGCCCAAACCGCGATCCGATTGCGGCGTAGACGATGGCCAGCGAGGCCAGGAAGAGCGGTACCGAGCAGAGAAATCCGATGGTCCAGCGGCGCCAGCGACTGCCCTTGAGGTACAGATGCAGCGCGGCGAGCGGCCAGAAATAGAGCCACGCGAAGCAGCCCCAGCCGAGCGCCGCCACGACACCGGACCCGATGCCGTAGCTGGTCACCCGGAGCATGACCATCAGCGGAAGCGGGATCATCACCAGCGCCAGGCTGACGCCGGCGGCCCGTTTCCAGGCTGGAGAGAGATTCATTGGGCGGGCCACTGGAGCTCGAGCCGGCGGGCAATCGAAGCTGCGTAGCGCCTGGCGGGATCCGACGCGCGCCGATACAACCGGTCGGCCAGCCGCTGCGCCCGGGAGGCGGGCCATTTGGCGGGTAGGGTGGCCAGTGGCAGACCGGGATCGTCCCAGGCGGCGCCCAGGTAGTGATGGGCCACCGCCAGCCGGAGCGCAAACCAGGCGCGGTCATCCGACTGGACGGTACCAGCCAGCGAGCCGAACCTGGTCACGAAGCGGGTGTAGCCGGCGGCTATCGGCCGCAGCGGAAAGGCACCGGCCACCAGGGCACGATCATCATCCCCGGCAAGCCGGCCGCGGAAGATGTGGACCTCCGCCGCCAGGCCAATGGAACGGACCAGCTTCCGCAGCGCGGCCGGGTCATCGTGCGGATGGATCCGGATTCCCTCGTGCAGCCGTCCATAGCCCCGGGCGTCGAGCACCGCCCCCAGTTGCAGCCGCTGACGGCGCCGACCGCCGGGAAACGAGGCGCTGACCAGGGTCCAGCCGCCATCCCACTCGGGAGCGGAGCGCCGCCGCAGTCGCTCACGGCCCGCTTCGATCTGGGCGGTGCCGCTCGCGGTCAGCCGGTACCACTTGAGCTTGCCCTCCCGGCGCGACGCGAGGTGACCTTCCCGCTCCATCCGGAACAGCGCCTGCCGCACCGCACTCGGCGCCGCCCCGATGGAACCCAGCGCCTGCACCAGCCAGATGCCGGGGAGCTCGAACCGGGGCGGCCGCGCATGGAACGCCAGGGACGAGTAGACCAGCTCGGCCGCCGGAGCGGCACGCAGGAGGGCGGGGGGGAATGAGGTGGTAGTCATAGTAGACATAATTATGCCTGCAGGCAGATATATGTCAACTGATTGACGCCGTGACTGCCGGATGGTTGCGCAAACTCGCGACCCCATTCCCTGCTTGCCGACAAACTCGAAACCTCCAAACTGCAAATTCGCACGCTCGCTCTTCGCGCAACCGCGACTTCGTCGTCGCCCATGGAAATAGCAACGATGCGTCTCTTGAAAATGAATACCGAGTTTTAAAACGCTGACGCGGTGCCGGACTACGCCACACTCGCCCGCCGGAACGCGGCTGGTGTCCACCCGGTCGCATCGCGAAACACGCGCGTCAGATGCGCCTGGTCTGCGAAGCCGAGCTCCGCGGCGATCACGCTCACCGGGCGTCGCGATTCCGAAAGCGCACGCTTCGCCCGCTCGACCCGCTCCGCGCGCACGAACGCACCCACACCCCGCCCGTAGCTCCGACGAAACGCCCGCGCAAAGGCGAGCGCACCGAGTCCGGCGTCTGCCGCGAGCTCCTCGAGCGACGGCGGGTTGCACGGATCCGCGCGCAGTCGCTCCGCCGCGCGGGAGAGATCGACACGCTCGCGAGGGCACGAGGACACCGAACGCGAGAACTGCCGCCCGTCGAACGCGACCCGCGCTACCAGCGCCGACGCGATCCCCTCAGCCACGAGCGCACTCGCGGCGTCCCACGACCGCATCTCTCTCGACAGCTCGGCCGCATATCGCACCGCGCGCCCCGTCACCGGACCCGGCTCGCACTCGGCATCGAAGCGAGCATCGAGCTCGATGTTGAAGCAACGGCCGCCGCTCTCACCGAACAAATCCGAGTGCGATTCCGTGGCCGGATGGAACACCAGCGTTCCGCGCATCGCCGTGTACGACGCGCCCGCACCGGTCTCCCGGAAGTCGCCGGCCGTCACGTAGCAGAAGTACGGCCGCGCGTGCGCATGCGGGGGCACAACTGCCGATGGCGCGTACTCCGACGTCGTGAGCGTGACGCTCCCGGCCACCCGCGCCTCGGCGCGCGTGCCGAAGTATTCACCCGCATCCAGAGCTGCGTGCATATCGTTCAAATCCTCAATTCGTGTCACTACGTTCAAGCGTCCGGGGAAACGAGCAGATATAAATCCTACGTTCCGCATTTCATCGGAGAGTCATGGTTCGGCAGCACCTGAGCACGATGTTCACGCTGGCGACCCTTGCCGCGTCCCTCGCTGCGCCGCTCGCCGCGCAAGGCGTCGCGGCCGGCGAGGCCGCCTTCATGCAGCAGGACTTCGCCCTCGCGGACAGTACATACCGCGATGTGCTCGCGCACGGCACCCCTGCTGACCGGAAGCTTGCCGCACTCGCGCTCGCGGGGATGGACTGGCGCATCCAGCGTGACACCGCGCGCACGATGCGCGACCTGCTCCCATTCGCTCGCACGTCGTCCGCGCTCGTCATGGCGAGCCGCGCACGCCTCGCGTTCGGCAACCTCACCGGCGCGCTGTCCACCGCGCGCGCCGCGATCGCCGCCGCACACGAGGACGAGGAGCGTCGCAACGCCGCTGTCGCGCTCGCGGATGCCGCGCTCTATCCCTATGAGCAGTCATGTCTCGACTCGGCGGCGCACGCCCCGCTGAGAAATGAAGCCGCTGTTCGCGACGCCCTCTCGCGCCTCCGCATCGTGGTCGCCGCCGAGCCGGGGCAGATCGAGCCCGCCGAGCGCCTCGTTCGCCTCGCAGCGATCACCGGCGACTGGCGTTCGCTCGCGCTCGGCGTTCGCTCGTACTATGTCGTCGGGCGACGCGTGCCGGACGGTCCGCTGGTGCGCGCCGAGTCGGAGCTGCGAGCGATGGACGGCGCCGCCATGGCCGAAGCAGGTCGGCACGCGTTCGCGGCGCTGGTGAATGCGAAGCTGTTCGAGCCCGCCGGGCTCATCGCCACCTGCGGCGCACTTGCGCGACGGCCGCACGACGCGCACACGCGCGAGATCGTCGAGTACGCGCGATTCCTTCGTGACGCGCGTCGAATCACCGATTCGTACTACGGCGACGTCGCTCGGGCGCAGGCCGACACGGCGCGGTGGCAGGCAACCCTCTTTGCGGCCGGCCGCCGGCTCTGGCCGCATCTCGACTGGCACGGGTCGGTGCCCGCGTTTTCGCCCGACACCCTGGGTGGTGAGCTCGATCGCCGGTTCGGTCTCGTCGTCAATCTGGGGACGACCGCGGGCACGCTCGACCTCCACTCCGGCCACCGCATTTCCGACGAGACGCGCACCGTGAGCCAGTACGGCCACGACGCCACGGTGCGTTTCGCGGTGCTCGATGGGATGATCTCCGACGGCTATCAGAGCTGGGCGTGGGATGGAATCGCGCAGCACGGCGGGTGGGCGTCCTCCGACGTGATCATCCAGGTGCGCGAGGCGTACGCCAACGGGCCGCTCCGTGCGTGGCACGCGGTCACCGACTCCGCCGCGATCACGCGCGATGCGAAGACCATCGCCCGCGACAGCGCGGCCGATGTCGCGCGCGCCGGCAAGGCCGAGGTGGGCGACTTCCCGAGTCTCGAGGAGCGTCTCATTCGCGACGCCCGGCTCGCGCTGCTCGATTCATTGCGCGCTGGCGGCCTCGCGGGCGCGGCGCTTCAGTCCCGCTTCGAGCACATCTACGGAGACGAGGTGGACGAGAGCTCCATCTTCGCGCACGAGGGTCGCCACGCGATCGACCGTGGCCTCAACCTCGCGGACTCGACCCCCGCGAATCTCGAGTACCGTGCCAAGCTCTCCGAGGTGGCGTTCGCGCCGAGCCCGAGGCTCGCGCTGTCCGGTATCGTCGTCGCGGGCACTGGTGACGCAACGCCGCACGGAATCGCGAACGCAAAGATGATGCGCGGTCTCCTCGACTGGATGGCGCAACATGCTCCGGCACCGCGCGACTCGGCGCTCCCGCCCGCGCTCCGGATCCCACTGCTCACCGATGACCAGTTGCGCGC
>JBDUEA010000192.1:0-6381 GCA_040002695.1 Gemmatimonadota bacterium | reverse complement strand
CTCGGAACCACGGAGATACTGCTGCTCAACCATTCCGGCTGTGGATTCACCACTTTCACGGATGCCGAGCTTAACGCGAGACTGAGTGCCTCGACGGGCGATGCGTCGCCCGCTCCGATGCGCTTCTTCTCATTCAGCGACCCCGAGCAGAACACCAGGGAACAGATTGAGAAGGTGAGATCACATCCCTGGATCGCGAAGGACGTCCCGGTGCGAGGCTGTATTTTCGACGTGGAGACCGGTCTCCTGCGGGAAGTGCAGCCGCTGGCACGCCCTGCCGTCTGAGACCGACTGCGCGTTTCCGCAGCAAGGGGAGCACGAGTTACCTGGAGGTATGGTGACTACATCCGCCCCTCGACAGATCTGGGATGGAATCATTCCGCTGTCTGGGGCCGGGTTGCAAATCACGATTGAATTCAGGTGGGAGTCGTATGGGTGGGGACTGCCCGTCATCTGAGTCTGGAATCGTCGTACCATCGGACCTACGGACCAGAACGAGCCGCTTTTCTTCGTTTGCGGAGTCGCGCGCCTAATCTGGCGAGGGGCCTTGCGAGCAGGAGAAATCGCAGCACTGCGATCCCGCCGATCGAGAGCACGAGTCCGAGCACGACGAGCGATTTCCGGAAGACCGACGGATGGCCGTCCCCGAGCCACAGGAAGAGGAGGCCCAGCAACCGAACACCGAGGCCAATCGCAAAGAGACGGCGCTTGTGCGCGGATGATTCGGCCTCTGAGATCAGGGCCATGTCGCACGCTGGATGAACGAGGTTTCAAGCCGACTGTTGATGACGGAGAGTAGGCCGTCCGGTAGGAACGGACCAGTCGCCCGGGCAGAACTGGCGTACACTCCAGCACCTGCCTTGCGCCTCGCGGCGGTGGTGAAAGAGAAGGCCAGAGGTGAGCAGGTTGCCGGCTGACGACCAAGCCTGAGTTGCGGGCGCTAGTGTCGACGCACGAGAAAACCTGCGACTTCCTTTGAACAAACGGCCTGCCAGCTGCCTGCCCTGGTTGGACGTGCCTCTCGATGAGCGACGAATCAACCTGGTGGCCTCTCTCTCGGCATGAACTGCGGAGGGGCGACGTACACTGGGTCATGCACCGACCGGCTGTGCCAATCAGTTCACGTGGGACGCGCGCCGGTTCGCATCACACTGACAACTTTGGGTCGCCCTCCAGCACCCTCTGCGTCAACACCGGATGCTGGCCCGCCCCCCAGCGCGCCGCGCGGTGCACTACCCGATAACGCAGAGGTCCGCCGTCATCGGTCACCGCGCGAGCGATCGGACGCGGGATGCAGACGAATTCGGTTTCGACTGCGTCAGGACCAGCGGTAACGACCGCATAACCGTGCCCGCCCATGTCGACGAATTCGAGATGCGGCGCGAGGTCTGGGTTGGTCGCGGCGCGTGCGCGCGCGACATCGCCGGTGCGCGAATACTCGAGCGCGCTTCTCACCCCGTGTCTAATCAGAAGATCGAGAACCGACTCGGGCCTGGCCGCGCCGGGCAGGTCGGCGACGAACAGCGGGCGCAACGGGTGCGTCTTGGAGAACGTGTTCTCGAGCGCTTCGGAAAGGCCCGGCGCGGAGATCGAACCCGTGATAAAGGTTACGCCCACTGGATCGAATTTGGCCGGTGGCAAGGCCTTCGCCGCGTAGCCCGCCCAGAAGCTGTGCCGGTCGCCCGACACCGTGACGAAGCCATCGATGCCCGCCTCGCGCACCAGATCGTAGATCTCAGCGCGCTCGCTGAACGCGGCGCTGAAGTCGCCGCCAAGGCCAAACGTGGCATAGCCCTTTCCAGGCCACGGCCTGGTCAGCCCTGCGGGCAGGTTCTGCGGGTCGGTGCGCATGTCCAGCGTGCCGTTGGTGGCGGCCCAGACCTTCCACGTCGCCGTTGATGCGGCAAGCGTCTTCTTGAACCACGCCTTCTGCACGCGGCCGAGCACGGTGAAGGCCGGTTCGTCCTTGCGGAAGTTGGCGATGTGCGTGTCGCCCAGCGCAATCGTCTCTGGAGGGTGGCCGTTGGCATAGGAGCGCCCGGCATCGAGAATTTCGGCCGCTTCCTGGGGAACGAGATCCGGGAAGTCACTCAGCGAGAACTCATCAGCTTCGGCGCGCGCGCCCGGATCCTCCATCATGTAGCTGTGGAAGTCCGTGATGATCAGCTCGACGTTCCGGCCGTAGCGCATCGCGCGATAGGCGGTCATGCTCCCCAGTGCGGTGTGGTTGTTGGGTTCGTCGCCCAGGCCGTCATCGTCGAAGCGGGTGATCGGAGCGTTCTGGACGTGCGGCCCGTCGAATTTCTCGAGTCCCCGTCCCGAGGCCTTCTTCACGCGGGACGGGATATACTCCCACCACGCCTGGTTCGCCGCGACGCGCAGTGCCTGCGCGGGCTCGGCTTTGCCGTCGTACCTGATCGTGCTCTGCCAACCTTGCCACGAGAATTCGTGATTGTCGCCAATGCAGATGAAGGCGAAGCGGGCACGCGCATCCTGAATATCTGGATCGTTGATGTGGGCGCGATAGATCATCCGGTACCCGTCGAGCGTCGTCGGCACGTGGAAGTTGCGTACCTTGCGTGAGTCCGGCACCCGGCCGATATCAAATACGGTGCGGTCATACCGATGCGCCACCTCGTCCGGATATTCGACCACCTCATAGATGAAGTCGCCCAGATGCAGCACGAAACCGAGCCGTTCTTCGGGCGTGGCTCGCTCGTCTTCCCAGATCATGCGCCGATAGGCGTTCTGCGCTCCCTCGTTCACGCTCTGGCAGGACACAAAGGCAAAGCGCACCGATTTCGGGTCAGACACGCGCGGGGCGGTGGCAGTGCGGCCGACTCGGCTGCCGTGACCTTCCTCGTCCGTGAAGCGGTACCAGTAGACAGTGGCCGGCTTGAGTCCCCCGACGAGCGCGCGACAAGTCCAATCCGATTCCGCAAGGATGGTTGCGCGGACAGACGCAACGACGCTGCGAAAGTCGCGATCGAGCGCCACCTCCACGGTCAGTTTGGCACGGGCTTTCCCGGCGAAGGGACGGCGCGTCCATAAGATCACGCTGCCCTCATCCGGGTCGCCCGACGCGACGCCCTGGGGAAAAAGGTCTCGGCTTTCGCGCCAGGGGACGTGTGATTCTGCGTACGACCGGGTGGCCCAGACGGCTGCTGCACCCATGGCCGCGGCGGCGGAAATGAATTTGCGTCGGTTCATCCTGGCATCCGGCTCCGATACGAGTGCCGCTCTCGCTGCTTCTGCGGAGGATTGGCTTGAGCGCGCTTGATCGTGGGTTAGCGGGTCGTGCGATTTCAGCGGTGCGGTGCCCTTCAACGGCAGTTCCTACGGCGGATCAAACAACCAAGTTTCCGTTCGTCGCGCGCTGGTTGGGTGGAGTTGCCGCCGGCCAGATTGCCGGAGAAGATCGCTCGTCGCTGGAAGTCCTTCGACGCTCAACATCTGGAACGAACGTGGGTGCCTGGGCATCGGCGAAAGCTGCGCGGTTAGGTGTCTGCCGCTTTCATGCGGCCATTGACGAAGTGCCGAATATGCGGCCTGCGAATAGTGTCAGTGAACACAAACGGAGGGACGGATGGCGAGAGCACGGTGGTGTTCGCATCTCAGCACGGTGAAGTACGAGGCGCCACAAACGGTGCCGGGCTGTGAGGAGTGCTTGAAGATGGCGGCTGGTGGGTTCACCTCGCTCCGCTCGATGATTCGCAGGCGCAGAGGCAAGCAAAAGTGGATCTGAGGTCCGTTCCCGCGCGATGAGGGAGAGGCGTGGCCTGACAACCGACTAAGCCGCGACTCCAAAGAAATGGCCCAGCAGTGCTGTGAAGCCCATCGCAACAGCACCCCAGAAGGTGACCCGCAGGGTGCCTCGCAGCAGCGGCGCCCCGCCGAGGCGGGCCGCCAGGGCGCCCAACCCCGCGAGGAGGACGAGGGAACCTATGATTGTCGCCAGGACGACGGTGGCTTTCGGCGTGAGCAGCACCACGAGCAGCGGAAGCGCGGCGCCTGCCACAAAGGAAGCCGCTGAGGCGAGCGCCGCTTGAAGCGGCCGGGCGAGACTGAGGTCGGAGAGGCCGAGCTCATCGCGGGCGTGCGCCCCCAGCGCATCGTGGGCCATCAGCTGCGTGGCGACCTCGGCAGCCAAGGTCGGACTGAGCCCGCGATGCTCATAGATCGAGGCGAGTTCCGCGTGCTCGGCGTCCGGTTGGGCGGCCAATTCGCCCCGTTCCCGGGCGAGATCTGCCCGTTCGGTATCTGCTTGTGAACTGACGGACACATACTCGCCCGCCGCCATCGAGAGGGCGCCGCCGACCAGGCCCGCGAGAGCTGTAACGAGGAGAGCACCCTGCGCGACTTGAGCCGAGGCGACGCCGACGACAAGGCTGCTGGTAGAGATCAGGCCATCGTTGGCCCCCAAAACGGCTGCGCGCAGCCAACCGATATGGGCGGTACGATGCTGTTCAAGTTGGGGCATGGGGAAGGGTAGCCCGAGCGCTGCACCGCGGCCACCTGATGGCTTTGCCTTCTGCTGTCTGGCAGAGCACCTCGTGCGTCTGGAGCCTTTGTCGTCAATGAAAACGTCCCCCCGCGTGACCAACGCTCGATACGCACCCCAATCACCGCGCGGGACCACAGTGAGTCGAAGCGATAAGCGTTCGAGACAACGCATCCAGTATGGGGAGCCTGCCTCAGCAGTTTCTGGGCGAAGCGGACCGTCGAGTCCAGGCACTGGAGAGCCACGGGCAGGAGACGGAGTACCATCCTTCAATCCGGCAAGGCCGACTGAGCGCCCCTAGCCAGTCCGCTCTGCGGCGGTAACTTTCCCACGTCTCCATGCCCACGACTCCCGAGCACCTCACCACCGTCCTCGCCGACCGCTACCGGATCGAGCGCGAGCTCGGCGCGGGCGGCATGGCCACTGTCTACCTCGCGCACGACCTCCGCCACGATCGCAAGGTCGCCCTCAAGGTGCTCCGGCCCGAGCTGGCCGCCGTGATCGGCGCCGAGAGGTTCCTCGCCGAGATCAGGACCACTGCCAACCTGCAGCATCCTCACATACTGGCCCTGTTCGATTCGGGTCGAACCGGGGGCGGCACCGGCGGGGTGGACTTCGTCTATTACGTCATGCCGTTCGTCGAAGGGGAGAGCCTGCGCGATCGGCTCAACCGCGACAAGCAACTTCCGGTGCACGAGGCAGTCCGGATCGCGCGGGAAGTGGCCGACGCGCTGGAGTACGCCCATCGCCACGCGGTGATCCACCGCGACATCAAGCCGGAGAACATCCTGCTGCACGGAGGGCACGCTCTGGTTGCGGACTTCGGCATCGCGCTTGCCGCCTCCCGCTCCGAGGGCGGCTCCCGGATGACCGAGACTGGGATGTCGCTGGGCACGCCACACTACATGAGTCCCGAGCAGGCGATGGGCGAGCGGGATATTACCGCCCGGAGCGACGTGTACGCGCTGGGCTGCGTGCTGTACGAGATGCTGACCGGTGAGCCGCCGTTTACCGGGCCGACCCCGCAGGCCATCGTGGCACGGGTGATGACGGAGGAACCGCGGAGTCTCACCCTGCAGCGGAAGAGCATCCCGCCGCATGTCGAGGCGGCGGTGAACACTGCGCTGGAGAAGCTGCCGGCCGACCGCTTCCCGAGCGCAGGGGCATTCGCGGCCGCGCTCGACAACGCCACCTTAGCCCAGACAATCCCCGGCGCCCAGGCCGCCGTGCGCCTGCCGCTGGCGCGCAGCACCCGGCTCGTTGTCCTCGCCACGGCGGCCATCGCTGCGCTCCTCACCTTCGGCCTGATGCGCTGGCTCATGCCCTCCGGGGCCTCGACGAGCGGGCGGAGCGCGCACGTCAGCGTAGTCCTTCCTCAAGGGTACGAGCTGGGCTCGAGCCAACTCATGCCGGTCGCGATCTCCCACGATGGAACCCGCATCGCCTACGTCGGGCTCAAGGACGGCAAGAACCGGATCTTCATCCGCGCGCTGGAAGAGCCCCAGGCCATGGCGCTCGAGGGCACCGAGGGAGGCGACGGACCGTTCTTCTCGCCCGATGGACAATGGATCGGCTTCTTCGCGGCCGGAAAGCTGCGGAAGATCACGGTGAACGGCGCGGCGCTGCAGGCACTCGCCGATACCCCGTTCCACCGGGGCGGCGACTGGGGCGACGACGGGTTCATCTACTTTGCACCGACCAATATCAGCGGCATCTGGCGCGTGCCGGAAGGCGGAGGCGCCGCCACTGAGGTCACTCACGTAAACGCAGCGGCCGGCGAAATCAGCCACCGCTGGCCGCAGCGGGTCGCGGGGACCACCACCCTACTGTTCGCAGCGTGGACCGGACCGGGCGACGACGAGCACCACGTGGCGATGCAG
>JBDUEA010000191.1:0-6415 GCA_040002695.1 Gemmatimonadota bacterium | reverse complement strand
AACCCTGTCCCACCTGCCAGACGCCCATTCCCTCGGACGCCGCGTTCTGCTCGCGATGCGGAGCCCAGAGCCCGACGATCCTGAGTGGGGCTGGCCCCGTTGCACCGCAGCCTGCCTCGCCCGGAGAGCTTCCGGTCATGGACCGGCTGGCTCGCGCACTGGGCAACAAGTACGAGGTGAGGCGACTCCTGGGACAGGGAGGTTTTGCGGAGGTGTACGAGGTGTGGGACCGTGACCTCATGCGCCGCCTCGCGCTGAAGGTGCTCAAACCGGACATCGCCTGGTCATCCGGCATGCTCGAGCGGTTCAAGCAGGAAGCACGAGCCATCGCGCGACTCAATCAGCCCAACATCCTCCCCATTCATTTTGTTGGTGACGCGGAGGGTCTCGTTTACTACGCGATGCCCTTCGTCGAGGGGCAGTCGCTCGCCGCCTTGCTCCGGACCTCCGGTGCCCTCGATCCCGATCGAGCCCTGGCGATCGCCAAGCCCATTCTCGAGGCACTGTCGCACGCGCACCAGGCGGGACTGGTTCATCGCGACGTGAAGCCGGACAACGTGATGATCGAAGCGGGATCCGGACGCGTGCTGCTGGTGGATTTCGGAATTGCAAAGCAGGTGGACGGTTCCAGCTCGAAGATGACCCAGACCGGCTTCGTCGTCGGCACTCCCCAATACATGAGCCCCGAGCAGGCGCTCGGTCAGGGGGACATCGACGCCCGCACCGATATCTACGCCTTCGGCGCGCTCCTCTTCCAGATGGTGACGGGCACGCCTCCGTTCGAAGGGGACACCTCACAGGAGATCGTCGGCAAGCACCTCAGTGAACCGGTCCCCATCCCCAGTGTGCGGAACGCGCGGATCCCGCGCTGGCTCTCTGATATTATCGTCCGCTGCCTCGCCAAGCGCGCTGCCGACCGCTTCCAATCCGCCGCCATGCTCCTGCAGGCGCTCAACGAAGGCCGCCTGAGCGGAAGCCAGACGCCAGTGACCGCCGAGCGTGTCGCCAAGCAGATTCAGGAGGATGCGACCGAGGTGCTGCCGAGCTCAGAACGAAAGGTACCCACCTCTGTCCCTGCGCCTTCTGGAAGCAACGGCGGATCCGGCTTTCTGTTCGTCCTGCTCGGGCTCGGCCTTGCGCTGGTGCTCGGCGTGGCCGCGTATGTGCTGCTCGGCGCTCAGCCGGTAGTAGTGATTCGGAATGAGTTGGTGGAGCCCATCAAGGTGCTGGTGCGCGGAGAGACGATCGAAGTCGGGCCGGGCGGAACGCTGCGCCGGAAACTCGAGCGGGGCCGGCCGATGGTGGTGCAGTGGTCGCTGGTTCGGCCGCGATCGGCCACCGGAAATCCGCTGGGCAGCGAGCTCCAGGGCACATTCACCAGTGAAAAGCCGAGCGGCGACATACTCAAGATTGTAGATGCGCGAAGCGCGGGCGCCGCCTACTTCGCTCCATTGGTCACGAACGCCGCGGATCGTTCGGTCGGGATCATCGTCAATGCGGGGCTTGCCGGCGCGACCGACTGCTACTGTCCTCTTGCACCCGGAACGACGCGGGCGCACATCGGATACTATCCGTTGTATCTCAACAGCGCAGTGCAGGCATATACAACCGCCGATACCCGCGCCACCTTTCGGAATCTCGGCGCGCAGGTCGATCGGACGAATGGAACGGTCGGGCTCAAGTTCCAGACGAGGGATCTGCTGCCTTGACGATCTAATGAAACTGGAACACGTCCTGACAGCGATGATAAATGTCGAGTGAGCAGGCGCGCGCGAAGAGCGCATCGGCACGCTTCCGGTCCTCCGTGACGCCCCGGCCGTCCTGGTACATCGAGCCCAGCTTGCCACAGGAGACGGGGTCATAGAGATCACAACCGCGCTGATAGAGGGCGGCCGCGCGACGCAGGTCCTGACCCACGTCGTTGCCCGACTCCAGCAGCCGTCCGGCCCGAGTACATGCGGTGGCCCACGCGCCGTCGCACCCTCGCTGGAAATTTTGTAGCGCGGCGGGCGGATTTCCTATCACCCCTTCGCCCGACAGATACAACTCCCCGAGCTCCGAGCAGCCCCGCGCATCACCGAGGTCACAGCCTCGGCGGAAGAGTCGCCCCGCGACCACGACGTCGGGATCCACCTGCCGCCCTGCGCGAAAGAGTCTCCCCCGTTCGGTGCACGCGCCGCCGCTGCCGAGATCGCATCCGCGGGCATAAACGACCGCGGCCCGAATTCCATCGGGGCTTATTCCACGGCCATCGCGCAGCATGGTGCCCAGTCGGTGGCATGATTCGCTGCTGCCGGCATCACAGCCGGTGCGATAGGCGGCGACGGCGCGCTCGATGGAGCCCGCAGCGCTTTGCTGCTCGAAGGCGTCCCCGTCCCGGAGGCAGGCATCCGGGCTGTCGGTCCCGCAGGCAACGGGAGACTGGGACTCCTGCGACCGCGCTCCTGTACTGGCAGCTGCAAGAAGCAGGATGGTGATGGCGGGGCAAAGCACAAAGTGGCGCATGAGACCAGGCTAGTGAGAAGGTATCCCGATCGTCGCGGGGCTCAGTCCCCGCTTCGACGCTCCGCTTTCCGATTTCCCTTGACCCCCAGGATCCGGGCCGACGTCACGGCATCGGCACCGAATTTTCCCCGCACCTTGTCGAGGGCCACGGTCAGCTCTCGAAGGCGGGTGCGGGCGGGGGCCTCGAAGAGGTCGGCGGGCGCTGACTCCACCAGATTGGTTGCCGCAACGCCGATCAGGCGCACACCTTGGCGTCTCAGGAGCGCCTCGTCGAAGGCCGGAACGAACAGAATTCTGGCCGCCGCGAAGATTTCCGCGTCGAGATCGGTCGGTGCGTCCAGGGTGTGGCGCCGGGTGACGGTGTGAAAATCTCCATGGCGGAGTTTGAGTGTCACGGTCCGGGCCGCGAGACTTTCTTCCCGGAGCTGGGCGGCCACGTGCGCGCTGAACAGCGCGAGCAGCCCTTCGAGCCGGTCGCGATCCGTCACGTCGTGGGACAGCGTCGTTTCGCGGCTGATCGACTTGGCCGACCGTCCCGCGTTGAGCGTGGAGCCGCCGTGGCCATGCGCGCGAAACTTGAGATCGCGGGCATGATCGCCGACCAGGCGTGAGAGCTCCTCGACATTCATTCGCTGCACCTGGATGACTTCGGTGAGGCCGATCGCGGCCCAGCGCTCCGCGGTCTTGGGGCCGACGCCGGGCAGCGCGCGCAACGGAAGTCCGGCGAGAAAGCCTTCCTCCCATCCGGCGCGGATCTCCATCAGTCCCCGTGGCTTCGCGGCATCGGACGCGAGTTTGGCGATCATGCGATTGGGGCCGATGCCGATGCTGCAGTCGAGTCCGGTCCGATCCCGGACATCGTCCCGCAGCCGTTCCGCCGCGGGAAGCAGTGAAACGGGGTGGAGGCGTTCCGTGCCGTTGAAGTCGAGATAGGCTTCGTCGAGGGACGCCATCACCACGGTGGGTGAGTGGCGAAGCAGCACCTCGCGCACGGCCCGGGAAGCCTCGCGATAATGCGGAAAGGAGCCCTGAAAGAAGGTTGCGGCCGGACAGAGGCGCGCTGCCTGGGCGATCGGCATGCCGGCGTGCACGCCGAATTTGCGGGCACCATACGACGCGGACTGGACGACGCCGCGCTGATCCCGGCGCCCGCCGACGACCAGTAAATCGATTTCGCGAAGCTCGGGGTGATGCCGCCGGCAAACCTCCACGAAGAAGGCGTCGAGATCGACGTGGAGGATGCGGGCCGGCATCTGGGGTTACCCTGCGGAGGGTCGCCGAGAAGTCCGGCGGATCACGGCGTCAACGGGACCACGGCGATGGTGGCCCGGTGATCGGTGGTTCCCGTGTTGGCACCGATCGGAAAGTTGAGATTTGCGAGATAGATCCGGCCGCCCCATTGCTTGAGCTCCGCGGGGAAATGCAGCGGGCCGCCGGCTCCGTTCGCCGAGATCTCGGTGATCTCTCCGGTGGAGGAAACTTTGAGGAGCGCATTCCGGAAGTTGGCGGCGATCCAGAGATTATCCTGCGCGTCCGCGATCACGCCATCCGCACCGATGAGCCGATCGTCCTTGAGCCAGAGCGTGTCCCCAGTCACGTGGTAGGCCGAGTCGACGGTGATGCGCTGGATCGCGCCGGTTCCGGTGTTGACGACATACGCGCGACCCTTGGAATCGAAGGCGACGCCGTTCGCCGTGTAGACCCGGACCGGCATGGTTGTATCGGTGGACTGCGGCGAGACATCGGGGACAACGACGATGCCGCGTCCTCCGGTCGCGGGCACCTGGTACACGGCGTGGTGATCTCCGCCGGTAATCCACAGGTGGCCACGGTCGTCGAAGTTGATACCATTGGCTCCGAGCACGCCGGTCGCGAATCGAGTCGCATCCCTGGTGGCATCGAAGTCGGCGGCACCGAGGCGGCTCGCATCCACCTTGTAGATGACGCCAGAGTCCGGAATCGCGGCATAGAAACTACCCGCTGAATCGGTGGCGACGCCGAGGATGCCCTGGTTGGGAAGGGTGGGGAGCTTGCCGACCCTGGCGGTGTTACCCGATGTGGGATCGACCGAGTAAATCGCGCCATCGTGCCAGTCCGCGACAAACAATTTGCCGCCATGGACCGCCAGGCCTTCGATGTGAGAGCTGTCTCCGCCGATGGCGGTGAGGATGGCCGGATGTGGCGCCGTCGCCGTATCTGAGGGCTTGGGCGCCTTGCTGCATGCGTTTACGACCACCGCGCACGCGAGGACGAAATAGCGAAGATTCACGGACGGATCCCGAGTCAGAGGAGAAACCGAACCCACGATGTAGCGCCCAATCTAGCGTAGTCCTCCCGCGAGTCTCCAGTGTGGAGCGCCGGCGTGGTCTTGCGCGAATTCTGCCCTCATCCTAGCGTATGCTCGCTCGTCGCTGGAATGCCCGGGAAATCCGCCGTCCTCCGGAGCTCCGTTCGTGCGCCGCTGGTTTCCTCGCGTCCCGCCCGCCTTTCCACATTCTCCTAAGGAGTCCTCATGCGACTTTTCCGGCTCACCGTGGTTGCCGGCGCCTTCGGGCTCGCCGCGTGCCACGACAGCTCCGTACCGACGCAGCCTTCCGATCAATCGGGTGTCTCACCCAGCACTCTCTCCATCGGCAGCGACGCCATCCACATCATGCCGCTGGACCGCGGGAGCCAGGGCCCATCGGCGCTCGCAGGCCCCATCCTGTATCACGGCGGGCCCATTCTCGTTCGGACGAAGGTCGCATCCATCTACTGGGCAACGAGCCGGATCTACAATGGTGGCCCCACCCCAGGTACCAAGGGAGTCGGGACCGCAGACGGCTCCCTGGTCGGGTATTTCCTTCGCAACGTCGGCGGATCCCCCTACTTCAACATCAACACGACCTACACCGACAAGGTGGCGGGGGGGCACCGGGTGACCAACAGCGTGACCTACACCCAGTTCTGGGCCGACAATACGAGTGTGCCGCCGTCCACCGGCTCGACCGTCTCGAACGCGACGATCCGGACGGAGATCATCAAGGGGTTGAACCAGGGGAAACTGACCTACGATCCGGCCACCGTCTACCTCGTCTTCACTCGGGGCAACACCAACCTCGGCGGTGGGTTCGGGAGTCAGTACTGCGCCTACCATGGCACCTTCGCCTGGAACGGAAAGACGATCGTCTACGCCGCCATGCCGTTCGATCATCAATACGTGAACGGCTGCACCTCGCGCCTGAAGAGTCCCAACAACGATCAGGCGGCCGATGATGAGATGTCCGCCATGGTGCACGAGATCGAAGAATCGACCACCGACTTCCAGCTCAATGCCTGGTTCGATGCCGCGGGCAACGAAAACGCCGACAAGTGTGCTTTCAACTTCGGCACGACATACACGACCACCAACGGCGGCAAGGCGAATGTGAAACTCGGTACCAAAGATTTTCTCATTCAGCAGAACTGGGTCGCTCCGAACACCGGATGCCGCCAGCATTTCCCCTGAACGTTTCCGTTTATCCTGCTGCGCCGCGGCCCCGGGACTGATTCCGGGGCCGTTCGCATCCTCGCCATGAGCAACCCACCTCGTCTCCGGCGCCGAGGCACTCGAGAACGCCTGGCGGTCCGCAGTACAGTCCCGGTCCTGCGGCCACTATGTTGTAAGGCGGTCCGCACGAATTTCCCGCTTGAAAGGCCAATGGTTCATGCGCGTCGGATTTCTGGGACTTGGAGCGATCGGCACCCCGATGGCCCGGCACCTCGCAGGCAGGCACGCCCTCACTGTCTGGAATCGCACCGGTGCGCGCGCGATCGCGTTCGCGGAGGCTCATGGGGCGCACGCGGTCGGTACGCCGAGGGAGGCAGCCACCGGCGCGGATGTGGTGATCACCTGCCTCCCGACTTCGGCCGAAGTCGCCGCGCTGCTCGA
>JBDUEA010000190.1:0-6451 GCA_040002695.1 Gemmatimonadota bacterium | reverse complement strand
GGATTGATTGGGTGCGATGGGAAGATTCGGCCCTGCAGGTGAGCTATCTGAGTTCATCTGCGGATGGCGATCTCCATAGACAATTACGGACCGCTCCGCGCCTCGATCCGGTACGACCCCTTCGCAACCGGCGGCAGCCCGAAGTCCGGGCCGGTCGTGACCGTCAGGAAGTACGTGCCTGGAGTCAGCGTCGTCGAGATGACCGAGCAGTAGTTGCTGGCACCGGCGTTCGCATCGTCATCCGCGGCCAGTTGTGCCCCCTGCGCATCGGAAAGGGTGAGGACGGTGTTGAGGCTGAGCGCGAAGCGGCAGAACGCACCGCCCAGCCCCGACGTCTGGAAGGTGTATTGCCCTCCTGTCGCCAGGTCGACGCGATACACATCCGACGGATCGAGGACTCCATCGGCGCTGCCCGCCATCCAGCCTCCCACCACAAGGCGGCTGCTTGCGGCAATCGAGTTATTCCCCTCCTTCTCGACCGGCGTGCCAATCGTGAAGAAAGCAGTGCCGCCGGTGGTGCCTGACACCGTGACCGTCGCTGGAGCAGCCGACCCACCGAACGCACCCCAGCGTCTGCCCGCCGCGCCGATGATTCCGTCCCCGTTCTCGTCCTCTCCCGCATAGACGAAGTAAGTCCCGTTCGGGATACTGAGGAAATTGAACGACCCTCCTGCCCCAGTCTGCTGCGTGGCCACGATCGCGCCGGTCGTCGCGTCATACACCTGCGCGTAGACCACTGCCGGCGCAGCCAGCGATTGCGTGAGACTGTTGCGTGCGTTCACGATGCCCGCCCCATACAGTGGATCGAAGCCGGGCGTTCCCGCGTCCACCGCCCATTGCGTGAGACGGGTCCGGAGTTGTGACGCCGTGAGACCGGGATTCGCGGCCAGAATGAGTGCCGCCACGCCCGAGACGTGCGGCGCGGCCTGCGAGGTTCCCATCTCGCGCGCGAAGTTGGGCGTGCATGGTGTCGTCGTGAAATCGCAGGTCGAGGAGAACACGCCGAAGGTGCCGTCGCCACCGGCCAGATTGCCATCGGCGATATCACCGCCCGGCGCCGAGATGCCCACGGAGGACCCGAAGCTCGAGTACGAGGCCAGCACTCCATCGGGTCCTACCGCAGAAACGGCCAGCACCTCGGGATACGAAGCAGGGCACTGCGGTGTCTGGTCTCCCGAGTTACCCGCCGACACGATGACGAGACTCCCCGCGTTCGTGGCCGCCGAGATGGCGTTGTGCAGCACGTCGGGCTGACCCTGCGCCGGACACCCTCCGCCGAGGCTCATGTTGATGATTTTTGCGCCCGCCGCCGGCGGAGCGGTGATCCCGCCATTGTTACCCGCCGCCGGAAGTCCCGCCGCATAGAGAACGCCCTGCGCCACGTCAAATGTGCTGCCCGAGCCCGTGACGCCGAGCACGCGGACCGGACGGATGCGCACGGTCCAGTTGAGACCGACGACGGAGACTCCGTCATTGCCCACCGCGCCGATAATGCCCGCGACGTGCAGTCCATGGGCGCCCACCTGACTGTGTCCGAGCGCGCAGTTGTTCGACTGATCGAAGTCCCGATCGTCGGGCATCGTCGGATCCGGGTCGTAGGCGTTGCCGTCATCCGCCTCAGTGATGCTGCCGCCCGCACAGAGCGGCGTCGTATCCGCGAGGGAGACGAAGTCGTACCCATCGTTCGTCAGGTTGGCCGCGATCGCAGGATGGTCGAACCGGATGCCGGCGTCCACCACAGCCACCAGCACCGAGCTGCTGCCGGTCGTGATGCTCCACGCGCGCGGCGCATCGACCATGACGTAATGCCACGATTGATTGGGATAACTGGGATCGTTGGGGATCGTGCCACCGGGGACTCGGCGGAGGCCCGCGCCGGCCGCGCCGGATGTTGCTACCGCGCGAAGTTCCTCCATCGAGACCGGCACCGAGTAACCGCGCAGCTCGTGCGAGTACACGATCATGTTCCTGGAGACCGATGCGATCGTCGGATCGGCGCTGAGCGCCGACGCGATCGAATCCATCTTCGAAGGATCGACCCACACACGTGCGGTCATGATGACCGGTGAGACGTCCGAGACTTTCATGATGCCCGGCGCCTCGTGGCGCGCGAGCGCGCTGTGCATCGAAATACCCACCGATTGCGCCAGCGAAAATGATGCGGCCGACATGGCACCGAGCGGCGGCGCCGAAATCGCCGCTGGCTTGAACGTCACCAGCAGGTCATTCCGGGTGTACCGCGCCCCCGGAACCGGTGTCGGTTGCACCATCGCGCGCATCGGTGCGTCCCCCGTCCCCATGCGGAAAGATTGCGTGCCGAATCGGGATGCGGTTCCGCGGAGCCCGGAGAAGAACGCGCCGACCCTGGTCCCCCCACGTGGCGCACTCAGGGCGCTCGCCGAGAGCGCCACCGAGCCAACAATGGTATTCGCCGGAGCGATGACGCCGGTGGCGGTAAAGGTGACTGGTGACCCGGTGAGTCCAGCCGACGATGCGGTCACGGTCTGCGCTCCGGCGCCGGCACCGAGCGTCCAGGTGATCGTCGCCTGACCCTGCACGTTCGTGATACTGGTCGGCGCCGAGAGCGTACCGCCGCCGCTGGCAACCGCCCAGCTCACGGTGTCTCCTGCTACCAGGCCGTTCCCCGGAGTCTTCACCGTCACGACCAGCGCGCTCGCCAATTGCCCGCTCGACGGCCCATTCTGGTTGTTGCCCGAGGCAATCGCCAGCGTGCCGCTGGTGAGGAAACCGGTCGCCGAGAAGTTGACACCGGAGGATGAGATCTGCGCGCGCACGATCTGCGCTGCGGTGCCCACCGTGTTGCCTAAGGTCCAAGTCATAGTGGCCCTGCCCTGCGCGTCGGTGATACTGGCAGCGGACTGCACCGAGCCACCGCCGGAGGTGATCTGCCAGGCGACCTGGCGACCAACCGACAGGTTGCCGAACTGGTCCTTGACCTCGACGACGAGCGGCTGCGGAACTGGATGTCCGACCTCCGCGCTCTGCTGGTCTCCCGAGATGAGTGTGATCAGGGTCGCGGGTCCGGCCGCGGTGCTCGCGGTGAACGTCACCGGTGACCCGCTGATGCTGCCCGGAATTGTCGCGGTGACGGTGTCGATGTTGGTGCCCACCGTCTGGCCGACGGTCCATCCGACAGATGCTGTTCCCTGTCCGTTCGTCGTCACGGTACTCGCGGCGAGCGAGCCACCGCCCGCCGTGACGTTGAAGGTGACCACGATTCCGCTCACCGCGGCGCCCGCTGAATTGGTCACCTTCACCACGATCGGCGCGGCGAGCAACTGCCCGACGCTGCCGGTCTGGCCCGTACCCGAGAGCGCCACGATGAGCGCCGGCGCCTGGTTCGACGGACCGTTCCCGTCCCCTCCGCAATTGATGAACAGCAGGATGCCGAGAAGGTAGAAGAGCGTCCGGCGAGCGCGGGAGAACCGCATGAGTTACCTCATACCAGGTCGGAGCCCGGGTCGCGGAGATGCGACCGAGGGGCGAGGCGAACGGATGATGAATCGGTAGTCGTGGTGCCGGATGCATGCTGGCGGGTGCCCAGCCAATATGAAGCACTCCGCCCATGGAGCGGAAGGGCAACCGAACCGCGCGAGCTCAGTACACAAGCACTGAAGACAGGGCTATCTGTCCTTCGATTGACCAGGCTACCTCGTCACCGCCATGCAGCACCAGCCGATCGGTCTCGACCGCCGCATTGCCGCCGATGGCGTGGGCGCGGAGCCGGATCTCGTTGTTCGGGCCCAGTTGCGCGGTCGGCACTGTAAACCGCGCCTCTCCCTCGGAGACGGCTGTACCCAGCCGGCGGCTCACACCTCCCCGAACCAGGAAGATCCGCATATCGAGCCAGTGATGGTTGGAGACGACGATGACGACTTCGGATGGACGCGTGTTGGCGGTTGAATCGGCAAGGCTGTCGGGTTGAGTCGAGGAGAGGCTGTCGGAGGGGGCAGGCAGTTCAGGTTGCCGGGGCCGGCCGCAAGCGGCCGCCAGCGCCAGGATGAGCACCAAGCCGAGTCCCGCCCGGACTCCACTCATGGGAGTACCGGCCGGCGGGAAGCCAGCGGCGATGCGGAAGCGGCGATGAGCATCGGCCACATCGGGTTCCGGAACGGGGTGGTCCGATCGGGATTCTCAACTCGAATATACCCCTCGAACGGTCCCGCGGACGGCCATGACCGAAAACCCAGCGCATGAGTTCGTGATCACCCAGTCCGAAACAGTACGCCGACTTTCGCCCGGGAACTCACCTGAAGTTTCGCCAGGACCCGCTCGGTATGCCGTCGAGCGGTGTGTCGGCTCACGTGAAGCTCCGTCGCCACGTTCGTGTTGGAGCAACCGTTCGCGAGCAGCATCGCGACCTCGGTCTCCCTTGCGGTGAGTCCGTAGCGATGCCGCATCTCGAGGGCGCACGGTTCCCGCCGCGTCTCCGCCTGTAGCGCGATCAGCACCAGTCCCGAACTCCACAGGGGATCGGGAGAGAGCATCCGTCCGCGGCAAAGGAATCGCCTGCTTTGCACCGTGAACTCTTGCGTGAACGACCCCGTCGGCCGCAAATCCGTTCGACCGCCGGACAACAGGCGAGGTCTCGACTCGGCCCATACCGCCTCGGCCACGGAGCAGAGGGCGGCCAGCAGCGATGGGGAGTCAGGCACAGCTGCAAGAAACTCCCGGAGCATCGCGTTGGGAAATGTTGTGCCCGAGGGAGGTTGCCAGACGAGGATCCGCTCCTCCAGGGAATCGAAGAGCGCGCGGATCGGCGGGGCCAGCTGGATGACGCGGACCGAGGGAGCCTCAACCCTCGCGGAAGGCCGGCGGACTTCGACCGCTCCGGAACTGCCAGGCATCGACGTCCCTTTCAAGTAGGTTTGCCGCCCTCGGCGCGGCGGCCATTTCCTCGTCCGAAGATAGGAACCGGGTCTGACAGCGGCGGATCTATCGTCGGCGCCCGGGTGTCGGTAGACTGGGGAGGCGGGCGCGACCATCCGCACCTTGCCGGGGTACAGCGGTTTGGCACGCACTCACAGGAGGATGAATGCGCTGGATACCCGGGGGAGACCGATCCAACGTCGAAGACCGTCGCGGAAGCTCGGGGGGACCCGGCTTCGGCGGAGGCATGCGCCTCGGCCTCGGCGGTATGCTGGTGCTGCTGGTTCTGAGCGTTGTGTTCAAGCAGGACTTCTTCACGCTGCTGAGTGGAGGGGGCGGCTCGGGCGGCACGACCTCGGCCGTCACCGATCCCGGCGCTCCACCGCCGGCCGAATCGAAGGAAGAGCATACGCTGGCGGATTTTGTCGTGTTCGTGCTCAACGACGCACAGAAGACGTGGGCCGAGATCCTGCCGGCAAATGGAGGCCGATATCAGGACGCGCACCTCGTGCTCTTCCGCGACGGCATCCAGTCCGCGTGCGGCTTCGCCCAGACCGCGAGCGGACCGTTCTACTGCCCCGGCGACGGGAAGGTGTACATCGACCTGGGATTCTTCCAGGAGTTGCGCGACCGATTCGGCGCCTCGGGGGAATTCGCGGAAGCCTACGTCGTCGCGCACGAGCTCGGCCACCACGTGCAGCGTCTGCTCGGCATCGAGGAGAAAATGCGTCGCGCCCAACGGGCGAACCCGGACGCGACGAACCAGCTCTCGGTGGCCCTGGAACTCCAGGCCGACTGCTTCGCCGGCATCTGGGGCCACACGACCCAGGAGCGCGGATTGCTCGACCCGGGCGAGGTCGAGCAGGGGCTCAACGCTGCCGCGGCCGTCGGCGACGACCGGATTCAGCGCATGGGCGGTGGCTCGGTGAATCCGGACGCATTTACCCACGGCTCATCGGCACAGCGGCAGGAGTGGTTCAAGCGGGGATTCGATTCGGGAGACATCCGGCAGTGTGACACCTTCAGCGGAGGCAGACCCTGAGTGCGGGTGGTCCACCTTCGCTGAAACAGCTCGCGGCCATGCGGTACAGAAGCCCGGACCTGGTCGGTCCGGGCTTCTATGATTTACAGCCTGGCTCAGGCCACGTGGAGAACAAACGGTGTCCTTACGGCGCGCCCGTCACCTGTACCCGCTCGATCGTGTCCCCCTCCAGTATCTGATCAACCACACTCATTCCTGCGATGACTTCACCCGCCACTGTATACTCATGATCGAGTCGTGAATTGTCGGTGAGATTGATGAACAGCTGCGCGTCTCCGGTATCTCTCCCGCGCGAGGAAATCCCGATCGTACCGCGATAGTGCGAATGAAACGCGAGTTCGTCCCGCATGAAGGTTGAGTCCCCCACATACTCCGACGCGCCCGGCCCTCCTCCCTGAATTACGAAATTGGGCTCCACTCGCTGAAGGACATGGCCGTCGAAGTAGTGACCGCGCGCGAGCCGGACGAGCCGAGCTGCCGTGGCGGGAGCCTCATCAGGAAAGAGCCTGATGGTGAACG
>JBDUEA010000189.1:0-6470 GCA_040002695.1 Gemmatimonadota bacterium | reverse complement strand
GCGACGGCGCCTTCCTCGACTTCCCACCGCGGGACGTACGTGAGATTCGCCATCCCGCCGATGTTGAGCAGCACGCGTGGATGCTCGGCACCGAAGAGCAGCACGTCCGCCATCGGGACGAGCGGAGCCCCCTGCCCTCCCGCCGCCACGTCCCGCGCCCTGAAATTGCTCACGACGCGCACGCCGAAGCGCTCCGCGAGAATCGCCGGCTCTCCCAGCTGCCAGCTCACCTCCGGCGGCTCATGCCAGATGGTCTGGCCATGCGAGGCGATGAACGCGAGGTCCGAGGCCTTCGTGTGGCCCTCCTCGAGCAAGGTCTCCACCGCGTCGGCCGCCCAGTCCGCCACCTGCACGTGCAGCCGAGCAAGCGTCGCGGCGCCGGCGCCCGCGGCAAGCGCCGCGCGAATGGCATCGCGCTCGGCGGGAGCATAGGGTCGGGTGACGAAATGGAGCAGCTGACAGTGGGTCGGCCCGACGAGCCGGACCAGCGCGGCATCGACGCCGTCGAGCGATGTACCGGACATCAGTCCGACCGCGAGAGTGGGACGCTCGGTCATGGCGATCCTATCTGAGGTGGATCGCCCAGCAGCGGACGCAGACGACCCTGGTGTTCGGAGATGAGGCGCTCCGCCGTCGGGCGGTCGACGCTCAGGCGCTGCATGACGATCGCGAGCTTCACCTGTCCTTCGGCCGCCGCGATGACGGCACGCGCGGCCTCCCGTGAGGCGCCCGTCGTCTCCATGAGAATCCGCTCGCCGCGGTCCACAAGCTTGTCGTTGAGAGTGCGTAAATCCACCATGAGATTGCCGTAGATCTTGCCGAGTCGGATCATGGCGCCGGTGGAGATCGTATTGAGGACCAGCTTGGTGGCGGTGCCGGCCTTCATGCGCGTGGAGCCGGTCACCACTTCGGGGCCGACGAGCACGGTGATGCAGACGTCGCAGGTTTCGCGGAGCAGCGGCGGCGGCTCCGTGCAGCTGAAGAATATCGTTCGCGCCCCGAGCGCCTGGGCCCGCCCGAGGGCGGCGCGTACGTACGGCGTGGTGCCGCTCGCGGCGATCCCCATCACGACGTCATTGCCGTTGACCCGTTGCCCGTCCATCTCTGCAATCGCGGCGTTGATGTCGTCCTCTGCGCCTTCCACTGAGCGCACCAGCGCCCGGTATCCGCCCGCGATGATGCCGACCACCATCTCGGGCGGCGTTCCGAACGTCGGCGGGCACTCGGACGCGTCGAGCACACCGAGGCGCCCCGAAGTCCCGGCTCCGACATAGAGCAATCGCCCGCCCTGCCGGAATGCAGCCTCGACCAGCTCGATGGCGCGCGCGATTTCGACTCGCATCCGCCCTACGGCAACCGGGACCGATGCGTCCTCGACGGCAATAAGATCGACGATCTCGAGCGGCGACGCGAGATCGATCGTGGTGGTGCGTGGATTCCGGCGTTCGGTGAGGCGAAGCTCACCAGGACCCTGAGTCATGACCACCGCGGGCAAAAGATGCGGGCATTGAAGTGGAGGGCTCACCAGATTCGGCGCGCTCGGCTAAATTAGGGTGCGTCCGGTGCGCCGGGCAACCTCCCAGCTCGTGGCGGGCCAATCCAGTATCCAGCCCCTTCACTCACTTCCCAGAGGTTCGCGTGATTCGTCGTCCGCTCGTGCTCCTGACCTCCATCCTGCTTGCGACCGCCTGCGCGAGCCATGGTCCGACCACCGAGGCGGCGCCGGCCACGGCGTTCGGTCCGAACTGGGCACTTACCGGCAAGGCACGCGTCACCGAAGCCCCCCACGCGATGGTGGTATCGGGTAGCCCGATCGCGAGCCAGGTCGGTCGGGACATCATCCAGCAGGGCGGCAATGCAGTGGACGCGGCAGTCGCCGTTGGCTTCGCGCTCGCGGTGGTTCACCCCGAGGCAGGCAATCTCGGTGGCGGCGGATTCATGATCTTCCGCTTCAAGGACGGAACCTCCTCGGCCCTCGACTACCGCGAAATGGCGCCGGCAGGCGCCTCGCGGGACATGTATCTGGACGCGAACGGCGAGCCCACCGACAAGAGTCTTACCGGTCACCTTGCAGCCGGCGTACCTGGCGCGGTGGCCGGGCTGACGGAAGCACATCACAAGTTCGGCAAGCTTCCATTCGCCCAGGTCATCGCGCCGGCGATCGCGCTGGCACGCGACGGCTTCATCGTAGACGACCACCGCCAGCGTTCCATCGCGGGCGACAGTTCGCGTCTCGTGCTCTTCCCTGCCTCGGTCGCCTCGTTCCTGCCCGGCGGACATTCACCGGATGTCGGCTCGCGGCTCGTGCAGCCGGACCTGGCCCGGACGCTCGAGGCGATCCGTGACAACGGCGCCGCCGGCTTTTATCAGGGGCCGGTCTCCGATCTCATCGTCGCCGAAATGCAGCGGGGCGGCGGCCTGATTTCCCACGCGGACCTCGAGGCCTACAAGGCCATCTGGCGCAGCCCGATCGACATCAAGTATCGCGGCTACACCATCTACTCGATGCCGCCCGCCTCGTCCGGCGGCGTCACGATGGCCGAGATTCTCAATATCATGGAAGGGTTCGGACCGCTACCGCCATTCGGAAGCGTGGCACTCGCGCATCGGGAGGCCGAGGCGATGCGTCGTGCCTTCACCGACCGCAACGTTTACCTGGGCGATCCGGCGTTCGTCCAGATGCCGCTGCAGCGCCTGCTGTCCAAGGACTATGCGGCGACTCTCCGCAAACAGATCGATCTCTCACACGCTACGCCGACGCCTAAGTTTGATCCCACGGTCCGGGGCGGCAACTCCACGACGCACTACTCGGTGGTGGATGCCGACGGCAATGCCGTCAGCTGCACGACGACACTCAACGACAGCTACGGCAGTGCCGTTACCGTGACCGGGGCCGGCTTCCTCCTCAACGACGAGATGGACGACTTCGCCTCGGCACCAGGGAAACCGAACATGTACGGCCTGGTGCAGGGTGAGGCCAACGCGATCGCTCCGGGCAAGCGCATGCTCTCGGCCATGACGCCGAGTGTGGTCGTGGACTCGCTGGGACAGCTGTTCATGGTCGTCGGCACGCCGGGCGGCCCGAGGATCATCACCCAGGTGTATCACGTGATCTCCAACGTCATCGACCATCACATGTCACTGGCCGATGCCGTCTCGGCACCGAGACTCCATCACCAGGGGCTGCCCGACGAGATTCAGGTCGAGCGCGGGGCGTTTTCACCTGCGACGATCGCAGGCCTCGAGGCGATGGGCCATCATATCCATCAGGGCGGGTACTTCGGCGATGTCGAGGCGATTATCCGGACCCCGACCGGCTGGGAGGGTGTCAGCGACCCGCGCCTGGGTGGTGGTGGGTCGGGATATTGAGATTGGCCGCAGAAGAATGCAGGCGAACGCAGACACAACAATTCTTACGGGGGTTCTCCCTACGATTGCCGCGCAAGAAGTAACACTACCAAGGCGATTGCCGAGGTTATCGATTCTCTCCGGGCACTAATATCATCTGCGTTTCTCTGCGTTCATCTGCGGACAGTACTTTTGGGCCGCAGAGGCACGCAGACAACAACAATTCTTACGTGTGTTCTCGCTATGATCGCCGCATCGGAAAGAATACGACTAAGGACATTGCGGAGGTTTTCGATTCTCTCCGGGCACTAATATCATCTGCGTTCATCTGCGGACAATACTTTTGGGCCGCACGGGAACGCAGACGACAACAATCTTACGGGTGTTCTCGCTATGATCGCCGCATCGAAAAGAACACGACTAAGGACATTGCCGAGGTTTTCGATTCTCTCCGGGCACTAATATCACCTGCGTTTCTCTGCGTTCATCTGCGGACAACTAGCTCTGAAAGCAACGTGGGACCGCACCATATGCGGCCCCACTTGCTCCTGCAACTATCGGTAAGCTCGCGCTCACCCCTCACTACTTACCGCTCACCGCTACTTCGTCACCGTCAGTGGACTCGTCAACGTGATCGCGATCGGCGCGCCCGCGGCGACGATCACGTCGCGGTCCGCGGTCTGCACGGCCACGGCGGTACCAGCCGCGCCACCGACGATGCCACCGATGATGGTGCCGGTCTTGTTACCGCCGATGATCCGGCCCGCGATGGCGCCGGCGGCCGCTCCGCCACCAACTCGCGCAGCGCCACCCGCCGTCACACCCTGGCCGCGCAACGTATGTGCTACGGAATCGGTGGTGCCGTCGATCGCCAGGGTCTGGCCGTTGATGACGACCTGCGTCGGCTTGACCGAGATGACGCCATCCTTCGCATTCTTGTTCTTGGCCGCGGCGAGCTGCACGATCTCGAACGTCACCGATGAGCCCGACGGAATTACGACGTGGCCGGCGGCGTCGGAGACGTCGTTCGCGACCGAGGCGGTGAAGGTCTGCCCCACCTTGTTCACCCGCGAATTGAGCGAGTCGGTCATGGTCAGGTCGATGTGCGAACCGGCGGCGGCGGTATAGGACTTAGCCACGGGCGCGGCGGGCGCGGTGGCAGCCGGCTTGGGTTTCGGCTTGGGCTTGACCGGCGCAGGCGCCGGAGCAGCGGCCGGGGTCGTGGCGGCCGGGGTGGTCGCCGCAGGAGCAGCCGCCGGCGGAGTGGCCGCGGGTTTGTCATTCATCATTGAGGTCGAATCGGTCGGCGCCAGCTGCAGGTCGCGGCTGGTGCTGTCGGCCATCGCCGTATCCTTCCGGTCACCCTTACCGCAGGCAACCAGGGCGATCAGAGCGGCACCTGCAAGAAGCTTCCTCGACATGAACTCCTCCTCGAATGTGACTTGCTCGGGTCGGACGACCCGATGACATTGTACGAATATGACGCACCTCAGGACTCTTAAACCGTATTTCAAGACGTACTGGCGAACCTTCGCGCTGGGACTCGCGCTCGTCGTCGTCTCCAATTTCTTCACGACACTCGGGCCGCGCTACCTGCAACTGGGAATCGACGCGCTGGGCCGAGGCGATCCATTCTCCGTCGTCCGGACCGCTGCGTTCCTGCTGCTCGGCGTGGCCATCGTCGGCGGGTTCGCCCGCTACGGCATGCGCGAGACGCTGAACAGCGGCAGCCGGCGCGTCGAGACCGACCTGCGGAACCGGCTCTTCGAACACTTCGCCCGGCTCTCGCCGGAGTTCTACGATCGGTACCCCACGGGCGACCTGATGGCTCGCGCCACCAATGACCTGCTGGCCGTCCGGATGGTCGCCGGTCCGGCGATCATGTATCTGTCTGACACCGTCACCCGAAGCCTGCTGATCCTGCCCTACATGCTGCACATCAGCCCGCGACTGACGGGAATGGCCCTTATGCCCCTGATCCTGCTCCCGCTGGTGATGGTCATCTTCGGCCGGGCCATCCACCAGCGGACTACCGCCATCCAGGCCCAGTTCAGCGAATTGACCAACTACGTGCACGAGAATCTCTCCGGCGTCCGGATCGTGCGCGCATATCGCCAGGAAAATTCGGAGATCGCTCTGTTTGGCAGATTAAACTCGGAGTACGCGGCTCGCAACGTCTCGCTGGCCCGGGTTTCAGGTTCATTCCATCCACTCCTGGCGGGCCTCGGTGGACTGGGTGCAGTGGCAGTGTTGTACTGGGGCGGGAAACTCGTCATCGCCGGGACTGTGACCACCGGCCAGTTCGTGGCGTTCGGTGTGTATCTCGTCACGCTCGTCTGGCCGATGATCGCGCTGGGCTGGGTGGTGAACCTCGTGCAGCGCGGGGAGGCCTCGATGGGAAGAATCAATGCACTGCTCGACGAGCGGCCCATGATCGTCTCGCCTCCGCACCCCGTCGCGCTGCCACAGGTCCTCGGCGCACGCGCCATCGCCTTTGAAGGAGTGTGGTTCCGCTATCCGGGGGCGGTCGAGCGGGGCTGGGTGCTCAGGGATATCAACTTCCGGGTGGAGCCGGGCCGCTCGCTCGCTATCGTCGGGCCTACGGGCGCCGGCAAGTCCGCGCTCGCCGAGCTCATCGTGCGGGCGTATGACCCCGACCAGGGCGTCATCAGGCTCGATGGAGTCGACCTCAGGGACCTGGAGTTGCGCGATCTCCGTCGATCGATCGGGTTCGTGCCGCAGGAGACCTTTCTCTTCAGCGAGACGCTTCGCGAGAATATCCTCCTCGGTGCACCCGACGATGGACGACTCGAGCGAGTTGCGGAGACATCACAGCTGAGCGAGGCGCTCCCTTCCCTTCCCGCGGGCTACGAAACCATGCTGGGCGAGCGCGGCATCAATCTTTCGGGCGGGCAGAAGCAGCGCGCCGCCATTGCCCGGGCACTCGCCCAGGATCCGCCGGTGTTCGTGCTCGACGATGCGCTGAGCGCGGTGGATGCGCACACCGAGGCCAGGATCCTGCAGGCGCTGCGTGACGCGCTCGTCGGCCGCACCAGCATCATCATCTCCCATCGGCTCGCCGCGGTGCGCGATGCCGACTGGATCCTGGTGCTGGATGACGG
>JBDUEA010000188.1:0-6482 GCA_040002695.1 Gemmatimonadota bacterium | reverse complement strand
CATCGTTGGGAATTTCTGAATCAGCCGGCGCCTGGATCAGCGGGCCCTGCCCGGGTGATTGCTGCGCAGTCGCGGAAGACTGGCAGAAGAGGACCGGCAGCAGGGCCAGCAGGAGGGGTTGCCGTGAACGCATCATGCTGCTCCGGAAGATTGTCGGCAATGGCCCCGTGCGCCGGCACAGTAGCGGCGGCACAGTATAGGAAACGTGGCAGGGGAATTACAAGGGCCTGGGGACCCCAATGAGAAAGGGCGACCCAGTCTCCGGATCGCCCCCGCTCACCAAACTACTACCACCTAACACCTAATACCTGTAGTGATCCGCCTTGTACGGCCCCTCGACCGGCACGCCGATATAGTCGGCCTGGTCCTTCGAGAGGGTCGTCAGTTTCACGCCGAGCTTGGCCAGATGCAGGCGCGCCACCTTCTCGTCCAGCTTCTTCGGCAGGACATACACCTTCTTCTCGCTGTACTTCGTGCCCGAGACGGTCGGCTTGCCCAGGGCATTCAGGTGCAAGTCGAGCTGGGCCAGCACCTGGTTGGTGAAGCTCGAGCTCATTACGAAGCTCGGATGTCCGGTTGCGCAGCCGAGGTTGAGCAGGCGCCCCTCGGCGAGGATCAGCACGCTGTGCCCATCGGGGAACACGAACTCGTCATACTGCGGCTTGATGTTGATCCGCTGAACGCCCTTCACCTTCTTCAGCCCGGCCATGTCGATCTCGTTGTCGAAGTGGCCGATGTTGCCGACGATCGCCTTGTCCTTCATCCGCGCCATGTGCTCGGCGGTGATGATCTGCTTGTTGCCGGTCGCGGTGATGAAGATGTCCGCGGTCTCGAGCACGGTGTCGAGCGTGGTGACCTGATAGCCTTCCATTGCGGCCTGGAGCGCGCAGATCGGATCGATCTCGGTGATCACCACACGCGCGCCCTGGCCCTTGAGCGCCTGTGCGCAGCCCTTGCCTACATCGCCGTAGCCGAAGATCACCGCGACCTTGCCGGCCAGCATCACGTCGCTGGCGCGTAGAATGCCGTCGGTCAGCGAGTGACGGCAGCCGTACAGGTTGTCGAACTTGCTCTTGGTCACGGAATCATTGACGTTGATCGCCGGGAAGAGGAGCGTTCCCGCGTTCATCATTTCATAGAGACGATGGACGCCGGTCGTCGTCTCCTCGGAGACACCTTTGAGGCTCGACGCGGCCTTGGTAAAGCGGCCGGGATGCTTCTGCTGCTCCTGTCGCAGCAGGTCCAGGATCACGCCCCACTCCTCGGAATCCTTCGCCGCATCGAACGCCGGCACCTTGCCCGACTTCTCGTACTCGACGCCTTTGTGGATCAGCAGCGTCGCGTCACCGCCGTCATCCAGCAGCAAGTTCGGTCCGGAACCATCGGGCCACATCAGCGCCATGTCCGTGCACCACCAGTATTCCGGGAGCGTCTCGCCTTTCCAGGCAAACACCGGAATGCCCTGCGGATCCGCGACTGTGCCGTTCCGCCCCACGACAACGGCGGCCGCGGCGTGGTCCTGTGTCGAAAATATGTTGCAGCTGACCCAGCGAACATCGGCGCCGAGGTCCGCCAGCGTCTCGATCAGCACAGCGGTCTGCACCGTCATGTGGAGCGAGCCCATGATCCTGGCTCCCTCGAGCGGCTGCTGGTGGGCGTATTCCTTTCGGATCGCCATGAGGCCCGGCATTTCGAATTCGGCCAGGCGGATTTCATTCCGGCCGAACTCGGCCAGGCTGAGGTCCTTCACTTTGAACGGTTCGCGGCCGGCTTCACGCGAGGCGACGAACGGATGCATAGTCGAGAGAGTGCTGCCCACGGTGTAGCTCCTTGGCCAAATGGTGGTGGACTACTTGCCTTTTTCCTGCTTGACGGCTGTTGCGACGAACAGCGTCGGACCCTTGGTGGTTGCATCGGCTGGAAGCGCGCGATAACGCGGATTCCCCAGCCCCGCCGCGGCCAGCCAGCCTTGCAGCTGGGTCTCCTGAAATCCCTGCCAGACGTGGCCCATCTGCTGCCGGTAATCAGCGTGCTCGTGTGGCATCATGTCCACGATGAGCAATCGTCCGCCCTCACGCAACGCTCGTGATGCTTCCCGGAGGGCGGCTTCCGGCTCGGCCAGGTGATGCAGCACGAGCACGAATGCCGCGAGGTCCAGTTCCGCGTCCGCGATCGGCAGTGACTCGAGCGCCCCGCTCCGCAGTTGCACGTTGTCGAGGCCGGCGAGCCGGGTCCGCGCCGCCTTGAGCATGGCGCTCGACTCGTCGACAGCGATGATGCGCTGGACGAAGGGCGCCATGGCTGCCGACAGATGACCGGTTCCGCAGCCGAGATCGCCGACGGTCCAGCGCTCATCGAGCAGGCCGAAGAGGGCGAGGGCTTCGGTGCGCTGGCCGAACAGTTCGGCCCGGAGCCGGTCCCACTGCCCGGCGGACGTCGAGAAGAATTCCTGCGACTTCGTATGCCGCAGGGCAAGTACGCTGCGCACGCGCTCGGCGTCGCGGGACGATGCCGCGGCCTCGCTGACCTGCTCGCGCACCAGAGACCAGAGCTTCTTCGCCGCGGGCTCGAGTGCGCTACCGGCCATGCTATAGCGCCGGCTGGTACCATCGGCCCACGAATCGATCCACCCCTCATCGAGCAGGACCTTGAGATGACGACTTACCGTGCTCTGCGGCAGCTGCACGACCGCGCAGAGTTCGCTGACCGAGAGCTCGTGGCGCTCGAGGACGAGCAGCAGCCGAGTCCGCGTGGTATCGGCCAGGGCGGTGAGTCGCTGCAGTATGTCGGGGCGCCGATTCATATCATCCTTCCATCCGGATGGAAAGATGGTATATGGGCGCGTTGCGGTCAAGGCCCGGCCGAGCGGGACTGGATGCCTCGCCCGGGCCGTGTCCTCTAGGTTACGTTCGGGAACGTACTTGCGTCGCCTTAGATCAGCGCCGGCTTCGACCGATGCTTCCGAAACTACGATCCGCAGCCAGTCGTAGACGGAGTGCGATTGCACCTCCGCAGTCTGTCCCGTATCCACTGAGACTCTGCATGCTCGTGACGCTGCTGCTCGCCCTTCAGGCCGCCTCCGTCGCGCCCGCCAACCTGGAGGGCGCGGGGCCGCCGACCCAGACGGTCTACAGCGGCCGGGCCAGCGCGCTCACCGTGAAGATCCCGCGCATCGAGAACGAGGTGATCATCGACGGCGCGCTGGATGAGGCGGTATGGGGCTCGGCGGCGATGCTCAACGGATTCTCTCAATTCTCCCCGTCGGACGGTGTCGCGGCATCGGATTCAACGCAGGTCCTCGTCTGGTATTCGCCCACGGCGGTCTACTTCGGCATCCGCGCTTTCGAGGCGCACGGCCAGGTCCACGCGACGCTCGCGAACCGCGATAAGATCTTCGCGGATGACAACGTCCAGATACTGCTCGGCACATTCAACGACGGCCGTCAGGCCACCGTCTTTGCGCTCAACCCCTTCGGCATTCAGGCCGACGGAGCGCTGGTCGAGACCGGAAAGACGGCCGGCGGATTCACCGGCGGCACTCTCTCCAGGGAGCCGACGGATCTCAGCCCGGATTTCACCTTTCAGTCGAAGGGACGGCTCACGGATTTCGGTTATGAAATCGAGGTTCGGATTCCATTCAAGAGTCTGCGCTACCAGGCGCAGGACGTTCAGACCTGGCAGCTCAATGTGGTACGCGAGACCCAACACTCGGGATACGAGGACAGCTGGACTCCCGCCCATCGTGCGAGCGCCTCGTTCCTCGGTCAGTCGGGAACGCTGGTCGGGCTCAATGGTCTCCACCGCGGGCTGGTACTCGACGTCAATCCGGAGCTGACCGGCAAGCTGGATGGGGCGCCAACGGGCAGCGGCTGGAAATACAAGAGCACCGGACCGGATATCGGGGGCAATGTCCGCTGGGGGGTCACCAACAATCTCACCCTGAACGGCACCGCCAAGCCGGATTTTTCGCAGGTGGAATCAGACGCGGGACAGCTCGCGTTCGATCCGCGTCAGGCGCTGTTCTTTGCCGAGAAGCGGCCGTTCTTTCTCGAGGGAATCGAGCTCTTCAGCAGTCCCACCAACCTGATCTATACCCGGCGGATCGTGCAACCGGTCGCCGCGGTCAAACTCACCGGCAAGGGACTGGGCGTGAATGCCGGGCTGCTGAGCGCGGTAGATGATCGAGCCGCGTCGGCCACCGGATCCGACAATCCGGTCTACAACATCCTCCGGGTGCAGAAGGACGTCGGCCCCCAGTCACGACTCGGCGTCGTCTACACGGACCGGATCGACGGAAACGACTACAACCGGGTGGGCGCTCTCGACGGCCGGCTCGTGTTCGGCGGAGTCTACAGCGCCCAGTTTCAGGTGGCGGGAAGTCTCACTCGTTCGAATTCCCTGACCACGCCGCTCTCCCCGCTCTGGCTCGCGAAATTCAACCGCAACGGCAAGGCGTTCGGCTTCAGGACGTCCTTTACCGGAATCGCGGACCAGTTCAGGGCGGGAAGCGGATTCATCAGCCGTCCCGGCATCGTGGACCTCGTCGTGAATCCCTCGTACACACTCTACGGCAAGCGCGGCTCATTGATCGAGAGCTTCACCGGCGACATCGCGCTCGACGGCACCTGGCAGTATCAGCATTTCGTGCACAGCCGGAACATTCAGGACCAGAAACTCCATTTCAACGGGAACGCCTCGCTGCACGGCGGGTGGGCGGTCGGCACCGGACTCTTCATCGAGTCCTTCGGCTACGACTCCGCGCTCTATGCCGGATATGCGCTCGAACGGCCCGCGGCCGGCGGCGGACTGGATACCGTACGCTTCACCGGTCAGCCGACGATTCCGAATTTCGAAGGATACGTGCAGGTGGTGACGCCGCAGTTCGCGAAATTCGACGGCTCGATCTTCGCGCTCTACGGTCATGACGAGAATTTCTTCGAATGGGCCTCGTCGAAGCTGCTGATCGGGACCGCCGCCTTCAACTGGCGCCCGACGGACAAGCTGCGGGCGGAGCTGAGCTACAACTGGCAGCTGGTGCTCCGGCGCAGTGACGGCTCCAAGGTCGGCGAGGGACGAATCCCGCGGCTCAAACTCGAATACCAGATCGCTCGTCCGCTCTTCGTCCGCCTGGTCGGCCAGTATGACGCGGAACAGGTGGCGGCGCTTCGGGACGACGGTCGCACCAATGCCCCGATCCTCATTCTGCAGAACGGCACCTACGTGCGGACGACGGCGCAGCAGTCGAACTCCTTCCGCGGTGACGTGCTCGTGTCCTATCAACCGACGCCCGGAACGGTGCTGTTCGCCGGCTATGGCAGTACGCTCGACGAGCCGAAGGCGCTCCACTTCAGCGGACTCCGGCGGCAGGTGGATGGGTTCTTCTTGAAGGTGAGCTACCTCTACCGGTTGTAACGGTGAGGGGTAAGCGGTAAGCGGGAGGACCTCGAGAGACCGTGACCGGAAACTAAAGCGGGCGACCCGTTAGGGCCGCCCGGCTTTGTTTTCAGCAGAATCCCACTCTAATCAAGGAATCTCGGCGTCCGGCTTGATCTTCTGCAGGGCCTTCTTGGCCATGAAGGCGACGTCGTCGTTGCGGTCGTCGAGGGCCTTTTCGAGAGCGGGAACCGCCGCGGCCGCGCTGGGCCCGATCTCCCGGAGGGCGACAGCGACCGGAAAGCGAACCGTGGCCTCGTCATCGCTGAGCGCGTCGATGAGGGCCGGTACCGCCGCCTTGGCGTCCGGACCCATCGAACTGATGGCGTAGGCCGCCGCGTTCCGGGTGACGGGAGCGGCGGCCTTCAGATCCTTGATCCACAAGCTGAGCGAGCGGCCGTCGAAACTGGGCTCCGACGATTTGACGTGTGTGGCCTGGGCGTGTGCCGATCCGGCCACAGCGACGGTGAGTGCGAGTGCGGAAATGAACTGCGTGCGTCTGGGCATCTGCGTTTCTCTCCGAAGGATTCGTACCTGGTCTACACCGCAATCTAACTTGCTCTTCCCGGCCGGGCACGGTTCCGAAGTTGTGTGTTCAGGCAATTCCCTTCTTGATGCCTTCGAGCAGTTTCTCGGCGAAAAGATCCACCTCGTCGACTGTCGTATACACATTGGGCGTGATGCGAAGCCCGTCGAATTCCGCGTGGCCGATCGGGGTTGTGACGATGCGGTGCTTGTCCATGAGCCACGACACCAGCTTGCCCGGTTCCATTCCATCGACATGCACGAGCCCGATGCCACCGGAGTACGGGCTGTCGAGCATCGTCAGGATCTTGACCCGGTCGCTCTCCTTCTGGACGCGCTTCGCCCAGCGGTCACGGAGATAGCGCAGGCGGGCGATCTTCCGCTCGGAGCCGATGCCGCGGTGAAACGCGATCGCCGCGGAGATCGCGTTGTGATTCGCGGCCGGATGGGTGCCGATCTCCTCATACTTCCGGATATTGTCGTCCTGTGACTCGGCGGCGGCCATGAGCGGCCAGAGCTTCTTC
>JBDUEA010000187.1:0-6492 GCA_040002695.1 Gemmatimonadota bacterium | reverse complement strand
GCAGGGCGACGGCGCCGCGGGTGGCGTCGTTTCGACGGCCGCCGATCTGGCCCGGCTCGATCTGGCGCTGGATTCCGGCCGGCTCCTCTCCGCTCAATCCCTCGCCCTGATGTGGAGACAGGGAAAGTCATCGAGTGGATCGGTGCTGCCCTACGGCATCGGCTGGTTCGTCGAGGATTATCAGGGGAGTAGGCTGGTCTGGCATTCGGGACTGTGGGAGGGGGCCTATTCCGCGCTCTATTTCAAGATTCCGGCGGAACGACTCACGCTGATCCTGCTCGCGAACAGTGATGGACTCCGGTGGGACAATCCGCTCGACAGCGCGGTTGTCGAGCGCTCGACGTTCGTGCAATCGTTTCTCGCCGCCTTTGCATCGAATCGACCGGTGCAATGAGCGGCACCAGCATCAGTAATTCCCGTGCGGCTCTCGAAGAACGAGGAGGACTACTCCCACCTGCCAGAGACAGAGGAGGGCCACCGGAAGCAGGATTAGCGGGTTGTCCTCGCGCAGCGAGAGGACCGCGACGAGTCCCGCGACGCCGGAAATCCACGCCAGCATGCCCAGCCATCGCGGCTCGCCAGGTCGCGTTCCGACCCAGCCGAGCAGCAGCGCCGAGATCGCGACGATGAAATTGCCGGCGCGCGCGGCAACCAGGCCGAACGGATGGGTCGCGGAGTAGAGCGCTGCCATTCCGGGCGTTCCCGCCGCATTCAGCTCCGCGATGGTTGCTCCGGCACCCGTCATGTAAATCGTGTTGAGCGCGTTGATCGCATGACCCACCGTGAAGAGCACCAGCGCCATGACCACGACGCCGGGCGCGGCAAATGGCCGCTCCCGCAGGAAGTAACTCCAGCCGCCGCACATCACGAGCACACTTCCGGAGACCAGGGCGAGGTGAATGCCCCGCCAGTGCTGGGTTCCCGAAATCATCGCGAGCTGCGCTTCGGAGCTGCCGGTCAGATGCGGATGGAGCGCCGCACCGATTCCGAAGAGGACTGTGCCCGAGAGCAGCAGCAGGGCGAGCAGCACTCTCACGCCCCTCGGAGCGTGCGCGGCCTTCTCCTCCGCGCGCGCCTCAGCCATCCGCATCCAGCACTTCCCGCACCTTCGAACTGAGTTCGGCCAGCGACCAGGGCTTCTGGAGCAAAACGAGTTCGCCTTCGGGCAGATCGTTCCGGCTGATTTCGTGCGCCGCATAGCCGGTCGTGAACAGGAAGCGCACCGTCTTGCCTTCCGATCGCAGCTGGCGGCAGAGGGCCAGGCCGCTCAGGCGTGGCATGATGACGTCGGTAACGATCAGATCGATCTCATGCTCGTGCGCGTGGAAGAGCTGCAGCGCCTCCTGTCCATCCGCGGCTGTCGTGACGCGGTAGCCCTGGCGACGCAGCGCGCGTTCCGCAACCCGCCGTAGTCCCACTTCGTCTTCCACGAGCAGAATGTGCTCGGTCTCACCCCGGGGTATCACCCGCTGGCCTGCGGGCGTCTTCCGCGGCTCCGCCGTCACGACCGGAAGAAAGACCCGCACCGTTGTGCCCCGACCCAGTAGACTCTCGAGCTCCACAAACCCGCCGTGCTGCTGTACCAGGCCGTAGATCATCGCCATGCCGAGCCCGCCGCCGTCCTCCAATGGCTTGGTGGTGAAGAAGGGTTCGAACGCTCTCCCTCGGGTGTATTCGTCCATCCCCACGCCATCATCGGTGACGCTGAGACAGGCATATTCGCCCGGCGCACAACCGGCTGGAGTCGCCTCGACCCGGATGCGCCGGCTCTCGAGGCGAAGGTGACCACCGTTCGGCATGGCGTCGCGCGCATTCGTGGCGAGGTTCATGATGATCTGTTCCAGCGCTCCGGCGTCTGCCCGAACCTTGACACCCGAGGCGTCGTGAAAGACGGCGACGGCGATGTTCTCCGGAAGCAGGCGCGGCAAGGTGTCGAAGAACTCCGCGATCAGGGCCGCGAAATCGAGTGTCATCATGTTGAGCGGCGCCGTAGCGCTGAAGCCGAGCAGCTTGCGGATCGTGGATGCGCCCCGTCTCGCCGCGGACTGAAGCTCGAGCAGGTCCGCGCGTGCCATCGTGTCTCCCGGGGGAAGCGCTTCCGCGAGCAGATCGCCGTTGGCGATGACGATCGTGAGGAGATTGTTCAGGTGGTGCGCAAGTCCGCCCGTGAGCTTGCCCACGGCCTCGAGTTTCTGGGCCTGAAGTAGCTGCTCCTCGAGCTGACGACGAGTCGTGATGTCACGTACGCTCGCCTGGAGGATGCCGTCGGGAAGCACCGTGGCACTGATCTCTACGTTCACCAGCGTGCCGTTCTTCCGGCGAAGTCTTCGTTCGATGAGAATGGACCGCCCGCATTGGAGTGAAGGCAGCTGGTCCGGCTCCGCTTCGAGATCGGCGCTGGGAATGAGCTCGCTGAATTCCCTCCCGATCAGTTCCTCCCGCTTGAAGTCGAGCAATTCCTGGCCCCGGGTATTCACTTCGATGATCCGGCCGCGGCCCTCACAGTGAAAAATTGCGTCCGACGCCTTGTCGAGCAGTTCCCGGTACCGTGCCTCCGATGCCGCGAGCGCGACCTCGGCCCGGCGCCGTTCGGTGATGTCGTGGATGATGGAGTACAGATGCCGCCGGCCGCCGAGGACGATCGGGTTCGAATGGACTTCGACGTCGCGAATTTCGCCGGAGGCCAGGCGGTGACGAAACGTGAACGAATTGCGTAGATCGGCGGCGGCCGCGGCGATTTCGGTGGAGATGTCGTCGGGCGGAAGCGTGTTGATGTCGGAGACCTTGCGGCCGACGAGTTCGGCGCGCGGCCAGCCGTAAAACGCGATCGCGGCCGGGTTGGCATCGACGATCGCCTGGGTCTCGACGTCGATGAGCCAGGCGGGGCTGCCGGTCTTCTCGAAGATCTGCTGATAGCGGCCGAAGAGATCGGAAGGAGAACCACGACGCCGTGTGAAGACCCAGAGTGACAAGGCGCCCAGGAGGGCACCGGCGATCGGCAACCAGGCGTCGCGAAGCAGTGATGAACTCATCTCCTGGCGACGCCCATGGTAACTATGGGTTCCGCATCACGGTGAGCTGCTGTGCCGGGACGCCGCCACCGAGGATGTGACCCTCGGCATCGACTCGCAGCCGGAACTCCACACTTCCGAGCGTCACTTCCGCGGAGTCGGAGCCTATGCGCCGGATGCTCGCCGCTTTGGTCTGCCCGCCACCCAGGCTGAAGAACGGAACGGATGCGCTGTCCCCGCCGAGCGCATGAGCGCGAAGCAGGGCCTGCTCGAGAAACGCGAAGGAAAGATTCAGGTAGGGAATGGCACCCTTCGAGGTGGGCAGCACGAGGGTGGTCATTCCGCGCGAGGTGATATCGTCGACTGCGACGCTGTCGTCCTTGAAGATGACGCGAGTCTGCTGCCGGGCGGGGCTGTTCTCCGGATCGTCACCGCGCCACAGGCTGAGCTCGATGAGCGGGCTCGTTCCGTCGGGCAGCACCGTGGCGTGGTAAAGCGTGCGTTCGTGGCCACGAGTCGGCAGGATGAGGGTGCCCCGCAATTCGGTCGCAACTCGCGCGAAGCGCTCGACGGCCACCGTATCTCCAGCGTGGACGACGGTAAACCCGATGCTATCCTGCGCCGGCGCGACTGATGCGGACGGCGTGACCGACGCGGCCACCTGCGCAAAGGCGGATTCCACACTCATGGCCAGCAGAACGGGCAGAGCCCGGAGGACACGTCGCATTGAGCAGACCCCGATCTGAGTTCGCAGGGAATAGACAGACTCGAGACGAGATTCACCGAGTCTCTGATCCCCGCCGGTTTTCGCCCCCACCGGGCAGCGATTCGATACCAAGTTAACGCCCTCCGACCGCTAGCATGGACCCCCGTTCTCCGGAGACTCCATGCTGCTTGACCGCATCCTCGCGGCGATCGCCACGGTCCATGATTTTCCCCGACTCGTCGCCGCCCTCGGCCAGGAGCCGCTCTGGGAAGAACTGCCCGCGGATTTCCTCGTCCCCCGGCAACGCGGGAGCCTCAGCGCGGTCCCCTCGTCGGCCGCACTGGTGGGGAGGGCCGGCGAATTTCGCTGGTACGGTACCGAGTCTTCCGATCCCGCCGCACTCGCGCGCCGAGCGGTACATCGACTGGGAGAGCGAGGCCAGATCGCGGGAGTGATCGTGCTGGACCGGTCGGCACGCCGGCTCGCTATCGCCGTCGCCTTTGGACGGCCCGCGGTTCTGGAAGTCAATCTCGATGCACCCGACCCGATCGCGCTGAGGCGTCTGACGCGCGCGGCCGGCATCCCGCCCGGCGGGGCGCTCGCCCTCGCGGCGCGTACCGCGGAGGCGATCTCGGGCGAAGGCGTCGGGCACCGCTTCTTTCTGACCTTTCGCGCCACACTGGAGCGCATGGCCGCGGGACTCGATGGCCGGCTCACCGGGGAGGATCGACACGCGATCTCCCTGCTGCAGCTGACCCGTGTCCTGTTTCTGTATTTTATCCAGAGCAAAGGCTGGCTCGACGGGCGCGAAGATTTTCTCCGCGGGCGCATCGACGATTGCCTGAGCGGCGGGCGCCGCATTCACCGCGATCTGCTCCGTCCTCTCTTCTTCGGTACCCTCAACCGTCCGGTCGCGAAGCGCGGACGCTCCGCCGGCTTCGGCCGGATACCGTTTCTCAATGGCGGACTCTTCGAGCCACACCCCCTCGAGCGTCGCTGGCGCGGTGACATTCCCAACGCGCTCTGGCGTGACGCCTTTGACGGCCTCTTCGAGCGCTTTCACTTCACGATCAGCGAGGCCGGTGCACCGGGGTCGATCGCGCCTGACATGCTGGGGCGGGTCTTCGAAGGTGTCATGGCGCCGGAGGAGCGGCGTGGCAGCGGCACGTTCTACACACCGGCGAGCCTGGTCCGGAGCCTGATTGATTCGGCGCTCGCGGGGCTGATCTCCAATCGGCTGGCGTGCTCCGAACCTGAAGCGGCCGCCCGCCTGGCGGAAGGCGATGCGCTGGTCGACTCGGTGCTGGCAGACGTCACGTTGCTGGATCCCGCGGTCGGCAGCGGCGCCTTCCTGCTCGGCGCACTCGAACGTCTGGCCGAGTTACGGGCACGGCACGGCCTGGCGGACAAGCGCGATATCCTGCGTCGAAATCTCTTCGGTGTGGACCGGAACGCGACCGCGGTGAGGCTGACCGAGCTGCGCCTGTGGCTCGCCACGATCGCGGATGATCCGTCGGACCACCCGGAATCGGTTCGACCCCTACCCAATTTGGATTGCCTGATTCGCCAGGGAGACAGTCTCATCGACCCGATCGGCCTGATCGGGAGATTGCCGATCCGCGCCCACGCGGCGGGAGCGTTACTCGCCGAGGTGCGTCAGCGCTTCGTGATCGCCTCGGGAGAACAGAAGGCCGACGCCGCGCGCCGCTTGCGTCAGGCCGAACGCCAGGCGTGGAATGAATGTCTCGACTCGGCGGAGGAGCGGGTACGCCTCGAGCTGGCGGAATGTCTCGGCGCGGCGCGGGCGCCGACGCTATTCGGCGAGCGACGCGGACTCGACGCCACTCTTCGTGCTCGGCTACGAGTGCTGCGCCAGCGCATGGCGTTTCTGCGCAGGGCGCGGCGACAACTGGCGCGGGACGGCGTGATTCCCTGGTTTCAGTATGAGAGCCAGTTCGCCGATGTCTTCGCGCGCGGAGGGTTCGACGTTGTCGTCGGCAATCCGCCCTGGGTTCGCGCGGAGCAGATCCCGGCCCTCGTCCGGGAGCGCCTCGCGGCACGATATCGCTGGTGGAAGGGCGAGGGCACCGGCTTTCGGCATCGGCCCGACCTCGCGGTCGCCTTCGTCGAGCGTGGATTCGAGCTGCTCGGGCCCGGTGGAGTGCTGGCATTTCTGGTTCCGTCCAAGCTCGCGACGGCTGCCTATGGTGTGAAGCTGCGTCGCGCGCTCTCCGGAGAGGGAACGCTCTTCGTCGTTGCGGATCTGCCGCCGGCGGAGGCGGCGCGGTTCGACGCTACGGTCTATCCGCTCGCACTTGTGGTGGGGCGTCAGCCGGCGGCGGCACGGCATGTCGTCCGCTCGTCGCTGCTTCGGTCGGGTGCGCCGGTTCCACAGACGACACTCATGGGTGGCGCGCCGTGGATCATGGCGCGATCCGCGGTCAGGGATGCGCTCGATCGGCTGCGCGGCGAACATCCCCGACTCGACGAGCGCTTCACTATTCAGCTCGGCGTGAAGACCGGTGCCAACGCCGTGTTCCTGGCGCCCCGCACCATCATCGAGCCGGTGCTGCTCCGCTGGGCCATTCGTGGTCGTGACGTCCGGGCCTTTTCCGTCGAGCGACGGCTTTCGATCATCTGGACGCACGATGATCGCGGACGGGTGCGTCCCCGGCTTCCGCCCCTTGCGACCGCCCATTTCGCCGCGCACGACACCGAGCTTCGCGCGCGATCGGACTACGGATCGGGACCGCCCTGGACGCTCTTCCGGACACT
>JBDUEA010000186.1:0-6525 GCA_040002695.1 Gemmatimonadota bacterium | reverse complement strand
GCGGCGGCAGATCTGCCGGAAGGGTGCCTCCGACACGCCGGCCATGGGGGCCAGGATGAGGGGGATCGCGTGGGCGGTGGGGTACGGGAAGCGCATCGACTCAAATTTACGGGGACGAGACACGCCGGAGTAGGGGGAAGGTGCGTCCTTGGCCTCCTTTACCCCACCCTCGCCGCTGGCTACCTTCCTCGCGCTCCGCCACTCGGCGCCTGAGCGCCATCCTCACCGGTAGCCGGGAACCCTCCGCGATGCATCTCCGCGAATTCTTCACCGACGCGACCGTCAAGCTTTCCCTCTCTGGCGTCACTGGCGACCAGATCCTGCTGGAGATGGTCGCCCTCCTCGGCGTCGACGACCGGGCGAGTGAAACGCTCATCAAGATTCTGCGCCGTCGGGAGGAGCTGGGCTCCACGGGGGTCGGGCGTGGCATCGCCATTCCCCATGGCCGCTCGCTGGTGGTGAGTCGGCTCCGCCTGGCGTTCGGGCACCATCCGGCCGGCATTCAGTACAAGGCGATCGACGACAAACCGGTGCACAATTTCTTCCTGATCGTGGCGCCGCCGATCGAAGTCTCCAATCAGTATCTGCCCGTCCTGGGCAAGATCGCGCAGTTCGCGAAGGACGCCGACATTCCCGAGCGCCTTGCGAAGCTCACGTCTCCCGAGGAGTTTTTTGCCCTGCTGGAGGAGAAGGGCGTCTGAGCCTGGGGAAACTGTGGGATTGAGGAATTGACGGAGTGACTGATTGACCGATTGCTCTGACAATTCCCTCCAGAGGTAAATCCCCCAACCCGTCATTCCCCCAATCCCTCACTTCCTCAATCTCACCCCCACCCTCACATCAGCCCCCGCCCGCCGCGCCACGAACTCCAGCACGTCAGGCTCGCGTTCCACGACAGGTGAGATGATCTCGTCGTACGGCGGACTGTCGGCGCCGTCCTCGTACAGCCGATACTTCCCGAGGCGCTTCGCGGCGTAGACGAGATGACCGTTCGCCGTATAGCTGAGGTCGGTGACATCATCGAATAACCTGCTCTCGACACCATCGGCAACGATCACTCGCTTCCGCCCTCGGCTCGCCTCAAAGGCGAGGTGCTCGCCATCTTTGCTCTCGGCGAACGGCCCGACGGGCTCTGCGAACGGCGGGCTGCTGTCGGCGTCGATGAATGCCCGCCAGCGGGGACCCCGCCGCGCCACAACGACGAGCCGTTCCGAGCCCGGCGTGAAGAACGCATTCTGCACCTGGTCGAATTCCGCCGAGACGCCGTCCGCGACCAGCACTTGCCGAGTTCCCCGCTTGCCGACGTACAGCATCCGTCGTCCATTCCCGCTCAGCACGGGGAAGGTGACGATATCGTCGAACGCTCTGCCCTCCTGTTCCGCACTCACGACGAGCCGCTTGCCCTCACGTTCCGCTACATAGGCCAACCCGCCGTCCGAATCGAATATCGGTGCCGAGCTGACCCAGTCGTATGCGGCCTGCGGCCTCCCGTCCAGTACCCAGCGCTCCTGCCCCTCCGAATGTGCCACGAACGCCACGTGCTGTCCGTCAGGGCTGAAGTCGTAGCTATTCTCTTCGATTCCGCCCCAGCCTGGCTGCGGGGCTCTGTCAACGACGACGAAATCCAGCGAATCTGCAGCCCGATACAGAAAACGGCGGCCATCGCGACTGAAAACGAGGTTGTTGCCGAGGTGGGCGTAGGGCGGACCCTCGGCACCATCGACAATCACGGACCAGGCGTCATTTCGATTGACGACCACCGCCATCCGCTCGCCCGTCGCACTGAACACCGGATCGCCGACATAGTCTGCGGTGATGACTTCCCGGCCGTCACGCACGAGAACGCTCCGCCCGTCACGCCTGGCCGAATACAGGACGTGCCCGTCCGCGGTGAACTCGGGGGCGCGCACATTGATCTGGTCGTACGGCATGCTCACGGTGCTATCCGTGACCGCAACCGACTTCCGCTCGACATCCGCGAGGTATGCGACGCGCCGGCTGTCTCGACTGAACGAGAGCGCGCCGATGGGGATCCGCGCGAAACGCGGGCCCTCCACGCCGTCCACGACCAGGGACATCAGCAACTCTGGCCCGGTTCCCGCCAGAGCGGCGACATAGGCCAACCGTTGTCCGTCCGGACTGAACACCAGCGAACGCGTGAGCCCCGCTTCCGAGAGCCGGCTTCGTGGAATCGAGGGATAGACCTTCCCGAGCACTCCATCGAGCACCACGGCCTCCCCGCCCGGCGCGCGGGTGATGTACGCGACGTGCCCGGCCGAGCTGACCGTGAGCGTCTGAGCGATGATTCCCACGCGCCGCGACCCGAAGGACGTTTCCCGGATGTCGAGGCGCGGAGCCTGGGCGAGGAGCGCGACGGCGAGGAGGAGCATGGTTGGATTAGAGATTGGCGGAGTGAAATGCCTCACTCACTCCCACTCGATCGTCGCCGGCGGCTTGGAGCTCACGTCATAGACCACTCGATTGACTCCATCGACTTCATTCGCGATCCGGTTCGAGATCTGAGCCATCACCTCCGGTGGAAACGCGAACCAGTCCGCAGTCATACCATCCTTGCTCGTGACCGCTCGGAGCGCCACCACCTGGTCATAGCTGCGTTCGTCCCCCTGCACACCCACCGAGCGGATCGGCAGCAGCACTGCGAACGCCTGCCAGATGTCGTCGTACAGCCCCGCGGCTCGGATCTCTTCGATATAAATGTGATCCGCCTTGCGGAGTACCTCGAGATGCGCTGGGGTCACCTCTCCCAGAATACGGATGGCGAGGCCGGGCCCGGGGAACGGATGCCGGCCCACCATCTCCTCCGGCAATCCCAACTCCCGGCCAACCCGCCTGACTTCGTCCTTGAACAGCTCGCGCAACGGCTCGATCAGCTTGAATGGCAGCCGCTCCGGCAATCCGCCCACGTTGTGATGCGTCTTGATCGTGACCGAGGGGCCGCCGGTCGGCGATAGCGATTCGATCACGTCCGGATAAAGCGTTCCCTGGACCAGAAATCCGACATCCGTGCCGACCTTCTTCGCCTCCGCCTCGAAGACGTCGATGAAGGTGTGCCCGATCCGCTTGCGCTTCACCTCCGGGTCGCTCACCCCGGCGAGGTTCGCGAGGAAGGCCGCGCTCGCGTCCACAACCCGGAGATCAATGCCCAGGTGCCGTCGGAAGGTCCGTTCGACCTGGTCCCGCTCGTGGAGTCGGAGCAGGCCGTGGTCCACGAAGATGCAGGTGAGCCGATCGCCGACGGCGCGATGCACCAGTACCGCCGCCACCGAAGAATCCACCCCACCCGAGAGCCCACAGATGACCCGCCTGGTCGGGCCCACGAGCGCCTGGATGCGGGCAATCTCTTCATCTATGAATTGCCCGGCAGTCCAGTCCGGCCGAGCCCCGCAGATGTCGAACAGGAAATTGCGCAGCACCTCCCCACCCCGCGGCGTGTGCGCAACCTCGGGGTGAAACTGCACGCCGAAGAGCGGGAGCGATTCATGTTCCATCGCCGCGACCGGACTGTTCTCACTCGACGCGACGATCGAATAGCCCGGCGGAGCGGCATCGACGTGGTCGCCATGACTCATCCAGACCGGCGTCTCTTCGCCCGCGCCGAACCCTCGGAACAGGCGCCCGCCCGTGATCGTGATGGAGGCACGCCCGTACTCCCGTCGATTGGCCCGCTCCACCACACCACCGGACATCTGAGCCAGCAGCTGCATGCCGTAACAAACACCGAGCACCGGAGTGCCAAGGTGGAGCAGTCCTCGATCGGCGGTCGGGACGTTGTCCCCGTAGACCGAATTGGGGCCGCCCGAAAGAATGATCCCCTTGGGCTTCCAGTCCCGGATCCACTGGATGGTGCGGGATGGTGGATGGATCTCGCAGTAGACATTCGCCTCGCGCACGCGCCGCGCGATGAGCTGGGTATACTGTGATCCGAAATCGATGATCAGGATACGATCGTGAGTGGTAGGCACGGCGTCGCTGGTGTGGGGTGTCAGCTGGCGCCTGCCAGCCGGAAAGCGGTACAGGGGAGGCGTGATGCGTCCGGCGTCACGACCGCACTGCTCATTTCATAAAGTTCATTGGGGAAAGGGCGCGGCAATTTCGCTTCGGTACAGTTCCTCCGCGGTTTCCCGCGGGCGCACCGTCGCCCATCGCGCGCCATCCACCAGCACTTCAGCCGCGCGGCCCCGGGAGTTGTAATTCGAGCTCATCACGAACCCGTACGCGCCGGCGCCCAGCAATGCCAGGTGCTCGCCAGCTACAAGACCCGGCAGCGATCGGCCGAGGGCCATGAAGTCGCCGGTTTCGCAGACCGGCCCGACGACGTCCACGGTGCTCTCCGGGCGGCCACGCTCCTCCAGTTCCACGATATCGTGGTAGGCCTGGTAATGACTCGGCCGCACCAGATCGTTCATGCCGGCATCCACGATCATGAATTCCTTCCCGCCCGAGTGTTTCCGGTACAGCACGCTCGTCAGCAGCACGCCCGCGCTGCCCACGAGGTAGCGGCCCGGCTCGAGCAGGATACGGAGACCCGTTGGTCCGAGGAGCGGGGTGATCACCTCGGCCAGCTGCTCGGGAGAGAGAGGCGCCTCGTCGCGATACCTGATGCCGAGGCCACCACCGATATCGAGTGCCCTGATGCTCCCGATGCCCGCGGCGCGTATCTGCGCCAGGAGCCCCAGCAGCCGCTCGATGCCCTCGCGATACGGCCGCGGGTCCAGCAGCTGACTGCCGAGGTGCATCGCCAGCACGCCGAGTTCGAGGTGGGGGTGCTCGCTGATTCGGCGGGCGGCCTCGAGCACCCGGTCCGTCGGCACTCCGAATTTGATTCCGCCCTGTCCCGTCGAGATGTACGGATGAGTATCGGCAGTCACCGCGGGGTTCACCCGGATGCCCACCTCGATGCGGTTGGGAGCCTTCGATGCGACCTGCATCAACAAGTCGAGCTCTTCGATCGACTCGACATTGATATGACCGACGCCGAGGGCAGCGGCCGTCTCGAGTTCGCCAACAGTCTTGCCGACTCCGCTGAACACGATCGAGGCTGCGTCGAACCCGGCAGCGAGTGCGCGCCGAAGCTCGCCCACCGACACGATGTCGGCTCCAGCTCCGAGATCCCGCAGGACGCGCAAGACGGCGAGGTTGCTGTTCGCCTTGACCGCGAAGCAGATCCGATGCGGCATCGGGGCAAGCGCGGCGTCGAGCGCGCGGTAACGGGCCCGGATCGAGTCGGCGTTGTACACGAAGGTTGGCGTTCCGACCTGCTCCGCAATGTCCGTGAGCCGGACACCCCCCATCATCAGCGCCCCGTCGCGCCTGCCGAGCCCCCCATCATCGAAGAGTGCCCGCCGGTCGAAGTTCGAGCGCCCAGCCTCCGTCACGGTCAATACGCCTTCGCCCATACCGCCTCGGCCACGCTCGGAGAGTCGCACCAGACACACCGGGTCGGCGCGACCGGCGAGCGGAATTCCTCGTCGGGGAGCACCCGGATCGTCGCCTTCGTCTTCTCCTTGATGTCGAGCTCGCACTTCGTTTCGCCACAGAACCCGGCATAGACGAAACCGCCGTCCCGGCCGATGAATTCGATGAATTGTTCCTTCGTGGCTCCGCGGAGGCTCGCGGCCTCGCGCCGAGCGCGGGCGGCCTCGAGCAGCTCCTGCTGCATGCTGTCCATCTCGATTCGAAGGGCTCGGCCCAGTCCCTCAGTGGGCAGCGAAATTTTCTTTCCTCCGGTCCGCCGGGCCAGCATCACAGTCCCGCCGGCCACATCGCGTGGTCCGATCTCCAGCCGTAACGGGACACCGCGTCCCTCCCACTCGTAATACTTGGCACCTGGCTTCACCCCGTCGCGCGCATCAAGGTGAGTGCGGATGCCTGCGGAACGCAGCTCTTTCCGCACGAGGTCCGCCGCCGCGATGACATGGGCTCGCTCCTCATCGGTCTTGTAGATCGGAACGATGACGACCTGGTACTGCGCGAGCCGCGGCGGAGTGACGAGGCCGCTGTCGTCGCCGTGCGTCATGATGAGCGCGCCCACCAGCCGGGTCGAGACACCCCACGAGGTGTTCCAGACGAATTGCAGGTCGCCCGCGGCTGACTGGAAGGTCACCTCGAACGCCTTCGCGAAGTTCTGGCCGAGATTGTGGCTCGTGCCTGCCTGCAGCGCCTTGTTGTCCTGCATGAGCGCTTCACAGCTGTAGGTCCGGAGCGCACCGGCAAACCGTTCGCTGTCGGTCTTCCGTCCGGTCAGGACCGGCATCGCCATCCACTCTTCCATGAACGTCCGGTAGACGCCGAGCATCTGCCGCGTTTCCGCTTCGGCCTCCTCCTCGGTGGCGTGCGCCGTGTGCCCCTCCTGCCAGAGGAACTCCGTGGTACGGAGGAAGAGCCGGGTCCGGAGCTCCCAGCGCACGACGTTCGCCCACTGGTTGATGAGCAGGGGCAGGTCACGATAACTCTGGATCCACTTCGCGTACATCGCGTAGATGATCGTCTCCGACGTGGGACGGA
>JBDUEA010000185.1:0-6562 GCA_040002695.1 Gemmatimonadota bacterium | reverse complement strand
GAATGGTGACCAGGTCGTCGCATTCCATCAGCATGTGCCCGCCCCACTCGCCGACCCGGATTACGAAGAAGTCGATTTTGAAATTGCCGGGTGCCTTCCATTGGCCGAAGACTTCAAGGATGCGCTTCTGAGCATTCTCGTATTCCACAGGGGACCCCTGCGGGCGTTCGAACCAGCTGATCACGTATTTCATGCTCATCCCTCCGGAGTGAAGTGATACCCCCAGGACAATTGCTGCTACGACGGGCCAACGCGCGTGCATAAGCTGCAAGCGATCATTTCGAACTGACACAATCCGACGATTCCTTTGAACAACAACCCGCCAGCTTCATCCACTGGCCCGGCACCGGCCTTCGCCTGATGATTGGACAGGCGCTATTGATCTGCCATTCGGCGGGACCCTCCGCGGGGGAGATTGCCCCACGCCCCGACGACGCGCCCGGCGCGGTCGAGCGCGCCCCAGGCCCCTCATCGGGCCATCACGCGCCGCCAGCAGCCGGAGTATGCTTACGTGACCGCGATCGAATTTCCTATCCCGAACGGACTCGGGTTCCACGGAGATTGCGCGCCTGTCCCGACTTGATTCAACCCGCTTCCGCGCCGAGCAGCGGCGGATTTCGAATAGGCATCTACCGTGTCCGAACTCAATGAGACTCCGTACTACTCTCCCTCGGTACACGAATCGCCCAAGTCCCACTCAGGAGGAACGTCATGAATTTCGCATCGACCACTGGATTGGCTACCGCCTTTGCTCTTGCCATCACCGCCCTGAGCGCTAGTCCGGGGCTTCCAGCGGATTTCCCTCTCGCACCCGGCTTGAGTGCCTGCAAGCCGCGGGTGGTGGGCGGCGAGGTCATCTGTGACTGGCACGGTGTGGATGGACATGCAGTCTACACGTTCTATCACGAGGCTCTCCCCAAGGCCGGCTACACCCTGCTGGGCGCGCTCGAGGGCGATGTGTCAAAGCCGAGCTATCGCGGCGTAATGGGCTTCAAGAAGGGCAGTGCGCAAGGCGCCGTGTCCATAGCTGGCAGCGATCTCACGATTCAATACCTCCCGCATGAATGACGCATGCGTCTGGCTTGCGCTCCGCGGTATTCCGAGCGCAGCGCCTGAATTGGATCGATGCGCCGCGGCCGCCACGCGGGCAACGCGCAGGCGATCACCGCCACGACGATCAACGTGACGGAAGGGCGATCGTCGAAGACTGGATCGAACGGACGATGACGCTGGAGGCAGTGCCGCTGCAGGGCGTTGGGGATCACGCCGCCTGGCAGTGAGATCTGCACGAGGTCATCGCGGTGCGCGGCGACGCCCTCTGCGACATCTCGGTGATGGGCACCGAGGGCGATTTTCGTCGACACTTCCGAGTTCGTGCTCGAGTATAGCATCGGCAATCTGTGCAACAATATCCTGGGCGTCTCGCCGTGAAGCGAGGGTACGATCACTCTTTCCCTGGAGCACTTCAGCATGTTCACCGATCCCTGCGCGAGACGCAGAATCGCGGCCATAGCGCATTTCGCGGCGATCGCGGCCGCCATCAGTACCATGATGCTCGCCACCCGCAACGAAGCGCGCGCCACCACTGCTGATTGTACCGCTGCAAAGGCTGCCGCTACACTACAGTCGAAGACACCCTTTCACGCCACCTTCGTCGTCACGGCCACCCAGCCCGGTTCCTTTCCGACGGAGCATCACGAGGAGGTCTGGGTCGGCAACAAGATGTACACGCTGTTGAAGGATGAGCGCTGGTTGAGTGCGCCCGTGACGCAGAATCCGATGGGAGGCTTTACCGGTCCCATCCCGGGCTTCAGCGACTGTCGACCCGTGCCCACGGCATCGATTCGCGGAGAAATGGCGACGGGATTTGACTTCAAAATGGAATCAGGCCGGCGAGCGAAGATCTACATATCACCGAAAAGCGGCCTCCCCGTTCGCGATCTCGTCGACCAGGACATCCTGCTGGTGACCTTGGGCTTCGACTACGCGAACGTGAGGGCGCCGCGGTGACGTGCGCGCCGCCGGCTACTCCGCCACCACCGCGACTCTCGGCTGTTTGTTGGTGAACCGCCATCCTGCGATTGTCAGGCGGCGCACGCGGTCAGGTCAGTGCGCGCGCTCTGACACATTGATTGAGTTCCACTCCCAGGTCTTACCTTCGTCCGTGGAGAATGCCTGACTCCACACGGGAAGGTCGGGGTTCCGCGCGTCCCAGCGAAAAACCATGATTATAGGTTGGCCGCGGTACACGTCGCGCGCAAAGAAATGGCCAATCTTGTTGTCAAAGGAGCCTACCACTGGCGGGTCAAGCACCCCACTCTTGCTGTCTGCCCAGTAGATGCTCCACAGTCGAGTTGCCGGGCTGAAGAGCCGCAAGGCGACTCCTTCGTAGGGCTCTCCCGAGGCGTTGTCGGTGTACTTGTCGATGCTCCCGATCCCGTTGAGGATCTGATGCATCTCCACCCGGGATTCGAACGAAATCCACTCGGTCGAATGGGTGAGCCGAGAGGCCAATTTTCGATTTCGTAGCTTCCATGAACCGACGAGGTAGTCGAAATCGTGCTGAGAAGAAGTGGATGAGGCCCGAATGACCAGGGCGCCGGAACCGTCGAATTGAAGCGGCGGAATGGCGATTGATGAGTCGGGAGTGAGGGATCGGTCTTGGGCAACACCGGTGCGAAAGGTGATGGCGAGGCCGAAAAGCACGGCGATGAGCCAGGGCAGTCGGCGGAAGCGATGTTCGGAACCGTCGAGTCGGGATAAGGGCATGTCTCGTGGACTCTACCAGAAGTGAGCGTTGGCCAGGCGCGCCGTCCAACGGCTGTGCATGAGCTGCGGCCGCTTCGATCATAGTCCGTGCATCAACCGGACGCCGGCGCCCGTCAGATTCTTGTGAAAGCTGGGCGGCTCGCAAGCGAGCTGAGGTCCGCCTGAAAGGGAACTCCTGCCAAGATGCGCGGGCTTTGAGCGCTGCCTGGCGCACCCAACGCGATGCTCGGCTTCAACCCACCAAGACATGAACGGTTTGCGGGGCCGCACACCAGAGGTATGTCCGCGATTGCGGCCCAGCCTACCGCGGCACCACCGGAAGCACCACGTGCGTCGGGTGCGCAGCGTCGTGGAGCAGCCGTTGGTGTGCGACCACAAACGTCGAGTCCCGCTCGTTGTTCCCACCGGTGTTCAGGTTTCGGTCATACTTGGGGAACAGCGCCGACGAGATGCTCACCCGAAGCCGATGGCCGGGCTGGAACACCATGGACGTGAACCACAGGTCGATGTCGTAGCGCTCGACCGTTCCCGGTACGAGCGGCACCTCGCGGTTCATCCCTTTTCGAAACCGCGCCCGCACCAGCCCATCCTGCACCCGCTCGGCATGGCCGTCCGGAAAGACGTCGAGCAGCATGACCGTCCAGTCGGTGTCCCGCCGGTCGGTCGCGGCCCACACTTTCGCGGTCATTTCGCCGGTGACCTCGAGCGGCCGAGTCAGGGGCCGCGAGGTGAACACCAGCGCGTCTTTGCGCGTGGCGTTCAGCTGAGTGTAGTCCTCGTTGAGCGACTCCTCGAGCTCGCGCGAGTCGATGAGATACGGCGTCGGATCGGCTGGATCGTACGTGAACGTGTCGGCCGCGGCGCCCTTCGGCGGCAGCGAATCGAGCACGCCGTCGCCGGTACTGGTCTGCGCGTTGCCGCCCGAGGACACGTACCAGTTGGTGAGGTGTTGGCGCGCCAGCGGCCACTCGTTCTCGGTGCGCCAGGTGTTGTCCCCCGGCACGAAGATGTCGAGGTGCGGCAACCGGTCCACGCCGTTGTCCCGGCCGAGCAGGTAGTGGTCGAACCAGCGCAGCTGAAGATCGCGGTACTGGTAGCGCGCCTGCGGCCCGAAATCGCCCGCGACGTAGTCCACGCCCTTGTGGGCGTGCACGCCCATTACGATATGCCAGTTGGGGTGCTGCGGGTGATTCAGGAGCGAGTCGGTGTAGTAGATCGGCCCGCGCGAATCATCGTGCCAGCCGGCCATGGAAAGTACCGGCGCTCTAACTTTGTCGAAGTAGGTGGTGGCTGCGTGCTGATGCCAGTACGCGTCGAGCGTGGGATGCGCGATCCAGCGATCCCACAGCGGCACGTCGCCACAGCCGAGGCGCTGCGGGAGAGTGGATAGCGGCAGGTGCGTGATCGCTTCGCCGATGTCCAGCTCTGCGGTGTTCGGATCCAGATCGCGGCCACGCATCAGGCACGCCCAATCCACGTTGATCGGCCCGAACGCCATCGCTGCATAGGGGACGACCACCCATGGATCGGGAGAAGCCGCCGTGGGCGAGATCGCCGCGAGGTGCGGTGGGTTGCTGACGGCAGCGTACCAGGCGAGCCGCCCTTCGTCCGAGTGACCGATCAATCCGACCTTCCCGTTCGCCCCGGGGAGCTGGGCTGCCCACTCGACCGCGTCATATCCGTCCTGGATATCGGTGGTGTAATCACCGAAGTCCGCCACGTCGCCGCTCGACTTGCCGCGGCCCCGCGTCAGCTGCCCGATGTAGATGTAGCCTCGCGACGCCCACCACCTTCCGCCGACGGGATTGGTGGCGCGATACGGCGAGCGCTGCATGACGACGCCGAAGGGACCAGGCCCGACCGGCCGGACGATGTAGGTCTCGAGCTTCGCGCCATCACGCAGGGGCATGAGCGTCGACGAGTCGATGGTGACGGCGTACTGCGAGTCGGAGGCCGGCATCGTCCACACCTGGTAATCCTTCTCGACCACGCCCGGCGTCGCTCGGCGGACGAGTCGGTAGCGACGATCCAATGGCTTCGCGTGGACGAACTGCACGCCGACCAGCGTGTCCCCATGCCAGGCCGCGCGCATGATCGTGCTGTCGTCCTGGGTCAGCAGCACCGAATCACCATTCGCGGAGACGCTCGTGACATTGAGGATCGCCTGGCCGGTGCGACGGCGCAGCCAGCCCACCTCGCCCGAGTCGGCTGCCGCGAAGTGCGCGAATCCCATCCGGCGCCACCCCTCGAAGCCGGAATGTGGCCGCGCGCTGAGCGCGATGTAGACGTCCCATTCGCCGGCCAGACCGGGGCCCGCGCGAACGGCCGCTACGGCGCTCGCCGCCGATGCCAGCACGAGGAAGATGACCAGCGCGCGAGCGCCGCGGACGCGTGAAGCCGTATGCATCATCTCATGTCTCCATTGTTGCCGACACTTGGGCTCGCCGCCGCGCGGCGAGGAGGATTCCGACACCGACCAGGTTCATCACCACGATCATCGACGCGATCTTGAAGGCGAAGCCCGCCACGTTCTCCACCTTGATGATCGGAAAGACAGAAAGCCCGATGTAGAGCAGCGTCATCAACAGTCCCGACAGCGACGCGATGCGGAGCCAGAGCGACGGCCGCGGCCTTACACCCCTGAGCCCGAACAAGGGTATCGCGAACATCACCACATACGCCAGAGCGTAGAACATGCCCCCGGCGTTGAACAGCAGCTGGAACGCCTCGGCCTGGCCGACACCGATCAGGCTCAGCAGCGAAACCAGGAAGGCGCACACGGCGACCAGCAGGATCGAGTTCACCGGCGTCCGAAAACGCGGATGCAACTTGCTGAATGCGGCCGGAAGCAGCCGATCCCAGCCCGCCACCATCGGGAGGCGCGTCACCGCCGTGAAGCTGACGCTGACCTGGGCCACGCGCATCGCCAGTGTCATGAGAATCGCGATGGTGACGAGCGGGCCGGCGATGCCGAATGGGCCGAGGCCGACTCGCAGCACCTGCGGCATCGGTCCCACGAGGTCGATGTCGTTGGCCGGGACGTAGGCGACTACCGTGGCGGTGCCCATGATGAACATCACGGCGATGGCCGGCGCGGCGATGTACACCGACCGACGGACCGCGCGGGCGGGGGCGCGGGTCTCGCCGGCGAGAATGGCGATGTACTCGAATCCGCCCAGCGCCCCGAATCCCATCTTTCCCAGGATGTTCAGATTGAAGAGCGAGAACTCGGGGAGGCTGGTGCGGAAGGGATGGAATTCACGCAGGTGGCCGGTGGCCAGTCCGATGAACGGCAGCACCATCAGCACGGCGAAGATGATGAGCATGAACACGCCGCCGATGCCGTGCACCCACTTGCCGACCGCCAGCCCGATCGTCGCGGCCACGGCCATCAGTGTCAGTATCACCGCGGAGGAGAGGGCGACGAACCAGGTGCTCGACGTCATCCAGGCGGCGCCGGGCCCGAGCGCGTACGACAGGTACGTCGCGCACTGGATGCCGATCTCCGACGTGTAGACGATCACGTACAACCAGAGATTCCACGCCAGCAGGAAGCCGACGACCGGGTTGAACCCCAGCTTGGCCCACTGGTAGAGGCCGCCCTCGAGCGGCATCCGCTGGCTGAGGTAAATCACGACCGCGGACATCGGCAGGTAGAAGAGCACGATGGCGAGGAGCCACAGAACGACGTGCGAGGGCCCGAGCTTGCCGGCCACGCCGATCCAGGTGAGGCCGATAATGAACAGGATCTGCGTCAGAGCGAGATCGCGGACGCCGAGCTCCTTCTTGAGCA
>JBDUEA010000184.1:0-6594 GCA_040002695.1 Gemmatimonadota bacterium | reverse complement strand
GATGAGTGAATTGCAACGTAAGGTAACGATCGACGTAAAGTCGAACAAGACTGAATCTTAGCGGTTTGCGGCCGCGCGTGACGGGGAACCCGCGCGTAGCGTCAGCGACCCGTACTTCCAAACCCTCCCGCACCTCGCTCCGTTGTCGGGAGCACCTCGACCGGCCTGAACGTGGCGAGTTGGACTCTGGCGAACACCAGCTGGGCGATCCGCATCCCCCGGGTCACCTCGAAGGACTCCGTCCCCAGGTTGATCAGTGCCACCATCAGTTCGCCACGGTAATCGCTGTCGATTGTCGCGGGGGTGTTCGGCAGGGTGACGCCGTGCTTGAGCGCCAGCCCCGATCGGGGACGGATCTGGCACTCGAAGCCGGCGGGAATGGCGACGGAGAATCCGGTTCGGAAGAGCCGACGCTCGGACGGCCCGAGCACGCCGGTATCCGCGCTGGAGACGTCGTACCCAGCCGATCCGGGTGTCGCCAGGGCGGGGATCGGCAGCCCCTCACCATGCGGAAGCCTGCTGATCAGGACCTCGATGCCTGCGTCGCTCAGATGAGCCCGGCCACGTCGGTCAGCGGCAGATTGAACGCCTCCGCGACGCCAGGATACACCACCTTTCCCTCTACGACGTTGAGCCCGAGCGCGAGCGCCCGGTCACTCCGGGCGGCCTTCTTCCAGCCATCCCGCGCGAGGCGCAGCCCGTACGGGAGGGTCGCGTTCGTCAGTGCCAGCGTCGAGGTGCGGGGAACGCCACCGGGCATGTTGGCAACGGCGTAATGCAGGATACCATCGACGAAGTACGTTGGGTTCTCGTGCGTGGTCGGCTTGATCGTCTCGACGCAGCCCCCCTGATCGACCGCGACGTCCACGATGACCGATCCCGGCTTCATCTGCTTGAGATCCGCCCGTTTGATGAGGTGCGGCGCCTTGGCCCCTGGCAGCAGGACGGCGCCGATGACCAGGTCCGCCCGGCGAATCGCGTCGAGGATATTGTGCCGGTTGGAGAACGTCGTATCGACGTTGGCCGGCAGCACGTCATCGAGATAGCGCAGGCGGTCGAGCGAGACATCGAGAATGGTCACGTGCGCGCCGAGGCCGGCGGCCATCTTCGCGGCGTTGATCCCGACGACACCGCCTCCAATGATCACTACTTCCCCGGGCGCCACGCCCGGAACCCCGCCGAGCAGGATGCCGCTGCCGCCGGAGACCTTTTCGAGATACTTCGCGCCCTCCTGCACCGCCATCCGCCCGGCCACTTCCGACATGGGGGTGAGCAGGGGGAGTTCACCGCTTGACAGCTGCACGGTTTCGTAGGCGATCGCGATTGCGCCCGACTTGATCACCGCGCGCGTGAGCTCTTCCGCGGCCGCGAAGTGGAAATAGGTGTAGATCACCTGCCCCGCCCGCATGCGCGGCCACTCCACCGCGATCGGCTCCTTCACCTTCATGATCATCTCGGCCTTGCTCCACACTTCATCGGCCGTAGGAAGGATCTTCGTACCGACGCTGGTATAGGCCTCGTCGGTGAAACCGCTGCCCAGGCCGGCGCCCACTTCGAGGTACACGGTATGGCCGGCGGCCGTCAGCGCCTCGGCGCCGGCGGGAACGAGGGCAACCCGGTTCTCGTTGGTTTTGATCTCCTTCGGGACGCCGATGATCATGGAATACCCCAGGTTAGATGTCGCTGCTGTTGCGTTGATTGAAACCGTCGGCGCTCCGCGTCGTGCGCGCGCCCGGTGCCGTCAGGGTCCCAGCCGGATGATGGTCTGACGCTCCGGAGCGAAGTACTCCGCTGTCAGCGCCGCGACCTCGTCCTGCGTGACCGCATCGATGTCGGCGAGGAGTTCGTCGAGCGGGCGGTAGTGGTCGCGATTGAGTACGATGCCGGCGAGGCGGTTCATCCGGCTGAGCGGACTCTCGAGCGAGAGCATGACCTGCCCCTTGAGCTGCTGCTTGCCCTCGGCCAGCTCCTGCGCCGGTAGTCCTTCACCGGCCAGCTTGCGGAATTCCTCGAGGATCGCGCCGACCGCCGCATCCGCGCTCGCGGGTTGCGTGCCGATGTAGACCCCAGCGACGCCCGCCGACTGATAGAGATGCTGGAACGCGTAGATGGCGTACGCGAGGCCGAGTTCTTCCCTGATGCGCTGGAAGAGGCGGCTGGACATCCCGCCGCCGAAGGCGTTGGTGACGATGGCCAGCGCGAAGCGCCGGTTGTCGCGATGCGGAAAGGTCTCACTGCCGAAGACGATGTGCGTCTGAGCCGTGTCGCGCGCGATGCGTTCTTCCCGGCCCCGCGCCGCGGCGGAAGAGACGACGGGCGCAAGCGGTTCCCTCGAGACCGCGCCCTCGAACCACCCTTCCCGCCCGAGCATCTCCAGGACGGCGTCATGGCCGAGGTTTCCCGCGGCCGCAATCACGCAGTTCCCCGGGTAGTAGCCGCTGGTGTGCACCGCACGCAGGTCCTCGGTGCCAAGTGCCGCGACCGTATCACGGGTGCCGAGGATCGAATATCCGTATGGGTGCTGGGGCCAGAGGCGGTCGGCGAACAACTCGAAGACGAGATCATCGGGGGTATCGTCGACGGTACTGATTTCCTCCAGCACCACATTCCGCTCGGGAACGAGATCACTGTCGCGCAGCAGGGGACGGCGAACCAGGTCGGTGAGAACGTCTACCGCGACGCCGAGGTCGGCATCGAGTACGTGGGCCTGATAGTTGGTGTGATCACGCCCGGTGTAGGCGTCGAGCGCGCCCCCGCGTACCTCGAGCTCGAGGGCGAGCTGGCGCGCCGTGCGCCGCTCGGTACCCTTGAACACCATATGCTCGAGGAGATGGGAGACGCCCATCTTGGGGCGCGACTCGTGCGCGCTCGCGGTGCGGACCCACACACCGACGGCGGCCGAGCGCACCCCCGGAAGGACTTCAGTCAGGACGGTAAGACCGTTCGGTGCGACCGACTTGGTGAGTCCCTGGTCGAGACGAACCGTTTCCACGGGGCGCTACTCCTTGGGGATGAGCGCTTTCCGGGACAACTTCATCCGGCCACGGTCGTCCACTTCCAGCAGCTTGACCTGTACGATATCGCCCTTCTTGACGACATCTTCCGTCTTGTCGGTCCGGCCGTGCTGCAGCTCGCTGATGTGCAGCAGCCCTTCGACGCCGGGCATGATCTCCACGAAGGCGCCGAACGCGGTGGTGCTCTTGACCGGTCCCTCGTAGGTGCGGCCCACTTCGGGCTCCGCGACCATCGAGGCGATCATCGAGCGCGCCTTCTCACCGGCCTCGTGACCGACCGCGGCGATCGTGATCAGGCCGGAGTCGTCGATGTTGATCTTGGCACCGGTCTGGTCCTGGATGCCGCGAATGGTCTTGCCCTTCGGACCGATGACATCGCCGATCTTGTCCGGCTTGACCATCATCGTGATGATGCGGGGCGCATACTTCGACATGTCCGCGCGATGGGTGGACAGCGCCTTCGTCATCTCGCCGAGGATGTGGAGCCGGCCCTTCCGCGCCTTCTCGAGGGCCTCTTCCATGATCTTGAGATCCATCCCCTCGATCTTGATGTCCATCTGGATCGAAGTGATACCGTTGCTGGTACCGGCCACCTTGAAGTCCATGTCGCCGAGGTGATCCTCGGAGCCCAGGATGTCGGTGAGCACGGCGACCTTCTTGCCTTCCTTGATCAGCCCCATCGCGACGCCGGCGCATGGCGCCTTGATCGGGACACCGGCATCCATCAGCGCGAGCGAGCCGCCGCAGACCGTCGCCATCGACGACGACCCGTTGGATTCGAGAATCTCGGAAACGATCCGGAGCGTGTAGGGGAACTCCTCGTACTTCGGCAGCAGCGGCTGCAAGGCCCGCTCCGCGAGCGCCCCGTGACCGATCTCGCGGCGGCTGGTGCCGCGGATCATCTTCACTTCTCCCGTGGAATACGGCGGGAAGTTGTAGTGCAGCATGAAGGACTTGGTGGTCTCGCCCGCGACATCGATGCTGTCGATGCGCTGCTCGTCATCGGCGGTGCCGAGGGTGACGGAGACGAGCGCCTGGGTCTCGCCGCGGGTGAAGAGCGCCGAGCCGTGCGCGCGCGGCAGCAGGCCGGTACCGATCGAGATGGGACGGATGGTATCCATGTCCCGGCCGTCGGCACGTTCGCCCTTGTCGAGCACCTGGGCTCGGCTCACGCGGTACTCGATATCCTCGAGCAGGTTGCCGATATCACGCGTCTTGTCCGGGAACTCGAGCGCGAGCTCCGCGATGACCTTGTTCTTCACGTCCTTGACGTTGCCGACTCGCGAGGCCTTGTCCTTCGCGTTGATCGCCTTGGCCATCGCATCCTCGCCGAGCGTCTTGACCCGGGCGGCAAGCGCTGGATCGGGCTCGGCCTTGGTCCAGGCCATCTTCGGCTTGGCGGACTTGTCGACGACCTTCTTCGCGATGCCGATCAGCTCCTTGATCCCCTTCTGCGCCACCTTGAGCGCCTCGAGCATCTCGGCCTCGGAGATCTCGAGGGCGCCACCCTCGACCATGACGATCGAATCCGCGGTGCCGCTCGCGATGAGATCGATGGTCGAGAACTCCAGCTGCTGGAAGGTCGGGTTGAGGATCCAGTTACCGTCCACTCGCCCGATGCGTACGGCGGCGATGGGGCCGTTCCAGGGTACCTGCGAGATGCTGAGGGCCGCGGAAGCCGCGGTCACGCCGAGCACGTCCGCGTCGTTCTCCTGGTCAGCGGAAAGCACCGTGACGAACACCTGCACTTCGTTCTTGAAGCCTTCGGGAAAGAGCGGACGGATCGAGCGATCGATCAGGCGGCTGGCCAGAATTTCCTTGTCGGAGGGGCGGCCTTCGCGCTTGAGAAATCCGCCGGGGATCTTGCCGGCCGCGTAGGTCTTTTCGCGATATTCGACAGTGAGCGGGAAAAACGGCAGCGTAGAGAGATTCGGAGAGACGGTCACCGCTGAGAGCACCACGGTGTCGCCGAACTGCAGCAGGGCCGATCCGGCTGCCTGCTTAGCCAGTCGACCGGATTCGAGAATCAGTGGCCGCCCGGCGAACTGCGTTTCATTCCGTTGCACAGTCACAACCTTTTCCTGTTCAGAGCACCCCAATAGAATGAGGGCGTCCCAACGTGCTCGTTTGGGACGCCCCTGCCCGCGAATCGCAATTAGTGCCGGAGACCAAGCTGATCGATCAGCGCCCGATAGGTCGGCAGGTCGCTCCGCTTGAGATAGGTCAGCAACCGGCGACGGGTGCCGACCATCTTGAGCAGGCCGCGACGGCCGTGGTGATCCTTGGGGTGAGTCCGGAAATGCTCGGTGAGGGAATTGATCCGCTCGGTGAGCAATGCCACCTGTACGCGCGTGGAACCGGTGTCAGTCTCGTGGAGCCGTTGTTTTACGACAACGGCCTGCTTGTCAAAGCCCATTCGGCGTGTATCCTCATGCAATTACGCGGGCGGAACCATCGATTTAATTCGGTCGTAGCACAACAAAATAATCATCCCCCAACACCTTAGGCAACCCCCGATGTCGGCGGACGCCCCCTCTCCCGGACAGGTTCTTGGCGCCTATACCCTCGACCGATTGCTCGGTCAGGGCGGATTCGCCTGGGTGTACGAAGCCCGGCGGGAGGACGGCAAGTCGTTCGCCGTCAAAGTCTTGAAACCCCGGTACGCCACAGACCCCGCCTTCGAGAGCCGGTTTCGCCAGGAGTCCGTCGTCGCCGCCGGACTCGCCCACCCCAACATCGTCCACATCGAGGAGATCGGCAGCGACCGGGGGTTCGTCTTCTTCGCGATGGACCTGTATCCCGAGACGCTCGCCACTCGGCTCGCGGCCTCCGGCCACCTCGAGGAAAAATCTCTGGTCGCCATCAGCCTCGGCGTGAGTCGCGCGCTCGCCTTTGCCCATGGACGCAACGTCATCCACCGCGACATCAAGCCCGACAACGTCCTTCTCGGAGCGCACGATCTGGCCGTGCTGACGGATTTCGGCATCGCCCGCGCGGTGAGCGGATACGTCGCGGCGACCGGCTTCATGATGACGATCGGCACCCCGCACTACATCTCGCCGGAACAGGCGCAAGGTCGGCCGATTGACGGCCGGACCGACATCTACTCGCTCGGCATCACGATGTACCGCGCGGCGACGGGAGACCTGCCCTTCCGCTCCCGCGACTGGTATGAGCTGGCCCGGTTGCATGTCGAGGCACCGCCTGAACCACCCCGCATGCGCCGGCCCGAGCTTTCCAAGCGAATCGAACGGATCATCCTCCGCTGCCTCGCCAAGCATCCCGACGATCGCTACAAGACCGCCGAGGAACTCACCGCCGACCTCCAGGACATCGACACCCGGATCCGGCCCACATCGGAGATTCCGCTGCCGAGCGGCTATCTCCCGGAGCCCGAGCGGCCGGAGGCGAAGACGGACAGGAAGTGGTGGAAGCCGTGGTAGGGGTACTGAGTGCTGAGTGCTGAGTGCTGAGTGCTGAGTACTGAGTACTGAGTACTGAGTACTGAGTGCTGAGTGACGGGTTACGAGTTGCGGGTTGAAAGCTAAAAGACGAAGGATGAAGGTGTCGTCTGGTGCAA
>JBDUEA010000183.1:0-6602 GCA_040002695.1 Gemmatimonadota bacterium | reverse complement strand
GGCTACCGCGCGCGTCAGGCCGCCGCGATCATGTTCGTGTACCTCGGCATCGTCAGCATCCGGCTGCACGACTTCTGGAACCTGACCGCGGCCAGGGCTGGAATGAGCCAGACCGAATTCTTCAAGAACCTCGGGATGATGGGCGGACTTCTCATGATCGCGGCGTACGGGCCGGGTCGCTGGATGCTCGGCCGTCGTACAGACGCGGTCGGTTAATCCGGAAGGTATCCCCGGTCAGAGCGGCGTCACCCGGTCGTCGGTGAAACTCATGGCACGCGCGGCAATGTCGTAACGAACGCGCAGGACGGCGCGCTTCGTGGCGTCCACCCAGACCGTCGCGGGCGCTCCGGGAATGCCCACGGTCACGACCCAGGCATCACGCATTCCGAGTATTGGACATCCGACCCGCGTCCGCTCGCTCACGGTGACCGGCATCGGTACCCGGCCGCCGCGTTCGTACATGAAGAATGGCAGCTCCACCGAAAAGTGCGGGCGGAGCGGCAACGCAGCGGCCCTGCCGGTGGCACTTGCCGAGGGCGTCCAACCATTCGCGGGGACCACCTCCCAGGACAGTCACCACACCTTTCAGTTCACCGAGCGTCTGTGGTCAATCAGGCAGTTGTCATTCTGTTTCCGCATTCATCCGCGGCCCCCTCTATTTCAAAAACCAGGTGCCCCGCCCGCTCCAGCGCCTGCCGTGCGTGCTCGAGGTCCGCGGCTTTCACGAGCAGATAGTCGGTGTCATACGTCGCGATGACGAAGATCGGGACCGCCGCTTCCGCGAGTGGCACCGCAAGCGCCGCCATCACACCGACCAGGTGCAGCGGCATCGGTCCACGCACACGAAAGGCGCAGTAATCTCGCTCGGCGGCAACGTCGGCGGGGACGACCCTCGCGTCCGCTACGATCGAGAGCTCCGTCGGTGTACGGCTAATCGTAAGAAAATTCTGCGCGGCAGCGGTCCAGGGCGGTATCGGAGTTGTCGGCGACAGGCGCAGGAGTGCCAAAGGGCCGGGAAGAAGGTCGAGATGAATGGCCGGTGCGCTCATCGCGTTAGGCTTTTGTAGAAGTACGTCGTCGAGCAGAACGGGCCGTCGGGCATGAGCGCGAAGTTGGGGACGTCTCCGACGCGCTGCCACCCGGACCGGGCGTAGAGCCGCGCGGCGTCTCCATCAGTCACCGCATCGAGCACGAGCAGCGATTTCCCTTCGTCGAGGCCGGCCGACTCGGCAGCCGCGAGAAGCCGAGCCGCGACGCCCTGCCTTCGGGCGCGGCGGGAAACCAGCATCTTGGCGAGATCGGCCCGGTGCGGCTGGTTCTCCGGGAGCGCCAGGATGAGCTGCACAGTGCCGAGGATCTGTCCATCGTTGTCGTGGGCGACGAGCAGCAGGCGGTCTCCCCGGCTCACACCGTCTGCCACCATCGTCCAGAAGCGGGTCGCTTTGTCTGCGGTCATCGGGTGCATGAAGCCGACGGAGGCGCCGCCTTCGACGCAGTCGATGAGCACCGCGGAGAGAGCGGGGATAGTGGTGCGCGCATCGTTCGCGTCGAGTCGTCGGATGGTCACGCGATCGGTTGGCATTGTCTTCATTCGAGATCGGGTGAAATGCATTCCCTGGAGGGCGGCCGAGAACCTGTCGGCGCGATTGAAATCGCGGCTCGGCGATCCGTGGCTTGCGCCACGGATCGAGATTCCTTCGCACGGACAAGAAGACCGCTGCCAGTAGCATCGCGAATGCGACGCATTGCCGAGCAGCGGCTTCAGCCGCGTGCCTGCTCGATCATTCCACCCGCATCACCGCGAACATGCCGAGCCGGGAGTGCTTGGGCGCTCCGGCACTATCGCGGAATTCACAGGCGATGCCGTACACGTCTCCCGCTTTCAGCGAATCGAGGAGCTGTTGCCGGACTGTCTCGCCGGGGCCGGCCACGAGGACGCCTCCCTGCATCTCGGCGGCCGAGTCCGAGACGTTGTCCGCGGCGAGGAGGCGCGAGGCGGAGTCGGCGGAGATACCCTTGGTGAATCGAAAGAGCTGAAACTCGTGCCGTACGGTGCCCGCGTTGACGAACCGGAAGGCGGTGAGCCCGGGCGCCGCCGTGCGCGGCATGCCGAAGGCATAATTGCGTCCTTCGATCTGGATCGTCGCGTAGGGAGCCGGGCGCTGGCAGCCGGACGTCAGGGCGGCGAGACCGGCAACCACGACGCGGATAGCATTGTGAGTGGTCAGGGGGACCTCCGGCGGGAGCGGTGGTTGAGAGGGGAGAGTGCCGGAGGAAATTAGCCGCAGAAAGAGTTGGAGGAAGAGGCGAGATCTTTAGAGCCAGCGCCGCACACGGCTACGGTACTGCTCGTAGCCCTCACCGAAAGTCGACAGCAGGTTGGCTTCTTCGCGCGGGATCACCAGCCCGTCGATGTAGGCGAACAGCAGAGGCAGGATGATCACGGGCCAGAGCCGTGCCTGCGTGACCGCCACGCCGAGGTAGATCAGCGTCAGTCCCACGTACATTGGATTGCGGGAGAACCGGTACGGTCCCATGGTCACGAAGGTGGAGGGTGTCTCGAACGGTACCGTGGTCGTGTGGGAACGCTTGAACAGCCCGAGGGCAGAGAAGGCCGACAGCACGCCGAGGAGAATGGGGATGAGCCCGAGCATGCGGTAGCGCCATTCGTGGTCGAGGAAGGGGAGCTCGAGCGGAAGCAGAAACTGCAGGCCGACGCCGATCAGGTAGACCAGCATGAATGCCCAGGGCACGGGGATGTTCATGAGCGGATGAATCGCCGCCTGGTCCTTGATTTGGCGACGGGTTCGTCTTGCCTCAGTACTCCAGCGTCCGGTGAAGAGGCCCCATAGCAACATGGAGCAGAGAATCGAGGCGGCGGTGATGAGAAGCGGGGTCATGAGAGGGCCGGGTGGTGAGTGATGAGTGCTGAGTGCTGCTACACCGCTTTCGTCGACAGGAGTCTGCGAGTACCTGGACCAGGAGTGGTGTGAGGTGCGCGCTCACATTGATCCGCAGATGGCGCAGATGGCGCAGATGGCGCAGATGACGAAACCACGAGGAGAACGACCAAAGTCCTGTCTTGTTCCTTCAGGTTTTCGCGCTTTCGGGATTTCGCGGCTGTAATTGCAGTTGCGGCGCTCGGCGTAGACGGTATGCTGACCCCAGTTTACGACTCCGGCAACATTTGAGATCCCTCGCTACGCTCGGGATGACAGTGTTGGGGCCTCGCCACGCGGATGCCGCTAGTCTTTCGGGTTTTCGGGCTTTCGAGTTTTCCCCTGAACTACCGTGAATGCGCGGATCTAGCTGGCTGGAGGCTCTGGCAGCGTGGCATTCCGAATCTGCGCCAGGGCTCGCTCCGCGAAATCGAGACGCTCGGCAGTCTCTCCGATCGTCGTCTGTTGCTGTTCGACTTCCTCCGCAAGCACCAGCAGCGCATCGCGAAGCTCGCGGACCGCTTCACGAAGGTCCACCACGCTGGCCTGATCGGTGACGACCATCTGGGCGCGCCCGTTGAGCAGGCAGTGGGCATTGCAGAAGACCTGCTCGCCCACTCGGCGCCCGCCGAAAACAATCCTGGTATTGCAGAACGCGCAAACAGCCATTGGTACTCTCCTTTGCAGCTGGCGTCACCTGCTCTACGAGCCAGGCTTGCTCAACCCGCGCGAGTCCATGCCGGGACCGAGCAGTGCTGTGCCGTCGCTCGCTCGCAGCACACGGCCGTCGAAGAGCATGCCATCTAAGGATTGGGTGGCAGCGGCGACGGCGCGCTGCATCCACGCTTCCTGTCTCAGTGACGGCTCCGCGACGACGCCACCGGCGAGTTGCACCGCTAGTACTCGCTTGAGCAACGCCGTCCCGGCTGCGCCGGCCTCCCGGGCATCATTGCGAAAGTGGTTATGCATGCCGAGCATCAGTTTAGAGAACCGGTCTCCTGGCGTCACGGCCTGACCCTCGATCTCGATTACGGCCTCGGGAGCCGCGAGCCGAACCGCAGTGAGCAGTTCGCCAAGTGCGGCAGACTCGCTCACAATGGTCATGCTCTCACTCATCGGGATGCTACGGCCGCGCCCAGCGCCTTTGCGACTTCGATTGTCCCCGAAGTGCCTCCGATGTCCGGCGTCGTCGGTCCATCCGCGAGAATTGTTCGTACTGCGGTCTCGAGGCGTCTCGCCGCCGCAGGGGCGCCAAGAGCTTCGAGCATCAGCGCGCCGGTGAGTACGGTCGCCATCGGATTCGCGACGTTCTTGCCGGCGAGCGGAGGTGCCGAGCCGTGGACTGGCTCGTAGAGTCCTGCACGGGCCGGATTGAGGTTGGCGCTCGCGGCGATGCCGAGCCCCCCCACGAGACCGGCACCGAGATCAGAGAGAATATCTCCATAGAGATTGTTGGCGACGATGACCTGAAACCTCTCGGGCTCACGCACCAGCTCGAGCGCCAGCGCATCGACGTAGCGATGCTCGCGCTGGATGTCGGGATATCCGGCGCCGACCTCGGTGAAGATCTTTCCCCAGATCCGCTGCCACGGCACGGCGTTCGATTTGTCGCTCATCGTGATGCGGGTTTTGCCGTGCATGCGCGCCCACTCGAAGGCCGCGGTGATGATGCGGGTGACGCCTTTGCGCGAGTGAATCTCCTCGGAGATCTGTCGCTCGTCGGGTGTTCCTTCGTTTTCCGCGCGCCCGAAGCCCTGGTACTGTCCTTCGGTGTTTTCCCGGAAGATCACGAAGTCGATGGGTTTGTCGCCCCTGAGCGGCGTGAGTCGCGGATGCAGCAGCTGCACCGGGCGGAAGTTGATGAACAGGTCGAGACGGAAACGGAGACCGAGCAGGATGTCGCGCGCGTGCTCGTTCCCCGGCACCCGCGGGTCACCGAGGGCGCCGACGAAGATCGCGTCCACATCATCCCGGAGATGAGCGAACGCAGCCTCCGGCAAAGTCTCTCCGGTTCGCAGGTAATGTTCGGCGGAGTAGGGCAGCGTCTCGGTGTCGAGGCGGATGCCCTCGAGTCGTGCGGCGGCCTCGATCACTTCGAAGCCCGCGGCGATGACCTCCGGTCCGATGCCATCTCCGGGAATGAGAGCGATGCGGTGCGTCTTCACGGGCGTGCTCACGAGTGTGATCTCGATTGATCGGAGAGTGCGGAGAAAATGTCCGGGATGGTGCGATCAGATCTGCTGCGTCGATCCGGATACATGCTTCTCGCTGTACCCGTCGAGTGCGCGCGTCGCCTGCTCGCGGATGGAACGCTGCACCGGCGGAGCCCACCCGAGCAGCACGCCCTTGATGCCGAGCGCCTGCCGCGCCCAGCGATAGAAATCGAAGGAGTCGAGGTGCGCGACGATGCGGCCCTCGGCAAAAGCAAAAGAGGCGTTGACCACGTTATGCACCGCGCGTCCGGTCGCGCTGAAGGTGTAGTGCGCCTCCCAGTGCGCGACTCCGGTCTGGTCGTCCGCGAGGATATCCGAGGCGGAGACTCGGAGGTCGGTTCCGCGCTCGCAGAGCATGCGCCACATCATGCCGATACGAGGTCCGTGCAGTTCGCCGAACGCGGGATCGCTGAAGGAGGCGTTCGGCGCATAGCATCCGGCCATCATGCGCCCGTCCCGTCGAGCGAACGCGGCGTAGAATTTCTCGATGAGCGCCGCGTTAGGGTGCATAGGATTAACCCTGATCTCCCCGCTCTTGGATGAAACACAGAGGCGCAGAGAACGCCGAGGAGATCGCGGAGCAGCAAAGGTGAGATGCTCGGCACCATCTGAATCGCGCCCCCTGCTCCCCGTCCGCCTTCTACCTTCTCCGCCTTCTCCGCCCTCTACTCCCCCACCATATGTCCGCACCTGATGCAGTGCCGCCATCCCAGTTCGAGTTCACTCTGGCACTCCGGGCATCGGGTGAAGGTCTGGTTCTGACCGCAGTGGGGACAGAAATTGACGGCTCGATTCGCCGGGAGTCCGCCACCGCAGAAACCGCAACGGATTCCCCCGATGCGCGCCGACTCGCCCGATGTTTGCCGCGTGGCCTCTGCCGGGCGATTCACTTCGCGCGGAATCTCCCGGGAAATCGCCGGCAAACTGGCCCGCTGATCCGGTGGCCAATGCAGCATCGGAGTTTCCGGCGCGAAGCTCGGCTTCCTGAGCGCATCCAGCGATATCTCCTCCGCCTCGTCCGCTCCCCCCGCCTCGGCCATCTCCACCTCTTCCTCCTCCGGCGGCGCATACGCCAGCATCGGGTCCGGCCCTAGAGCGTGTGCCAGCGGTTGCGTTCCCAGCACGAACTCCGCCCCCGCCAGTTCCCTCAGCAATCCCAAGTTCGGGTGGTGACTCGTCGCCTCGCCCTGGAACTGCGCACGCACACCCTCGGAGCTCATACGCAGGAAACCTCCCTCGCCCGATGCCAGGCGAAGGAGGAGCATGTCGTAGTCTTCGTTCGTATCGATTGAAAGCGAGCGGCGGTTGGTCCGGTACGGCACCACGCTGTCTGACAGCTCGCCGAGTGTGAGAGGCCGGTGCAGCCGCGCGGGGTCGATTGCGATCAGGTTGTCGACCAGGCGGCGGAAGAATCGCTCGAGATCGGTCATATGGGACTGAATGGGAGTGC
>JBDUEA010000182.1:0-6617 GCA_040002695.1 Gemmatimonadota bacterium | reverse complement strand
TGCCAACTCCAGGAGCAGCCGGAGAGGCCTCCGCCCCCTGATTGGGGAATATCGGCTCTCCGGATCGAGCCGCCGGCATCGCTCTCCCGCATCCTACATCCACGCGTCGAGATCATTCAGCGAGCCAGCACCCGTTCAAACTCAGGAACAGCGCTGAGGCCTCCGCCCCCCGTTGCGGGATTGTCGGACCCGGGGATGGAGCCGTCGGCACCACACTCCGGCATCCCGTATACACGCGCCGCGATCACTCGGCGAGCCGACGCCCTTTCAATCTCGGTAGCAGCCCGGGAGGCCTCCGCCCCCTAATTGAGGGAATATCGGGCCCTCGCGTCGGTTCAATACCATCGTGCTGTCGCAGCACTCATCGAACCGCCGCGAGCGCGCGGCACGGCGGCAGACCACAACAGAAGGAGGAGCCCGAGAGGCCTCCGCCCTCTGATTGGGGAATATCGGATCTCCGGATCGAGCCGCCGGCAGCGCTTTTCCTCATCCTACATCCACGCGTCGGGATCATTCGGCGAGGCAGTACCACTCTAAACCTCGGGAACGGTGCGAGAGGCCTCCGCCCCCGATTGGGGAATATCGGATCTCCGGATCGAGCCGCCGGCATCGCTTTCCCGCATCCCACATCCGCGCGTCGAGATCATTCGGCGAGGCAGCACCCGTTCAAACCCAGGAGCAGCCCGAGAGGCCTCCGCCCCCTGATTGGGGAATATCGGCCGGTTTCCCCGCTCGGTCGTCATCCCCCCAACCCGAGCCGTACCCCGCCACCGCCGAACACTCACATCACGAAAAAGACTCCGGAACGCTGGATCGTTCCGGAGTCTCCACTTTGGTCAAGAATCTCAGCGGGTCGTTGCGTCAGACTTGAAATCGGCTCGACCAGGCCGACCCATGAAATCTGGGTCGATCCCTCGCCAGGTCTGCGAGTGCCGCCACGGCACATTGCCTCGCACTCTCCCACGTGTTCTCAGTTCAACCATTCCTCGTACGACGTTGTCCGGCGAAACGCGTCCGGATGCTTCCTGAACCACGCCATCACCAGCAGAATCTCGTCGAGGTGCCGATACGGAAGGGGCCCAGGCTCGGGCGCCGGCTTCGCGAGCTCATCGCGGACCACTCCGCAGAAAGCCTCACGCTCGAGGGGCGTCGTGGGGAAAGGATAGGTCGCCCGGACGACTCCCCGCCGGATCAGGTAGGCCCGGTCGTCGCCGAAGACACCCGGATCGCGATACACGAAGCTCAACGTCTCCACCGCCGAGCGCGCCCGCGTCGTCGCCGCGAGAAGCCACTCAAGTTGTTCGAACCGTTCCCTCCATTTGGTGGCTCGCTCGAACGCCGTTTCCTCCGCATTCCGCTGCATCTCCAGGACAATGCGGTCGATCGGATGAATGGTGCGCCCCTCGAGAAAGGCGATCGCGGTCTCCACCTTGCGCCGATAGTCCATCTCCGCGACAAATCCAGCGCACGGACCACTGCAGAAGCCGAAATCATGGCGCATGCAGGCCGCGCGGCGAACCTGGTCGAAGAGGTCCGCCTGTCCTGCAAATACGATCGGCATCTTCGGCGCGCAGTCCCTCAAGCCAAGAAGGTCGTTGAGCGTGCGGATCCCCTCATCCACCCGCGCCCCCGAGACGAACGGACCGTACCAGCGCGCATCCTCGCTTCCGGTTGCGGGGCCGCTCGAGATGCGCGGCGCCGGCCCGGCGGAAACCTTGATGAACACGGTGCGCCGCGCCCGATTCATGTGGTAATTGAGCGCCGGACGCAGTCGGGCGATCTGCCGCAGCTCGCCGAGGTAGGCGGCAAATTCGCTGTGAACGTAGTCCCACTCGATGGTCGCCGAAGCGTAGAGAATCCGGCTCGCCTTGTCCTCAGGATATTTCGCGCGGAAATAGCTCAGCAGACGGGTGCGGACCTGCTTGGCCTTGCCCACATACACGACGCGGCCCAGCGGATCGATCATCCGATAGACGCCAGGACGATTCTCGGCGAGCGCGGTCACCCGTTGCTTGAGCGCAGTGAGGTCCGTCGCGGGCAAGGCGAGGGCCGTCAGCCGGCGCGAGGCGCCGCGCGTGGATCGAGGAATGCTCATCGACTCGGAGGTATTACGAAAGTGAGGTCCGGATGGCGTACGGAATTGGTTGCACCTGTAGAATAACTCGGCGGGGCAGGGGTAGGTAGGCGAGTGCTGAGTAGTGGGGGGTGAGTGCTGAGTACTGAGTACTAAGTGCTGGGTGACGAGTTACGAGTTGAAAGTTGAAAGTTGAAAGTTGAAAGTGGGTTCATCGGCTAACGGTCAATGGCTCATGCACTCGGCGTGCAGTTCGGCACGGCCTACTTCTGACAGCGAAAACAGAAGACTGTGATTCGCGCGTCGATTTCGTGCGTGCCCGCGAGCCGTGTGCCGCAGACGCGGCAGGGTTCACCCTCGCGGCCGTAGACGAAGAGTTCGAGCTGGAAGTTGCCGCGCTCGCCGGTTCCTGTTCGATAGTCTCGGAAGGTCGTGCCGTTCGAGGCGATCGCCGCCTGAAGGATTCGCACGACCTCGCGGTGCAGGCGAACGAACTCGTCGGCCGAAAGGGTGTTGCTCGCGCGGGAGGGATCGATCCCGGCGGCGAAGAGCGCCTCGTTCGCGTAGATGTTTCCGACCCCTGCAATCAGGCGCTGGTCCATCAGCGCCTTCTTGATCGCCTGCCTTGTCCCGCCAAACGCCGCACGCATTCTCTCCGCCGTGAATGCCGGGTCGAGTGGTTCCGGGCCGATCGCCTTGCTGTAGCGTTCCCAGCCGCGGTCGTCGAGCAGCAGAATGGTTCCCAGTCTCCTCACGTCCCGATACACGAGAAGTCGGCCATCATCGAGGGTGGCGCGCAGCACGGCGTATTTCGCCTCGTCCGCCGAGAGCTGATGGTCGGGAACCAGCAATGCGCCCGTCATTCCCGGCTGCACGACGAGCCGGTACTCGTCGAATCTCAGGACCGCATGCTTGGCACGACGCGTGACGTCACGAATCGTGGCACCGGTGAGCGCCTTGAGGAGCCTGGGACGCGTGACGCCGCGGAGGACGTCGATGTGGGAGAGTGCCGCGCGCTCGATGCGATGCCCGAGAAGGAGGGGCCGGATCTGGCGGACGATCGTTTCGACTTCGGGAAGTTCGGGCATGGCGGAGGAAACTAGCGGGAGTCGGGCTGGGGCCGGCAGTGCTTGACCGAATTCTTCCTCGAGTGCCGGAGAGACCTTCAACCTGCGGCCGCCGGCCCGCGTCCCCCGACTGTTCTCAGAGGACGCTAAGGCGCTCGGCTACGGCGTGACGGTAATCGTCCCCATCATGTTGGAATGGATGCTGCAGTGATAATTGTAAGTGCCCGCCACCGTGAAGACGTGGGTGAACGACGCGCCCTCGGCCAGGTGTCCGCTGTTGAATGCCGCCGGCGCGCCCTGATCGCTCGTGACGGTATGTGCAGGCACGCCGTTGTCATCCATGCGCCAGGTGACTGAGCCGCCCGCTGCGAGGCTGATGGTGAAGGGGTTCGGATCGAAGGCGGTCGTAGTGAGCAGTGAGGCGCCTTGCACGATGGTCACGTTCGGATTGGGCGCGGGTGCGGTAGGTGTGCTATTGCTGCAGCCGGCGAGCGCTACGACCGCCGCGACCGGCAAAGCGAAAAGGAGATTGAACCGACGAGCCATGTATCGCTCCAGAGTTTGAGAAAGCAAAAGCTTCACCCTATCATCCCAGCGGTGAAGCGACTTGGAGACGAGCGGATGCATCGCCGCACCACATCCGCGCCAACCGGAATTGTCCCCCGCCAACTACCGTATTTCTACGGCGCAAGGTGTTCCCGGAAGGGCTGTAGTGATATCCGGCTGTCGAATGTTCGTCCCTTGATGTCACCTCAGGTTGAAGCGCCCCGTCACGTGCTGCTGGCTCACACCTCGATGCGCTGTCCGCTCTCGGCGTCGAAGAAATGCAGACGCGCCGTATCCGGTTGCAGCCGGATGCTGCTTGCAGCCGACGGAGCCTGGCCCGGCGCCGCCCGCGCGATCAGCTCCGTCTCCCCCAGGCTCGCGTACACCAGGATTTCATTTCCGAGCGGCTCGACCAGGTCGACGCGCACCACGAGGCCGCCGTCGGTGGCTGGGTGCACGTCCTCCGGACGGACGCCAAGGATCAGCGGCCGGCCGGCGATCGCGGTGAGGCGATCCACCGGAAGGCCGGGCAGCGGCAGCAGGCTGAGCCCGTCGCTGCTCCGGAAAATCGCCGGCGTGCCGGGTTCGATGGCACCCTTGATGAGATTCATCGGCGGCGTGCCGATGAAGCTGGCGACGAACGCGTTCCGCGGAGTCGCGTACAGCTCGCCCGGATCGGCGATCTGCTGCACCCGGCCGTCACGCAGGACGACGATCCGGTCCCCCAGCGTCATCGCCTCGACCTGGTCGTGGGTGACGTAGATCATGGTGGTACCGAGCTGCCGGTGCAGGCGGGCGATCTCCCGGCGCATCTGCACCCGCAGCTTCGCGTCGAGATTGGAGAGCGGTTCGTCGAAGAGAAAGACTTGCGGCTGGCGGACGATGGCACGCCCCAGGGCGATGCGCTGCCGCTCGCCACCGGACATCTGGCGCGGCTTCCGCTGCAGCAGCTCACTGATGCCAAGGAGCGTCGCGGCGTCCTCGACCCGCTTGGTGATCTCGGCGAGCGGCCGATCGCGGAGCCGCAGTGCGAATGCCATATTGTCAAAGGCCGTCATATGCGGATAGAGCGCATAGCTCTGAAACACCATCGCGATATCACGGTCCTTCGGAGGCACATCGTTCATCACCCGGTCGCCGATCAGCAGGCGGCCCCCCGAAATCGATTCCAGCCCGGCGATCATCCGCAGTGTCGTGCTCTTCCCGCACCCTGAAGGACCGACCAGCACCACGAATTCCCCATCTGCCACATCGAGTTCCACGTCGTGCACCGCGACGCGGCTTCGGGGGCCGTCCTGGTATATCTTCCTCAGCTTCTCGAGCCGGACGCGCGCCATGCCAAGCCGACTTTCCCAATGAGTGTTAGGACTGGATGAACGATCAGACTGGATTTCCCGCCGGTTTCCTGTGGGGCGCGGCCACGTCCGCCTACCAGATCGAGGGTTCTCCCCTCGCCGACGGCGCCGGCCCCAGCATCTGGCACCGATTCGTTCATTCCCCCGGACGTACCGCCGCCGGCGAAACCGGCGACATCGCATGTGATCACTACCGCCGCTACGCCGGCGACGTCGCCCTGATGGGGCAGCTTGGGCTCAACGCCTACCGGTTCAGCATTTCCTGGAGCCGCATTCTTCCCGCCGGCAGGGGCGTCGTCAATGCAGGCGGCCTCGGATTCTACGACCGGCTCATCGATTCGCTGCTGGCCAGGGGCATTCAGCCCACAGTGACGCTCTACCATTGGGATCTCCCCGCGGCTCTCGACGACCGGGGCGGCTGGCTCAATCCCGACATCGCGGACTGGTTCGCCGACTATGCGACCGTCTGTGTCCGTGCCTTCGGGGACCGCGTACCGCTCTGGACGACGCTCAACGAACCCTGGGTCGTCGCGGACGGCGGCTACCTCCATGGACCACTTGCACCCGGCCACCGCAATCTCTTCGAGACGCCGCTCGTCTCGCACCAGCTGCTGCGGGCACATGGGACCGCGGTCCAGGCCTGTCGCGCCGAGGGCGCGAAGCAGGTCGGACTGGTGGTCAACCTGGAGCCCAAGTATCCGGCGTCCGACGAAGCGGAAGATCTCGCCGCGGTGCGCCGCGCTGATGCCTACATGAACCGGCAGTATCTCGATCCCGTATTCCATGGGACCTATCCCCATGAGCTCCGCGAAATCTTCGGCATGGCATGGCCCGAGTTCGGCGATGAGGACATGGCCCTGATCCGCCAGCCAATCGACTTCCTCGGCATCAACTACTACACGCGGAGTGTCACGCGGAACGATCCGACTGCGCTCCCGGTCCGGGCGTCCGGAGTCCGACAGCCCCAGCACACGATCACCCAAACCGGATGGGAGGTTTACCCCCCCGCCCTGCTGCGCACGCTCCTGTGGGTCAAGGAACGTTACGGTGACATTCCGCTCTACGTCACGGAGAACGGTGCCGCATTCTACGACGCACCAAAGGCGATCAACGGCCGGGTCCAGGATCCGCTGCGAGTCGAGTACTATCGCGAGCATCTGCGCGCGGCTCGACAGGCCATCGCGGAGGGCGTCGATCTCCGCGGCTACTTCGCCTGGTCCCTGCTCGACAACTTCGAGTGGAGCCTGGGCTACTCGAAGCGTTTCGGCATCATCCACGTCGACTACGAGACGCAGGAGCGCACGCTCAAGGACAGCGCGAAATTCTATTCAGAAATTATTCAGACCAACGGCGCCGCGCTCGACTAGCCCTGGCAGGCTCCGCCGAGGGTCGTAAGAACCTCACCGCGGAGACGCGGAGAGCGCGGAGGGGAAGGAACCAGTGGATTAACGGCGCAGATCGGCGACCTTCGCGCCCGCTTCCCGCTTCCCGCTTCCCGCTTCCCGCTTCCCGCTTCCCGCTTCCCGCTTCCCGATCAGTACTTGAACTCCACCACCGCCGGCACCTTTCTCACTA
>JBDUEA010000181.1:0-6666 GCA_040002695.1 Gemmatimonadota bacterium | reverse complement strand
ATGAATTCAACTGGCATGGCAAGATCGCCGCCGGAAAGGCGATCGAGATCAAGGGTATCAACGGCGCAATCCGGGCGAGCGCCGCCTCCGGCAATGAAGTCGTCGTCGTCGCAACGAAGCGCGCGAAGCACAGTGATCCCGAGGAGGTCAAGATCGAAGTCGTCCCGGGAGACGATGGCGTGACGATCTGCGCCGTATATCCGACCGGTCGGTCGGGGCGCGTGAACGACTGCGCTGCCGGCTCCGCCGGCCACAGCGAGACGCGCAACAACGACGTCGAGGTCGAATTCGTGGTGAAGGTTCCAGCCGGCGTGAGGTTCATCGGGCGTACCGTCAATGGCAGCGTCAACGCGGATGGGCTTACGAGCGACGCCGAGGCCTACACCGTCAACGGCGGCGTCTCGGTGGCGACGGCTGGCGCCGTGCAGGCGACGACGGTGAACGGCTCCATCATCGCGAAGATGGGACGGGCCGACTGGAAAGACGAGATGGAATTCAGTACTGTGAACGGCAGTGTCACTCTCACGCTGCCCGCGACCGCCGGCGCCGACTTCGAGGCCGAAACGGTGAATGGCAGCATCGAGACCGAATTTCCGGTGACGATGCAGGGTAAGATGAGCCCGCGCCATATCAGCGGAACTTTCGGTGGTGGAGGTCGCCGCCTGATATTGAAGACCGTGAACGGAAGCGTACATCTGCTCAAGGCCTGACCCACACGCACTACCACGCTGGATCCGTCTGCCGAGGGGCTCCGTCGCCGGAGCCCCTCGTGCTTTTGCGTGCCGGGCGGATCTTGCGGCTGATCGGTCCGCGCGACAGCTTTGCGGTTTCTGCTGCGAAACTTGGAGGAACCATCGAAGACGCGCGTCTGGCCACGGTTCAGGATGCCGTGCGGCACCGCTACATCGTCGCGCGCGAGCTCGGACGCTCGACGCCTTCGATCGTATACCTTGCGCAGGAAACCGCGGGCGGAGCTGCGGTCGCACTCCGCTTGATCGAGCCCGCTGCGGTCCGCGAGAAAGGCACACCGGCGTTCCTTCGCTCGCTCGCTTCCTTGCGCAGGCTCGAGCATTCGGGACTGGTGGCGGTGCTCGGCGGCGAGGAAATTTCCGCGGACGTCCCGGATTCGGCGCAGGCTCCACTCCTGCTCTGCGTCACCCGCTTCGTGGATGCAGAGTCGCTCCGCGATCGGCTCCGCCGTTCCGGCCCGTTGCCGATCGAGACCGTGCTGCGCATCGCCCACGAAATGTGCGATGCGCTCAGCTACGCCCATGGCAGAAACGTCCTGCATGGCGCCCTCAGCCCCGAACATATTTTCCTGACTCAACCGCACGCCTGTCTGACCGACATCGGAATCGCCGCTGCCATCAACGAACTCACCGGCGGCGATTTCACCGCCTCCCGAATCGACGGCGCTGCTGCGGGATACCTGAGCCCGGAGCAGCTATCCGGATCGCGCTCCATCGACGGTCGAACCGACCTCTTCAGCCTCGGCTGCGTGCTGCATGAAATGCTCGCCGGGACTCCCCCGTTCACGGGGACACGCCGCGGCACCGGGCGGCATGGTCCACCGTCGCTTCGCGCTTCCCGCTCCGATGTGACTGCCCGGCTTCAGCTGATCATCGAACGGCTGCTGGCACCGGATCCCGAGGATCGATACCCCAGCGCAGCTTCACTCTCTGGTGCTCTCGCCAGTTCTCACGAACCGCTCCCACCAACCGGACTCAGACGATTTCGCTGGGGGCGGATCGCAGCGGGCCTCGGCCTGCTGCTGGCGATTATCGCACTGGGAACGAGGCTGGCCGGGCTGTGGCGTTGATGCATGGCTATCTTTGGCGGGTGCGCTGAGGAGTCCGAAGGCCCCGCGGTACCTCGAGGAAACTATCGCCCGCGATCTGCTGCCCCTGGTGCGCCAGGCGCTCGGAGACCTGTACACCGTCGATCGGGAGATCGGCCGTGGGGGTGCGGCACGCGTCTATCTGGCGCATCAGGCCGACGGGACGACCGTCGCGCTCAAGATTCTGCGGCCCGAACTGCTGGTGAGCATCGCAGCCGACCGATTCCTCCGTGAAATCGGACTCATCGCGCGACTCGATCACCCCAACATCGGTCGGCTGCTGACCTCGGGTGAACGCGACTGGCTGGTCTACTATGTCATGCCCTACATCGAGGGGCCGACGCTCAAGCAGGCCCTCGCCAGCGGCCCGCTCCCGGTCGACCGGACGATCGCACTGGCGCGGGACCTCCTCCTCGCGCTCGAGCACGCGCACGAGCGGCATGTCATTCATCGCGATGTGAAGCCGGAGAATATCGTCTGCGGGACAGCCGGGGCCGTACTGCTGGATTTCGGTATTGCGCGAGCAGTTGCACTCTCCGGCAGCGATCGGCTGACCCGCTCGGGTGTCGCGGTGGGGACCTCGCACTACATGAGCCCGGAACAGGTGGGAGCGTCGGACGATATCGACCATCGCACCGACATCTACTCGCTGGGTTGCGTGCTCTTCGAATGTCTCGCCGGCCGGCCGCCGTTCACTCACGGGAATGAAACCACCATCCTCCAGATGCACCGGCTGCAGGAGGCGCCGGACCTGCTTGCTATCCGCCCGGACCTGCCGCCCCTGCTCACCCGCATCGTCGCCCGCGCGCTGCTCAAGGCGAAGGAAGATCGCTGGCCGACGGCTGGCGCGATGGCCGAGGCGCTCGCCGCTCTCTGATTTCTCCGGAAGCTCGGGAGTGCTCAGGCGGTCCCGGTCACCTCGGCTGGCGTCGGACGAATTGTGTGGCTCCCGGCGGGAACCGAGGAGTCGGCCGGCGATGTCGGTACGCCAAGAACCTCACGCACCTTCCGGCGCAGCGACTCGGGAGTGAATGGTTTCTGCAGGAACGGTCGCTGCCGATGTACGCCGCCACGGCGATCGAGCTCGACGACGAGGTGGACGGGCCCGGTGTGATCCGGCGCGGAGCGCAGCGCTGCCTCACCACTTGGAGCCTCGATCACGGTGTAGCCCGATCGCCGAAGTACCAACGCGGCGAGCCGGCGCACCGCGATTTCATCTTCAACCAGCATGATCGTTTCGGTTCCGCCGTGCGCGCTGACTTCTCGGAAACTCCAGACCCGGCCGACGATCTCGGCGCCGAGCCGTTGCGGCTTGGAGTATCGCTCGAACACCCGCCCGTCCTTGCAGGCGATGACGTCGAAGCTCTCCGCACCGGCGTCGTCGTAGAGATCGTTGACTCTCGCCAGAAACATCTCGGGCTCCGCCAGCTGATCCAGAACCCAGGCGATCGCCGCCGCGTCGTTTCGCGCCAGCAGGATCTCTTCGGGAATGCGCCCCATTCCCACGAACTGCCGATTGAAGCTCGTCGTCCGCCGGTCGCGCCCGACCACCAGGATGCCGTCCGCGGCCGATTCCAGTGTCGCCTGCAGGAGCGAATGCTGAGGCCGCCGGCGAACGGCGGCACCTGGGTCGGAATGCGAATGGTGCTTCGGGAGGAGGCTGCGGGCAGCCGGCGAAACAGAAAGAACCCCCCGGGGACGGGGTTCGATCGATAGACGTCGCTCATGAGGCGCGCCTGTGTGAATGCAGAACCTGGGCGACCAGCGGGGATGGGGTCGTTCGGCGACGACAAGTTCAATAGGGTCGAACGCAGCGGGCCCGCAAGCGAGTCAGTGAGCGCGAGCGGCGTCTCGCTGTGAGCGCCAGCGCCAGAATGCGAAGACGGGGACACCGGACACGAGGATGATCGTGCCACGGATCGCGTTCCCGGGGTTCGAGGCCACGGAGCCGAGTACGACGTAGATCGCCGCGAGCACGAACAGCACCGGGGTGACGGGATATCCGGGAACGAGGAAGGAGCCCGGCGGCGATGCCTCGGTCGTACCCCCGGCTTCCCGCGCGCGATAGACGAAGAGCGTGGCAACGGTGAGCCCGAAGAAGATCCAGTCGGCGAATACCACGTAGTCCAGCAGCTGGCCATACGTCCCGAGCCGGATGAGCAGCAACGCCCAGACCCCCTGCACGACGATCGCCGTGGTCGGCGTGCGGAAAGTCGGGTTGAGCCGGGCGAAGGCAGGGAAGAAGAGACCATCGGCCGCCATCGTCTGGTAGACGCGAGGCGAGACCAGGATCACCAGATTCAGGAATCCGAACGTCGACGCGGTGATGCCCGCCGCAATGAACGTGGCGCCGATGGGGCCGAGCACCGCACGCATCGAGTCGGCGGCGGGCGCCGGGCTCGCAGCGAGGCCGGCGGGTCCGAGCGTCCGGAGATAGGCCAGGTTCGCCAGCACGTACACGGCGGCAACGAGACTCACGCCCAGGATGAGCGCGCGGGGAAGCGTGCGCCGCGGGTCGATGATTTCTTCGGCGATGAAATTCGTCTGCTGCCAGCCGCCGTACGAAAAGAGCACCGGCACGAGCGCCGCGCCCACGGCGAGCACGAGCGCAAAGGCGCCCGGCGGCCCCGAAACCGGCGTCGCATTGACCGGGGCCGGAAGGCTCCAGAGCAGGCCGACGGCAATGAGCCCGAAGAGCGCGGCCAGCTTGAATACTGTAAAAATGTTCTGGGTGACGGCGCCCGGCTTTACTCCGACGTAGTTGACCGCCGAGAGGAGAATCACTGATCCGAACGCCAGCGGCGTCCGCAGCGATTCAGGGAGCCCGAACAATGCGAGTGCATAGTTGGCGAAGGTGACGGCGACGGCGGCAATCGCCCCGGTTCCGATCACGAGCAGCAGCGCCCAGGCGTACAGAAAGGCGGGGAGCGGTCCGAAGGCTTCACGGAGATACACGTAACCGCCCCCGGCATTCGGTCGCCGCTGACCCAGCTCCCCGAAGCAGAAGGCGCCGATCAGGGCGATGACGCCGCCCAGCACCCAGACCGAGATCGTGAGATTCGCCGTGCCGACCCGCTGCGCCACGATGGACGGATTGATGAAAATTCCCGAGCCGATGATTCCACCAACGACCGCCATCGTACCGGAGAAGAGTCCGAGACGGCGCGCATACGATACCGGATTATTGGAGGGCATGCGCCAAAGGTACGGCGAGTTCGGCGAGACCAACAGTGCGAGCGACCCGACTGCTCCGGCTCACGCGACCCGGGGGATCCCCACGACGCTCGGCCGCCGAAGCAGCGAACGAACCCTCGCGACGACCTCGCGCATGGAGACTGGCTTGATCATGTAGTCATCCGCGCCCAGCTCGAAGGCACGGATAACACAATTCTCGTCGCCCACCGCGGTCAGCATCATGACGGGGACGTGACGGGTGGCGGCATGCTCGCGAAGGCCGCGGAGCAGCCCGAGTCCGTCGAGGCCCGGCATGTCGATGTCGCTGATGACCAGCGCAGGCGAGACTTCTACCGCGGCCGCGAGCGCCGAAGCGCCATCGGGAAAGTGGATGACCTCGAAGCCTTCGCGGCGCAGATGCGGCATCACCACACGTACGATGACAGGATCATCTTCCGCGAAGAGAATGCGCCGGGCCGGCGTGAATCCGCCGGTGGCGCCCAGGACGACACGGTTGCGTCCGGCGTTTCGGGCCTGCAGGCGCGCGCGATCGGCGAGCGCGAGCGCGCTATCCAGCGTGGCGTCGATCGGAACTTCCGCCACTCCGGCGGAGAACGTGACCTGGAGCGGCGCGGATTCGTGGGCCCGGAAGTCGACGCGGCGGATGACACTAAGGGCCAGCTCGAGCGTCTTGCCCGCATCGTTGGCGCTGGTCCCGGCGAAGAGTGCGACGAACTGCGAGCCGTCGAGGCGGGCAAAGAATCCGCGCGGGCGGAGCGCCATCGAGATTCGCACCGCGACGCGTCGCATGACCGCGTCCGCCGTCTGCGAGCCATACGTGTCGTCGACCCATCCGAAGTGATCGAGTTCGAGCGTCGCGATGGCCACGGGCCCGGAGGCGCGAGCGGTCGCGGTCTGAATTCGTTCGAAACGCTCGAGCAGCGCGACACGATTGGGAATTCCGGTCAGTCCATCGCGACGGCTCTCTCGTGCCCGTTGGGCGGAGCGATCGATGCGTGCGTTCACGGCGGCTGCCAGCGCGGCCAGGTCGAGGGGCTTTTCGAAGTAGGCGTCCGCGCCGAGGGCGAAGCATTCCGTCTTGGGCAGCGGTCCGATGACTCCTGAGATCACGATGACGGGCAAGTCCGCCGTGCGTGGTTCGGCGCGGAGCCGAAGCAGCAGGTGGCGGCCATCCGCGTCCGGCAGCAGCAGGTCGAGGAGGATGAGGGATACCGATTCTTCGGCCAGTACCCGCGTCGCCTCGGCCACACTCCCGACCAGCAGCACCTCGCGATTCGGACCGGCGAGCCGGGAGCTCAGGGCCAGCGAGACGGCGGCGTCATCCTCGATCACCAGAATGCGCAGCAGGTCGGCGCCGGGCCCGCTTCGGATGGCCGCAATTACCGTGAGCAGGCGCTCTAGCGCTCCGGGCATCTCGATCTCTTCGGCTTCCTCGACTTCGTAGATCGCCTGCATGATCTCGGGACGCGCGGACGCCTGCTCGCTGATCTGGAGCGCGCGCATGATCCGGCGAATTCCTTCGTAGGCCTGCTGGGCGTCGTCACCCTGGAGTGCCGCGCGCGCACTTTCGAGCGCTTCCGCGATCGAAGCGAGACTCTGACCTGCGACACGTGAGACGGAAGCCATCGAAGAAT
>JBDUEA010000180.1:0-6754 GCA_040002695.1 Gemmatimonadota bacterium | reverse complement strand
TGATGGTTCCGTTGTCGCGATCGCTTAGGTAGGCCACGGTGCCGAGCCGATCGATTGCAATGCCGTTGATGTACGGGCTCACGGCGATGCTGTCGCGCAAGGCACGGGTTGCCACGTCCATCAGGTAGAGCCGGCCTCCGGATCCACTGATCAGGAGAGTCGACCCATCGGGTGTGAGCCGGACGCGAAAGGGGTGGATGCCGAGTGGGACAGTGTCGATCTGCGTGCCCGACGCGAGATCGATGACGCCCACGTTGTCCGACCCCTGGTTCGTCACGTATGCGTATTGTCCGGCGGCATCGATGGTGACGTCCGTGGGAATGAATCCCGCGCCGATGGAGTCGGTGAACGACAGGACCGGAAGCGCGCCTCCGCTCACCGAAGCGAAGTCGAGCTGCGTCGCGAGGACTTTCCCGGCAGCGCTCACCGCCACGCCGAATGGACGGCCGCCAAGCGGCGCGGGCGTCTTCACCGTTCCCTGCGGGTGCGTGAGGCCGGCGGGAAAGTCGACGATGATCTGGATGGAGGCAGTATCCGTACCGAGCTGGATCAGGACGGTATCGACTCCAGGCTCGAGCGCGTTCACGGTTCCGCCATTCACGGCGGCGACGAGGTGACCGTGCACGGAGAATGAAACACCGCTGAGCGAGACAGGGTTGCCGTGTTGATCGAGCACCGACACTGGCAGTGCGCCGCTCGCCCCGAGCTGCATATGGAGTGTATGAGAGGCGACAACGAGCGTAGAGCCGCCACCGGGTGGCGGCGCGGTGGTGCTCGATCCACACGCGGCGAGTGCAGCGACGATCGCAATCAAGAGTTGCGCCTCGCGGATAGTCTTCACGATGCCTCCTCAGCAGGCGGACCCGGTGAGCGAAGAACGCCAGCGCACCAAGCTGGATGACTGGGATGCGACGTCGAATGTGGTTGGAAGCTTCGGAGAGTGTATCAGTCCAGGCGATGAGGTGCAAGGCAAGCAATCCGTTCCCTACGCTGATCGCCGGATCTTCGACCGTTGGTGGCCGCTATGACTCGCTGGCGCGACGATCCGCCATTCGCGTCGCCTCACGCTGCTCCTCGCGCATCCCTGCGATCATCTCCCCCAGGAAACCGAAGCCGAAGAGGGCGATGCCGCTGATGACCATCGTCTCGACGAGATTCAGGAAGGGTCGGAATCCAAAATTGAATCCGAACCGCAGGATGAGCGCGGCAATGCCTGTCACGAATCCGATCAGAAAGAGGATCGCTCCCGCGACGCCGAAGAAGAGCATCGGTTTCCGGCCGAAGCGGAGCTGAAACCAGACCGAGAGCAGGTCCAGCACACCGACCGGGATCCGCCGCCAGGTAAATTTCGAGACCCCTGCTCTTCGCGGATACAGCGGAATGGGTTGGGAAGTGAGACGGAAGCCATCCGCGGCGGCGATGACCACCATGAAGCGGTGCCAGTCGGGCCGCATCGGCACGCCGTCCATCACCTCGCGCCGATAGGCTTTGACGGAATTCAGATCGGTCACGGTCACGCCGAAAAGCAGCCGGCAGAGTCCGTTGTAGATGCGCGAAACGAAGGCCTTTTCGTACTTGCCCTGCTTGGTCCCGGTAACGATATCCGCCGTGTTGGCGAGGATCGGCGCTACCAGCGCGGGAATATCCTCGGGGAGATACTGCAGGTCGGCGGGATAGAAGACGAAGATGTCCCCCGCTGCCGCGTCGCCGGCGGAGCGGAGCGCGTCGGCGATTCCCCGTTGCCGCCGGTGGGTGACGACCTGCAGGAATGTGTACTGCTGCTGCAGCTGCCGCAGGACGGCGGCGGTGTCATCACGGGAGCCGTCGTTCACTACGACGACCTCGAAACTGAACGGCGCCGGTCCCAGGCTCTCCGCGCAGAGTCGCACGAACTCGGGAAGATTCGCGGCCTCGTCCTTGGCCGGGATGAGCAGACTCACGTCCACCTGTGAACTCTGCGTTCGCGGAGTCGTCGCCTCCGCCACGAGCGTCATACCCGCTTCCGCATCCGCGCCGGAAGAATGCCGAGCTGGTCGCGATACTTGGCCACGGTGCGGCGGGCGATCTGAATGCCCTGCTCCTGGAACAGGTGCACGATCTGCTGGTCAGTGAGCGGGCCCGCGGTATTCTCCTCGCCAACCATCTTCTGCAGCTTGGCGCGAATCGAGCGTGCGCTGGCATCCTCGCCGGAACTGGTGCTGAGCGCGCTGGAAAAGAAGAACTTGAGCGGGAGAACTCCGCGCGGCGTCTGTACGTACTTCTCGTTGGTGACCCGACTGACCGTGGACTCGTGCATGTTGATCACTTCGGCGACTTCGCGCAGCGTCAGCGGCTTGAGATACTCAATTCCCTTCTCGAAGAAATCCCGCTGCCGATCCACGATGAAGTTCATCACCTTGAGCATCGTCTGCCGCCGCTGCTCGATGGCCTGGATGAGCCAGTTGGCGCTGTTCATCCGGGAGGCGATGAAGTCACGGTTCTCCGGCGTGTATTTCTTCTTGTCGCGGGCAAGTTCCTGGTAGGAGCGGCTGAGTCTCAGCCGGGGGACGCCCGTATCGTTGAGGAAGACGTGATAGCGATCGTCGATCTTGTCGACGATCAGGTCTGGAATGATGTAGCCATCGTGTTGCGCCGAGTACTTGAGCCCCGGTTTCGGATTGCAGCGGGCGAGGAGATCAGCGGCGGTCTGCACTACTCCCGGCTCGGCCGAGAATCGTTTCCCGAGTTCGTTCCAGCGATGGGCGATCAGATCCTGGAAGGCTTCGTCGACCAGCCGGTAGGTCAGCGATCCGGCGAGTCCCTGGTCGCGCAGCTGGAGCAGAAGGCATTCGCGCAGGTCCCTGGCACCGACACCGGCCGGGTCGAGCCGCTGCACGATTTGAAGCATCTCTTCGATTTCCTGCATCGTGTAGTACGGAATCACCGGAGCCGTCACCGGCTCCGCCTCTTCTCCGGGCTCGAGGCTTTCGGCCTCCGCATCCACCACATCCTTGGCATGCGCATCGAGCATCTGGTTCGCGGTCCCCTGGATCTCCTCGAGAGAAGCGGCCAGGTACCCGTCGTCCTTGATATTGCCAAGGAACTGCTCGGCCAGGAGCAGCTGCCGGGGAGAGAGGTCCAGCATCTTGATCTGTTCTTCGAGATGGTCGTTCAGGTCGCGCGACGCGACCGTGACCGGCTCGGTGTACTCCTGATGCTCATACTCCTCGCGCGCGCCGCCCGGCACATCGAAGCCGTTGAGGAGGATCTCTTCCCAGTCCGTTTCGTTTTCCTTCGCACTGGTCTCCTTCTCCTCTTCTGCCGTCGGCTGATCGGGTGGCGTCTCCTCTTCCTCGGGCTCGGTCAGCTCCAGGAATGGATTGGTGAGCAGCTCCTGCTTGAGGTGCTGTTGCAGGTCCATCATGGGCATGTACAGCATGTCCATGGCCTGGTACAGCCGAGGGTTGATCCGGAGGTCCTGCCGGAGCGATGTCTGTTGAGAGAGTCCGGTCCTCACGCTACGGCCTCCAGTCGCGAGCGCAGGCGCGCCGTGAGTGTCGGGCCGAGATAGAGCTGCGCAACACGGTCGTCATAGACCAGCTCCCGCACCGGGCCGGACACCTGCACCTTGCCTTCGAACATGATGTACGCGCGATCCACGATATCCAGGGTCTGTTCCACGTTGTGGTCGGTGATCAGGACGCCGATCCCGCGATGCCGCAAGCCGGCCACGATCGTCTGGATGTCGTGCACCGCGATCGGATCCACGCCGGCGAACGGCTCATCCAGCAGCATGAACTTCGGGTCGGTGACCAGCGCGCGGGTGATCTCCAGGCGGCGGCGCTCGCCGCCGCTCAGCGCGTAGGCCATGCTCTTCCGCAGGTGCTTGATCGAAAGCTCGTCCAGCAACGTCTCGAGCCGCCGCCGCCGTTCCTCCCGGCTGATGGGAAGCGTCTCGAGAATCGCGAGCAGATTCTCCTCGACCGAGAGTTTCCGAAACACCGACGGCTCCTGCGCCAGGTATCCGATGCCGCGCCGCGCCCGCCGGAACATCGGCGCGGTGGTGAGATCCAGTCCGTCGAGCGTCACGCGTCCGGCGTCGGGAAGTATCAACCCGGTGAGCAGGTAGAAGGTCGTGGTCTTCCCCGCCCCGTTGGGACCGAGGAGCCCGACGATCTCGCCTTGCTCCACCCGGATAGACACGTCGTTCACGACGACGCGCCGCTTGAATGATTTCCGGAGCCCTTCTCCTTCGAGGACGCTGCCGCGTGCCCGCGGCTGCGGAAATGCGCCGCTGCCGCTCTCGCTCCGCCGGAGTCCAGCGCACGCCGTGTCCAGCAGCACGTGGCGGCTGGCAACGCGGTCCGTCAATGCATCGGCCCACCAGGTCCCGGTCGCCTGCACCGTAGCCCACTGCGCGTCGCCACTCACCAGCCCATCGGTGGCCAGTCTCGGTAACACCGAGCGAATGAGATTCTCGTGGATCTCGTCGGTCGAGAGTTCGGGACCCGTACTCCCCGTGACCTGCGTCAGGCAGGCCAGAAAGGTCTCGCGATAAGAGACCGCGAGATCCGCGAACGCCAGGCTCCCGTCCGGCGCCGCGTCGCGCACCAGCGCCGCCAGCGCCATGACGAGCGAAGGATCCCGATCGCGAAGCTCGTCGAGCCAGGTCACGTCGGTTTTCCCCGGGTCGCCGGCCGTCGGCCCTGTACGGAATCGGCGCGGGTCGAGTCCGCTCGAGTGGAATCGGGCGGAGCTTTCTTCGGCTCCAGCTGGACCCCATCCACGTGTCCCTGCAGGTCCACGTGCTCCACTCCTCCTTCGGCGGTCGTCTTCATGCGGACGATGATCTTGTCCCCGCGCGAATAATTGAGTGACGGCGTCTCGGTGGCACGTGCCGCGGCCACCCGGTAGTAGGACCGCGCCGCTCCATGCGATTCGAGCCGCTGGAGCCCGGTCCGCCGGGCGCCTGCGGAATCCCGCGCTCCGAACTGTGCCACGACCGTGTCGCCGGAAATCCAGTCCCGCTCGTGCGTGAGCGAATCGGGTTTGCCGCCGACCCACGCCTTGCCGTACGCCCTGGTCTCCTTGAGGACTCGCTCGGGTGTGTCGATCGCGAGCGAATCCGCCTTGATCTGGTAGCTCGCCGAGGCGGCATTCGGGCGGATCGAGTCTCCCCACGCGAGTGTCTGGACCAGTTGCGATTTCTGGATATCGAGTCCGATCGTATCAGCCACCAGGTCAACATCAGCGCTTACCGCATGCGCCTTGCCCTTGCTCACCACGTAGCGGAGCGCCTGCGCCTCGAGACGGAAATCGATGCGGTGTCCGGTAAGGTTGAACGAGTCGGCTCCGAGCCCCCGGACGATCGGATTCCCCAGCAGAGTACCGTCGTTTCCGGCGCCGGTGTCGAGGCGTAAGGAATCACCATGGGCGAAGAAATCGCTGCGCGTGATGTTTACGTTGCCGCCGGCCCAGAGCTGCTTCTGTCCGCGCATCCGCACCCGGTCCGCGATGATCACGTACGGTTCCGCCTTCTGGCCGGTGGAATCGGTGCTGACGAAGTGGATGGTGGGCCGTCCCACCGAAAAGATCTCCACCGTGTCACGGACACCGGGAATTGACCGGTAGTAGTCCAGCGAGGGGCCCTCGAGCGTGGAGCCATTCTCCAGGTTCCGCGTGATCACATGCCCGCGTGCTTCCCAGCGTTCACCGTTCCGGAAATAGGTGCCCTTGTCGGCATCCATCGTGACGGTCGAGTCCCGGTACTTCACCTTGCCTATGAAGTCGGTGACGGTGCCGTCGCGCCGGCCGTAGTGCGCGAGACTGTCGCTCGACATCGTGATCGAAGTGCCTCGGCAACGGAGCCGGACGCCATTGTTCGCGAAATAATTGGTATCGGCCCCGGAGACCTGCTGCAGTCCCTGCCCGCCGACGTAGTCCAGCTGAAATGCGCAGGACTGGTTCTGCGCCTGTGCCGTTGCCGTCAGCGCCGCCGAGAGGAGGATCACCAGCGCTGTCCGCATCACTGACCCGGCAACAGAATTCCGCCGCCGTCACCTGGTTTCTTCGCCCCCGTCCCGGTGCGCTCGCTTCCCCTCGGCTGCTTGGTGACGATGTTGCGAAAATCCGGGTCCGACGTGAACGCATTGCCCTCGATGTGCTGCCCGGCGCGGTCGAAGACGAACGGCAGGTCTGACGAGATGCTGTTCGCCTTCTCGTCGTAATCGAGATGTTCGCTGGTGAGCTTGCCGCCGTCCGGTGTGATGGCGACGACGTGCCCACGCGCTTTCATCCCGCCCCCGCGCATGAGGTAGGTCCCGGAGTCCGACGTCACGACCGAGGTCTGGACGCCCGCGTTATCGAAGAAGGTCACCTTCAGCTTGTGCAGGTTCGCGACCTGATTCGTTTCGTAGACGTACGCCGTGTCCGCCTCGACGAGACTCCTCCGCACGCCCTCGTTGGTGATGTAGTGCTGCATGCCGTAGAGGACCTGGTCCGCCGTATCGGCCGACTGGACGACCTGGGTGGGACGGACGCCGGTGTCGGTGCAGGAAAGGGCGGAGAGCACGGTCAGGGCGGACAAAAAGGCGGAAAGGGCGGACGAGTTCGATCGAGCCGCGACCCTCCGCAAACGCGAGCGAATTTGTTTCCGCAGCCCCGACCGCAATTCGATTCGCTGATCTGCCATTGCCTTCCCGTGTTTCATGGAAAATTTTGTGGTCCGCCCCGTCCGCCCCGTCCGCCCCGTCCGCCCCGTCCGCCCCGTCCGCCC
>JBDUEA010000179.1:0-6756 GCA_040002695.1 Gemmatimonadota bacterium | reverse complement strand
ACCTCGACTGGATCATCGTGGGCGTCAGTATCGTGGTGTGCTTCATGCCCGCCATCTACTTCGCCCGGCGGGGCGGCTCCAGCACGGCGGAATTCTTCACGTCCGGCCGAGCGGTGCCCTGGTGGCTGGTGGGCATCTCGATGGTCGCGACGACCTTCAGCACCGACACGCCGAATCTGGTGACCAACTTCGTCCGCGAGAAGGGCGTCGCGAACAACTGGCAGTGGTGGGCCTTCCTGCTCACCGGCATGGCCACGGTGTTCTTCTATGCCAGGATGTGGCGCCGATCGGGCGTCCTGACCGATCTCGAGTTCTATGAGATCCGCTACGCCGGGAAACCGGCGATTTTCGTGCGCGGTTTCCGCTCGGTCTACCTCGGCCTTTTCTTCAACTGCGTGATCATCGCCTCAGTGAATCTCGCCGCCGCCAAGATCGCCAACGTGATCCTCGGCTGGCCGATGTGGATGACGCTGCTGGTCTGCGCGGGCATCAACATCGCGCACGCCGCGACGGCGGGACTCTGGGGCGTCATTGTCACTGATTCGATTCAGTTCGGCATCACGATGACCAGCTCGTTCGCGGCGGCCTATTTCGCGCTCAAGCAGCCGGAAGTCGGCGGGCTCACGGGACTCTTCAGTCGCGTCGATCCCAAGATGCTGAGCCTCCTGCCGGACTTCGGGGACTGGCCCCTCGCGCTCACCGTGATGATCATCCCGCTCACGGTGCAATGGTGGTCGGTCTGGTATCCGGGTGCCGAGCCGGGCGGGGGAAGCTACATCGCCCAGCGCATGCTCGCCGCGCGGAGCGAAAAGGACGCGGTGGCGGGGACGCTGCTCTTCAACGTCGCGCACTACGCCCTTCGCTCCTGGCCCTGGATCATCGTGGCGCTGGCCTCGACGCTGGTCTATCCGCACCTGAGCGATATCGCCCGCACCTTCCCGTACGTCGATCCCAAGCTGATCGGCCACGACATGGCGTACCCTGCCATGCTGCGTTTTCTGCCGGAAGGATTCCTCGGCTTCATGGTCGCGGGGCTGCTCGCGGCGTATGTCTCCACCGTGTCCACCCATCTCAACTGGGGGACCAGCTACCTGGTGCATGACTTCTATCGCCGCTTCATGCGCCCCGGCGCCGACGAGAAGCATTACGTGATGATCGGCCGCTTCACCACCGCGATCATCATGGTATGCGCGGGACTCCTGACCTTCGTGCTCGATTCCGCCCGCGAGAGCTTCGATCTGATGCTCTCGGTTGGCGCGGGGACCGGACTGCTGTACCTGCTGCGCTGGTTCTGGTGGCGCATCAACGCCTGGAGTGAAATCTCCGCGATGGCCAGCAGCTTTTTCATCGCGCTGGGGTTCTTCGTCGCGGGCAAGGCCGGCTACCACGTTCCGTCCTATGTCGCGCTGCTGATCACCGTCGCCACGACGTCGGTCGTCTGGATCAGCGTCACGCTCCTGACCGCGCCGACCGATCGCGCCACGCTGGTGTCGTTCTACCGGCTGGTGCGCCCTGCGGGACGAGGGTGGGAACCGATCCGGGCCGAGGCGGGCGTGGCACCGTCACCCGACAGTATTCCGCAGATGATGCTCGCCTGGACCGTCGGCTGCGTCTTCGTGTACTCGGCGCTGTTCGGGGCGGGGAGCTTCGTGTACGGGCACGTCCAGACCGGCGCCTTGTGGACGGTTCTGTTTGCGGCAAGCGGGGTAATGCTGTTCAAGCTGATGCGGCGGATGTTCGCCTGAGACCTGCCGGCCGGTTCGTCGATCCGGCAGAACGATGTTCGCGCTGGGAATGGGATCACCAAACTCAAGGAGATGACGATGGCGGATGGAACGGGCATGTCACGCTTTCAGGAGATCTGGGCACCGCGACTGATGAGTGTGCTGCGGATTATCGTGGCCTTCTGCTTCATGCAGCATGGCGCTCAGAAGTTGCTGGGGTTCCCGATCGAGGCGGGCGAAACCGCCCATACCGCTCAGCTCATGTCTCTCTTCGGGCTCGCAGGCATCATCGAGCTCGGCGGAGGCACGCTGCTGCTCCTCGGGCTGTTCACCCGTCCAGTCGCGTTCATCGCCTCGGGCGAGATGGCCTTTGCGTATTTCATGGTTCACGCCAAGCGGGGATTCTGGCCGATGCTCAATCACGGCGAAATCGTCGTAGTCTTCTGCTTCACCTGGCTCTTCTTCTCGGTGGCGGGCGCGGGTCCGTGGAGCCTCGACGCGCTCCGGGGCCGCGGCGCGACTCCCGTACCCTGAGCTCGCGAGTCAGTCGGCGTGCCCAGGCGAACCGGGATGTCCTTCGCGGATGTACGGAAAATCGCGCTCGCCCTGCCCGGCGTCGAAGAGAGCACCTCGTATGGTACGCCGGCATTCAAGGTGAAGGGCAAATTCCTCGCGCGTCTGCGCGAGGATAATGAATCCCTGGCGATCAAGTGCGGGTTCGACGAGCGGGATCTGCGGTTGCAGGCGGATCCCCGGACGTTCTTCGTGACCGAGCACTATCGCGGGTATCCAGTGGTGCTGGTGCACATGAACGTCGTCACCCCGACCACGCTCGCGCAGGTCATGGAAGAAGCGTGGCGCAGGAACGCTCCGAAGCGACTGATCGATGAATGGATTGCGAGCCAGGTTACCGCTGAGGCAGTACCCCGGGCAAAGGCGCGGCGACCTCCGCGTCGGTCCGGGTAAACCGCTCACCGAGCAGAGCCGCGATCGTCGCGGCGACTTGTGACTGGGTGACCGGCGCGTCGTGACGGACACCCAGCGCCGGGGTCTCGGGACCCAGCACGGCGATCCACACCCGGCCCGAGCCGGGTGTTTTCTTTCCATGGTCGGTCCAGTCCTCCGGAGTGGCGCCGCGGCCATGATCGGTGGTCACCACCAGCGCAGTCTTCCCGGCGTATTGCGGGATTGCCTGCACCAGCTGCCAGAGCCGCTGGATGAAGCGATCCCCACGCCACGCCGCGTCGAGGTAGAGATCATACCGCCGGTCGTGCCCCCATTCGTCCGTCTCGCCGAGCATCACGTATAGCACTCGAGGATGATGCTCACGCAGGTACTCGAAGGCGCCGTGCATGGTAGTCGCATCGAACCGCGTGGCGCCCCAGTACGGAGGCAGATCGGCGGAAACATCGTCGAGCAGGCGGGCCCGCTCGGTCGTGGGATTTGGGATCGGCGGGCCCTGGCCGTTGGCGGGAAGGCCACTGCGCCCGACATTCAGGATCCAGGGCAGCAGCTCCCACGACGCAAACGCGGCGACCTTGCCCGCGTACGCCGGTTTCCGATTCAGCCATTCGAGGACGGTGATGTTCGGATTGGGAATCGTATCGTTGCTGTCGATGCGGCTGTCCGGAGCGCCGCTCAGCATTTCGTTGTAGCCTGGATATGAGAACCACATGCCGTTAGTGACGTGCGCGTAGCTCCCCTGCGCCGAGTCGCCGAAGAGCTGTCCCGCCTTCGCAATCGTCCCCCACAGAAATGGCATCAGCTTCTCGCGCCCCGCCTCGGCGGATGATCGGACGAAGCGTGCCGCGAGTGCCGCCGAGTCCTCGACGCCACCGCGCTGCTTGCCGAGATATTCCGGTGAGGCGCCGCCGAAGACTTCCTGCCAGCGCATTCCGTCGAGCGTCACGACGAGTATGTTGTCGACGCGGTGCTGGGCGGAAAGAGTCTCGGGCGGCACCAGCATCGGCACGGCGAGCAGCACGCCGGCCACGCAGGCATTCCAGTATCTCGTCATCATGACTCCTGGGGAAAGATTCGCGTGAGCCTCGCGCTGGTGCTCGTACTTCTGGTGGCCGCGGCGGTGCATGCGGCGTGGAATCTACTGCTCAAGCGGGTGCCCGAGCGCCAGGTCATCGTGTGGTGGGCGCTGATCGTCTCGACCTTCGTGATGCTGCCGCTCGCCTTGTCGCGGCCGGGGCTCAACCAGGCCGGTTGGAGGTTTGCCCTCCTGAGCGGGCTGCTCGAGGTGCTCTACTATACGATCCTGATGCTGGCGTACGGACTGGGGGAATTTTCCCTGGTCTACCCGATCGCGCGCGGTGCCGCGCCTGTGCTTCTCGCGCTTTGGACGGCGCTCTTCCTCGGCGAAGTGCCGCGTCCGCTCGGGATGGCCGGGATCGGGCTCATCGTGACGGGCCTCGTGACCGTTGGGAGTGCGGGATGGCGGAGCGCCAGCGGGGGTGCCGTGCCGCGCCGTTCGGGCTTCGCGCCAGGCATGGGTCTCGCCCTGCTCGTCGCACTGCTGATCTCCATCTATTCGACACTCGACGGAGCCGCGGTCAAGACCAACGATCCTGCCGTGTACAGTGCTACCATCTATGCGTTGACGGCGGCAATTCTTGCTCCGGTGCTGTTCCGGCGACACGGCATCCTGGGCGTGGCGGCAGTGTGGAAGACGTATTGGAAACGCGCGGTCGCGGTCGGGGTGCTGCAGTCTTTCGGCTACCTGCTGGTCCTTGCTGTGTACGCCCGCGCCCGGGTGAGTTACGCCGGCGCCATCAGGGAATCAAGCGTGGTGCTCGGTGCGCTGGCCGGCTGGCTCTGGCTGGGTGAGGAGTTCGGACCGCGACGCGTCATCGGCGCGGTGGTGATTTTTCTCGGCGTGCTGACGATCGCGCTGGCGAGGTAGCTTCAAGAGTAGGCTGCTATTTCGACCTGCAGAGCCGCGACTGTCATTCCGAGCGGCAACGGCGCGAGGAATCTCAAACTCTTCCTGAAGGGGGTCTCGGCAAGCGCACCTTGAGATCCCTCGCTTCGCTCGGGATGACGGTGAGGGGTCGTCGCGGCTGACAGTACAAGGTCGTCGGGGATGACAATGGCTGCTCGCTCGGGATGACAGTAAGTGGTGGTTTCGTCACCCGGCCAACACCTCCGCTCCGATCCGCAGCACCGCATTCACCAGCGTTTCGAAGTCCTCGCGCCGGCTCCGGTGATTCACATTGGCGACCCGGATCGCGTACCGCCCTCCAAGGTTCGTTCCTGACGGCACCGCAATCCCCCGCTCCTGCAGCCGCAGGAGAATTTCTTCGTTGATGCCATTCAATCGATCGGCCGGGACGCCCGAAGGCGCGTAGCGGAAACAGGCGACATTGAGCGGGGCGGGTGCCAGAAGCTCGAGATCTCTCTGCGCATGGATGAGAGAGACGAGGTACTGCACCTGCGAGACATTCTGCTCGATCATCCGCGCAAAGGCGGCAACTCCGTGCGCCTTGAACGACAGCCAGATCTTGAGCGCCTTGAACCCGCGGGTGAGATCGACGCCGCGCGCCGCGAAGTGATGCCCGCCGGCATTCACGCCGCGCGTCGTTTCGGCCAGGTAGCTCGCGGCGATCGCGAAGGCGGCCTCGTGCATGACCGGATCCCGCACCAGGACGCAGGCGCACTCGAACGGGAGATATCCCCACTTATGCAGGTCAAAGGCGAGTGAGTCCGCGGCCTCGATTCCCGTGAGCCTCTGGCGCAGTGCCGGCGAGAGTCGCGCGAGCGCACCGAACGCGCCGTCGACGTGAAACCAGAGATTTTGACTGCGACAGAACGCGGCGATCGCGCCCAGATCATCGATCGCGCCAGTATTGACGGTGCCCGCATTCCCGATGACGCAGATGGGCTGGTGACCGGCCGCGCGGTCAGCGGTGACGGCAGCCGCGAGCGCCTCCAGGTCGAGGCGATATTCGCCGTCGATCGGAACGCGACGGAAGCTGCGATCGCCGAGGCCGAGGAGCTCGACGGCCTTCCGAGCCCAGCCGTGGGTCTCGGCGGAGCCGTAGACCATGAAGCGCGGATGAATTCCCTGCAACCCGTCGCGGCGGATATCGAGCCCTGCCTCGCGAGCCTTCGCATGTCGCGCCACCGCGAGCCCGAGAATGTTGGCCATGCTTCCGCCGGTCACCAGCAGTCCGCTGGTCGAGGAAGGCATTCCCATCAGCTCGGCCAGCCAGGCGAGAACTTGATCCTCTACCAGCGCCGGCGCCTGGTTGAAGCCGGCCATGTGTGGATTGAGGCCGGCGGCGAGCATGTCGGCCATCATGCCGAGCGGTGTACCATTGCCCTGGACCCATCCCCAGAATCGGGGATGAAGGTTTCCGTTGGGGTAGGGAAGGACACGTTCGAGGAAATCTCGATAGGCCGCATCCGCGCCGATGCCATCGATGGGCAGCGGCTCGACCAGTGATGTACGGACGCCGTCGGGCATCGGACGCCAGGCAGGCTGGTCGCGCAGGGAGGAGAGGTGATCGAGCATGTCGTCCACCATGCGATGGGCGAGTGTGCGGAACCCTGCCCAGTCGGCGGGAGTCCCCGGGTCGAGGGTTTCTTCGGGCGGCTGGAGATCTGACAAGGCGTGGCTCCCGTTCGCGGAGGGCGGGATAGTAAGAGGTCGGGAGGTGGCGGGCTACCCGGTTCTTGCTTTCATATTTGCAGAGTCAGTAGGAATCACCACAGAGGCACGGAGAGATCATCTCCAGGTGGATACCAACCCGACGAGACAATTTAGTTTCAATTCAGCGAGCAGTCCGCGGGCGGATTGTGGGTGAAAGAAATTGATAACCACGAAGGCACGAAGGGCACGAAGGTTACGACTTGGGGGCTGGGGTCCTCGACGTTCTTGGGAGGATGCTGTATTTGAAGTATTAAAAACAGAAAACACAATCCCTTTCTGACGACCAAGACAATCCCCGCCTTCACGGATCCTTCGTGTCCTTCGTGTCCTTCGTGCCTTCGTGGTCCACTCTTTCTTCTTCAGTACCTGCCC
>JBDUEA010000178.1:0-6865 GCA_040002695.1 Gemmatimonadota bacterium | reverse complement strand
ACTCAGCACTCAGTACTCAGTACTACCTCCCCACCTCCCCCAGCATACCCAGTACCAGGAACGCGAGATACCCGACGAAGAACATCGCCGTCGCCAGCGCCGTCTCGGCGTTCTCGTGCGCGCGCACCAGGAGCTCCTCCGTCACGAGGAACAACAGGGCCGCGCTCGCAAAGGCGAGGACGCCGGAAACCGCGTGCGGCGAGAGATGGCCGAGGAAGGTGATGCCGGCCGCCGCGCCGACCAGAATGAGCAGAGAGAGCCCGATCGTCACGAGCGCACCGGCCGCGCGGTGCCGGGGACGGCTGCTTCCCGGGCCGCGAATCGTCGTCGCCAGTGCGAGTCCCATCGAGAACATCTCGAGTCCGAGCGCCAGCGCGAGCAGCACGCCCGCGTGACCGCCCGCGAGAAAACCGATGCCGATCAGCACTCCATCCAGCAGGCTGTCGATGCCGATCGGCACCAGCAATCCGATCGCGTTCGACGATGGGCTGTCGGTTTCCTCGTCGCCTGAACCGACGATGAGCTGGTGCGGTGGCGCCGCGCCGGGAATCAGCCGGAGCGCCAGCATCAGGGCGACGCCCGCGGAAAATCCGAGGGCGACGATCCAGATCACATCTTCGTGGAGGAAATCCGGAAGCAGTTCCACCGAGATCACGGAGAACACGACGCCGGCGGCGAAATGCTGGATCAGGCTCCGCATCCGTCGCTTGGGGAGCCAGACGGTCGAGAGCAGGGCGCCGAGGCTCATCGTGAGCACCGGAATGGCGGCGAACAGGAGCACTCGGCCCAGTGCCGGGGCCGCCGGGCTCGCCACGCTCTGCGAGAGAGTCACTGTGACCGTACCATCCGTTGCGAGAATGAGAGCGAGACGCCTCAGCCGCCGAACCCAAACTTACTCGCGCCGTCCTCTCACCGCCTCCCGCCGTTTGTCCCGGCCGGGTTCGCGGGTAAGATTGGACCGCACGCGGCGATGGTCGACCGCAGAGTCTCGATCCGACGGAGGACGCGTGACCCGAACCATCCAGCTCAAGACGCCGATCCCGGGTCCCAGGAGCCAGGAGCTCACTGCGCGCCGGGCGCGCGCCGTGCCGCGGGGCGTCCCATCGGTGACTCCGATCGCCATCGTGCATGCGGAAGGCTCGGTGGTCACGGACGCCGACGGGAACCGACTGATCGATTTCGGCGGTGGCATCGGCGTCGTGAACGCGGGACATCGCCATCCCGCGGTGGTGGCCGCGGTGCGGGAGCAGCTCGACCATTTCACCCACGCCTGCTTTCCGGTCTCGACGTACGAGCCGTACGTGCGGCTCGCGGAACGGCTCAACGCCCTGACGCCGGGCACGCACGAGAAGCGCACCTTCTTCGTGAACAGCGGTGCCGAGGCGGTCGAGAACGCGGTGAAGGTTGCGCGCGCCTTTACCGGCCGGCAGGCGATCGTCTGCTTCGAGCACGGCTTCCACGGTCGCACCAACCTCGCGATGGCGCTCACGTCGAAAGTGAATCCCTACAAGAAGGGCTTCGGTCCGTTTGCACCCGAGGTGTACCGGATTCCGTTTCCGTACTGCTATCGATGTGAAAAGAAGGGCGACGACCGAGCGGCCCTCAGGAGCGCGGAGCGCGACTCGGCCGCGACCGAGGGCGGACGAGTCTCGTGCTGTATGGCCAGCCGCGAATATTTCGATCAGCTCTTCGCTGCGATTGTCGATCCCGACTCCGTCGCGGCCATCATCATGGAACTCGAGCTCGGCGAGGGCGGTTTCGTGCCGGCGCCGAAGCAATACGTGCAGGAGCTCAGCGCATTTGCGCGGGACCACGGCATCCTGTTCATCGATGATGAAATCCAGACGGGCTTCGGCCGCACCGGCGCCATGTTCGCCTGCGAACATTACGACCTCGTGCCCGACATCATGATCACCGCGAAGTCGCTCGCCGGCGGACTCCCGCTCGCCGCAATAACCGGCCGCGCCGACGTGCTCGAGGCCTCGCAGCCCGGAGGATTGGGGGGAACGTATGGCGGTAACCCACTCGCCTGCGCCGCGGCCCTCGCCGTGCTCGACGTGATGGAGGCCGAGCATATTCCGGAACGCGGAGCGGCCATCGGGAGGCGGATCAGCGAACGGTTCCGAAGCTGGGCCGGCCGCTTCAATGCCATCGGTGACGTGCGCGGCCTCGGCGCCATGGTCGCGATCGAGTTTGTCACTGACCGCGGTACCCGGTCTCCCAACAAGGAAGTGACCGGTCGCTTCATCAGCGAAGCACTCCGTCGTGGCCTGATCCTTCTCTCGGCCGGCACCCTCGGCAACGTGGTCCGCATTCTGGTTCCGCTGACCATCGACGATGCAGTGCTCGAGGAGGGGCTCTCGGTCATGGAGCAGGCGCTCGAAGCGGTGCACCAGGGCTGACAGCTGTCTGGATGGGACCTGCAGTCCTCGCCCTCGACAGCCGTCGTGGCGACCCGTACGTTCCACTTCTGCTCTCCTCACCCGCGACAGGAACACGCCTCCGTGGCCGACTCCGGTGCATCCGCATCCTCTCCCGTCGTCCAGTTCATCGGCGTCTCCAAGAGCTTCGGGGACGTCAAGGCCGTCAACGACATCTCATTCGAAATCCGGCGCGGCGAATTCTTCTCGTTGCTCGGTCCCTCGGGCTGCGGCAAGACCACGACGCTTCGACTGCTTGCCGGATTCGAGGAGCCCGACGAGGACGGCGGTGAAGTACGGCTGCTCGGCGAGGTCGTGAACCGCAAGCGACCCTACGAGCGGCAGATCTCGATGGTCTTCCAGAATTACGCGCTGTTTCCCCACCTCTCAGTAGAGCGCAACGTCTCGTTCGGACTCGAGCAGCGGAAAACACCGAAGGCCGAGATCGTGGACCGGGTACGCAAGGCGCTCGAGATGGTGCGCCTGGCCCCCGAAGTCTTTGCACGACGGATGCCGGCGCAGCTCTCCGGCGGGCAGCGCCAGCGGGTGGCGCTCGCGCGGGCGCTCGTGCTCGAGCCGGCCATTCTTCTGCTCGATGAGCCGCTCGGCGCCATTGATCTCAAGCTCCGCAAGGAGATGCAGCTCGAGCTCAAGTCCCTCAACAAGAAACTCGGCATCACCTTCGTCTACGTGACTCACGATCAGGAAGAGGCGCTGACGATGTCGGACCGGATCGCGGTCATGGACAATGCGCGGATCGCCCAACTCGGCTCGCCGGCCGAGATCTACGAAAATCCGCGCACGGCATTCGTGGCCAAGTTCATCGGGGAGTCGAACTTCTTCGAGGGGAAAGTCGGAGCCCGCTCAGGCGCGGAATGGGAGGTCCTCGCGGCAAGTGGGGTGAAGTTCAGAATTCCCGGGAAGCCAGGTCTCGGTACCGGCGAAGCGGTGCGCATCGCCGTGCGGCCCGAATGGCTCGACGTCGTTCCGCCCTCGGGCATTCCCGCGGGGGAGAATGCCATGACGGGCGTCGTGCGGGACGTGATATACCTCGGCGAAACACTGCATGTCATCGTCACGGTAGACGGGGGAAACGACGTGACGGTGGCGCTCCGGAATGAAGGTCAGCTCATCAAGCCGTTGTCGTGGAAGCGCGGTGATGCCGCCGCGGTCGCCTGGCGGCCCGAGGATTGTCAGCTCCTGGAGGATGCATAGGTGGCGGGCGCGCGGGAGCGGGCGCTGGCCTGGCTGCACCGGAGGCCCGGCGCCCAGGCGTGGACGCTGCTCGCACCAGGAACGTTCTGGCTGCTGCTGTTCTTCCTCGTCCCGATCCTCATCATGTTCGTCTACAGCCTCATGCCACGCGGTGTGTACGGCGGGGTGGAACGCGGCTTCACGCTCGAGCACTACGCGCGCTTCTTCGATCCGCTTTATCTGACGATTCTCAAGCGGACATTTCTGATTTCGCTGGTGTGCACCGCGCTCTGCCTGCTGATGGGATATCCGGTGGCATACGTCATCGCGCGGAGCGGCCGGTGGAAGAACCTGCTGATGTTTCTCGTGGTGCTGCCGTTCTGGACCAGCTTTCTGGTCCGCACCTTCGCCATGATCTTTCTCATGCGGGATACCGGCCTGATCAACAACTGGCTGTTGCGCCTGGGGCTGATCCATGAGCCACTCACCATGCTCTATACGCCGGGCGCCGTCATGGCCGGACTGGTCTACGGGTTCCTGCCGTTCATGATCCTGCCGATCTATGCCTCCCTCGAGAAGATGGATCTCTCGCTGCTGGAAGCCGCGGAAGTCCTGGGCGCGCGTCCGGTGGCGCGGTTTCTCCGCATCACGCTGCCGCTCTCGATGCCGGGTGTCGTCGCCGGCTGCCTGCTGGTGTTCATTCCCGCGCTCGGCTCTTTCATCACGTCGGATCTGCTTGGCGGTGCCAAGGAGATCATGATCGGGAACCTGGTCCAGAACCAGTTTTCCTCCGCCCGTAACTGGCCGTTCGGGTCCGCCGCCTCGTTCATCGTGATGGCGCTCGTGCTGGTGTCGGTCACGGTATACCTGCGGGTGCGGGATCGTGCTCCTGGCGAGGAGAGCTGACGTGCGCAAAGGATTCCCGGCCTGGCTCATCGCCGTCACCGCGGTGGTGTACTTTCTCCTCCACCTGCCGATCCTGGTGCTGGTCATCTTCTCGTTCAACGACTCGAAATTCTCGGTGGACTGGCAGGGATTCACCTTTCAGTGGTATACGCGCCTGCTGGAGCGGGCGGACATCATCCATGGGTTGAAGGAGAGTCTCATCGTCGGGGTCGCATCGACGGTGCTCGCCACGATATTCGGGACGCTGATCGCGCTGGCGCTCGGTCGCCATCGCTTCCGCGGGCGCCGCGTTTTCGAGGGATTTCTCTACGTTCCGATCGTGACTCCCGAGATCGTAGTGGGCATCTCGCTGCTGATCCTGTTCGTGCTCCTCAAGTTCCCGCTCGGCCTCACGACGATCACGATCGCGCATGTCGCGTTCAATATTTCCTTCGTGGTGATCGTGGTGCAGGCACGGCTTGCGGGCATGGACCGCAATCTCGAGGAGGCCGCGATGATCCTCGGTGCCGACGAGATCACCACGTTTTGGAAGATCACGGTTCCGCTGCTCTGGCCCGGCATCCTGTCGGGTGCGCTGCTCGCCTTTACCATGTCGTTCGACGACTACGTGATCACGTCGTTCGTCTCGGGCTCGGGCTCTTCGACCCTTCCCATCGTCGTCTATGGCATGGTGCGGAAGAACATCGAACCCAGCATCAATGCCATCAGCACGATCATCCTCGTCATGACGACGATACTCATCTACCTGGCGGATCGACTGAGCCGGGAGAAGCCGCTCTCCGCGTGAGTCATATCCGGCACTTTCGTTCAGTGGTGTTCGCCGCCGTACTGGCGCTCGCACCCTTGCCCGGGCTTCTGGCGCAGCAGCCGACCAAGTTTGATCGGGACCGGCTCCTGATCATGCTGTCGGTCATCCGGGACGACCTTCAGAAGAATTATTTCGACAGTACCTACGGCGGGGTGGATCTCGCGGCGGCGTTCGACTCGGCGGCGGACCGGGTGAGGAAGGCCGGCAGCAATGGAGAGATGCTCGCCGCGCTCGCGCAGGCGCTCTTCGAGCTCGACGATTCGCACACCTCGTTCGCGCCGCCCCGGCTCTCTGTGAAAGTGGACTACGGCTGGGATCTGGCGATGGTCGGTGACACCGGCCGAGTCATCGTGGTCCGGCCCGGCAGTGACGCGGAGGCGCAGGGTCTCCGGCGGGGGGATGCGGTGCTGGCCCTCGAGGGACATGAGCTGAATCGCCAGAACCTCTGGCGACTCAAGTACGCCGTCGCGAGTCTCGCTCCGCGAAATGTGCTGCACGTGTCGCTGTTGTCCGGGAGCGGTGTGCGCCAGCTCGTGCTCGCCGCGAAAGTGACTCCTGGTCGGGAATACCAGGATTTCACGACCGGCGATGATTTCTGGCGAACCGTTCGGCTCTCGCAGAACCTGGCCGACAGCCTCGCGTCGACGTACGCCGAGCTGGACGGGCGGGTACTGTACTGGAAGCTGCCGGTCTTCGGAGACACCCGGCAGATCGACGATCTCCTGAAGCGCGTGCGCGGCCACGACGCGCTCATTCTCGACCTGCGGGACAACCCCGGCGGGTCGATCGGGACGCTCACGAAGCTGGTCGGCGGTCTCTACGCGGACGATGTCGTGATCGCGTCCGCACATGAGCGGAGTCGCATCCTGCCGATACTCGCGAAGGGATCCGGTCCCCGGCGCTTCGATGGCAAGCTCGTCGTGCTGATCAACAGCGGATCGGCGTCGGCCTCGGAGCTTCTCGCGCGCACCACTCAGCTCACGCGGCGCGGCACCGTAATCGGTGACCGGAGCGCCGGCGCCGTGCGGGAGAGCCTCATCTTCGCTCACCAGGTGGGCGTCGAGGTGGTCGTCCCCTACGCCGCGTCGGTCAGCGTGGCGGATCTCGTGATGCCCGACGGAGGTACTCTCGAGAAGGTGGGCGTGACACCCGATGAAATCATTCTGCCGGGCGGTGAAGATCTTGCCGCGGGTCGCGATCCCGTGCTCTCCCGAGCGCTGGCCCTCGCTGGTCTCACGGTCTCTCCCGAGCAGGCCGGCGCGTTGTTACGCCACAAATAATCGCGGGAATCTTTTCATCCACTGGATGCACCCATGAGTGACGCTCCGACTCTGTCCGGTCCCGACCTGTCCCTGGGCATTCCCATCACCAATCTGCCCGACGGTGGCATGCTGCTCGGTCACGCGGAAGGTGAACCGGTGCTCCTCGCCCGTCATGGCGACGAGGTCTTCGCCGTCGGCGCCGTGTGCAGTCACTGGAACGGACCGCTCGCCGAAGGGCTTGTGGTCGGGGACACGGTACGCTGCCCCTGGCACCA
>JBDUEA010000177.1:0-6874 GCA_040002695.1 Gemmatimonadota bacterium | reverse complement strand
CCGCTCGCCCGCTCGCCCGCTCGCCCGCTCGCCCGCCCATCTCAGATGTCCGGTTTTCCGAGGATAACTGCGCCTACAGGGGAGAAGCGTTCTCGTGCCCCTCCCTTGGAGGAACGGCCCATGTCCTGGCTCCGCTCCATTCGAATGATTCCACTATTCCTGCTCACGATCGGGGCCGCCGTTCCCCTCGCGAGCCAGGCCCCGACCGACTCGGCGCCGCACCTTCCTCTCGATGAGATCATCCATCTCATTGCGACCAATTACCGGGTGCCGATCTCCTCCGACTCCCTGTACCGTGCCGCCCTTCATGGCATCCTCGGTACCCTCGATCAGTACTCGAAGTACTACAGCCCCGATGAGCTCAAGGCCTTTCATCAGCGGCTCGATGGAAAGATCGGAGGCATTGGAATCCAGCTGGCCATCGATCGAGCGACGGCGCGCTACGTCATCGCCGGCGTCTTCCCCGATTCCCCAGCGCAGGCGTCCGGGCTCGAGGCTCAAGACACCATTCTGGCCGTCAATGATCATCGCGTGACCGGCGACTCACTCGATGCCGTCATGGCCAGCATCCAAGGTACGCCCGGCACCGTCGTCCACCTCGCCATTCGCCGGCGAGGCCAATCCGCACTGCTCCACTTCACCCTGACCCGCGCCGTCGTCGAGCTGCATCCGGTGCGTGGTTCCTGCCGAGAGAACGGGAAGTGGCAATACTACATCGACGCGGGGCGGAGGATCGCCTACATCGAAATCACGGGCTTCACCACGACCGCACCGGCCGAACTCGATTCGGCGCTCGCCGCCGTGAGCCGGACGGGCGCTCGAGGTCTCATCCTTGACATGCGGGACAATGGCGGTGGCCTGATCGAGGCGAGTGAAAAGATGGCCGATTTCTTCCTCGATACCGGGTCGATCGTCACCGTGCAGTGGCGAGGCCGCGCCGATTCCACAATCAAGGCCGAGCCCGGAGGTGCCACGGCCATACCGCTCGTGATCCTGGTGAATGAGAACACCGGCTCCGCGGCCGAACTGTTCACCGCCAGCCTGCAGGACAATGGGCGCGCGACCGTGATCGGCGCCCGGACCTTCGGCAAAGGCGTCTATCAACACCTCTACGATCTGCCGGATTCCGGGGCGCTGCGCCTGACGCCTGGCGCGTATCTTCGCCCCTCCGGCCGGCCAATCGAACGGCACGCTCCCGGCGCCGACTCGCTGCACGGAGGGGTGTGGCCCGACTCGGGGATGACGATTCGACTCTCCGAAGCGGAAAACCAGCGTCGGAATCAGGTGCTGGGCGATCGAGACAGTGGGGCCGGCGTGGTAGGTGGGCTCGCCTGTCCCTCCCCCTCGACCGACGACCGGGCCCTCATGCGCGCTGTCGAAGTGCTGTCCGCTCGGCCACACTAATGGTGCTGGCAATGGGCCGCCGCTTCTTCGCTGACTTCCGAGAGTCCATACGGTCGCTGGCGAGAGCTCCCCGATTCGCGCTGGCGTGCATCGCCGTCCTGGGACTCGGCATCGGCCTTTCCACGGCGATGTTCGCCACTCTCAACGCCGTCCTGCTGCGGCCACTGCCGGTGTCCGACCAGGATCGAGTCATCGTGGCGTGGCGGGAGAATCGCGCGCGGCAGGCCGATCATGTGCCGACTCCTCTGTCACAGGCGCGCACCTTTGCCGAACGGTCGCGCACGCTCGGGGAGGTCGCCTTTGCCGACCGATATTTCTCGCAGCCTCTCCTCCTTGCCGATGGTGTCCATTCCCTCGTCGCCAACGGCGATATCGTCACCGGGACGTTCTTTCATGCGCTGGGAGCGACGCCGGTCCTCGGCCGCCTGTTCGAGCCGAATGACGATCGAGTGGGCGCCGAGGATGTGGCGGTCGTGAGCTACCGGCTCTGGCAGCGCGAATTTGGCGGGGCCTCATCGGTGCTCGGGCGGCAGCTGTCACTGCATGGAAGCAAGAGCAGGTTCCGCATCATCGGCGTCGCTCCCCAGGGCTTCGACTACCCTGCGAAGACCGAAATCTGGATGCCGCTCGTCCCGGCCAACCCGGCCGTCGGGGAAGGTGAGCCTTTGGTCGATCTCTATGGGAGAATGGTGCCAGGCGCCTCCCCGCGCGCGGTCGCCGCCGAGCTTAGTGCCTTTCTCCACGAAGCCGAGCGCCCGGAGATCCTCCGAGGCACGAGCGGCGAGGTTCACACCCTTCCCGAGGTGGTTCTGGGAGACGTCCGTGGCGCCTTTGTCGTCTTCTGCGTCGCCGTGGCGGTGCTGCTGCTGATCGCCTGTATCAATGTCGCCGGATTGTTGTTGATGCGCGGAGTCCAGATGTACCGGGAAATTGCGGTCCGCAACGCGCTTGGCGCCAGCACCGTCGATATCGTCAGGCGACAGATGGCGGAGAGCGTGGTGCTTGCGGGGATGGGGAGCGTCGTGGGGATCGGCATCGCGTGGGGAGCAGTACGTTTGGTGCGCATGGTCGCGCCGGCCGATCTCCCCCGGTTCGATCAGATTCATCTCGATCCGACTGCCCTGATGGCGGCACTGCTCATCGCTCTGTGCACCGCGATGGTCTTTGGCATCGGACCAGCGCTGGTGGCCGCGAGAATGGATGCCGCTCATTTGCTCCGGGCCGGGGCCGTTTCGCTGAGTGGAGGGCGCCGGCACGCTCAAGTTCGTGAGGGTCTCGTTGTGGCGCAGGTCGCGGCGGCCGTCGTCGTCCTCGCCGTTGCGGGTCTCGTCGCGCGCAGTCTGCTGGAGCTGCAGCAGGCCAGGCTTGGGTACGAGAAGGAGCGGGTGATGGTTTTCGAGTTGGGCTGGGACTTCGACCGCATGGGGACTCCCGACGCTTCGCGGGCTTACTTCGATCGCTTGCTCCCCACCTTGAGTGCGATCCGTGGCGTCGCGGCGGCGAGTGCCCTGATCCTTGCGCCATTTCCCAGCGCGGGCTGGGACCTGTCGGTAGTGGCCGCCGACCGGAGTCGTGAGGAGCAAACGAACAATCCAGCGCTCAACCTCGAAATGGTCTCGCCCTCCTATTTCGCCGTCTTCCAGATGCCGGCACTGCGGGGTCGAGTGCTGAACGAGACCGATCGTGAGGGCGCGCCGCGAGCGGTCGTGCTGAGCGAAAGCGCCGCCACGCTGCTGTGGCCCTCGGGAGACGCCGTGGGCCGACAGATCATGCGTGCCAAAGGCGATACGACCCGATGGACTGTCGTCGGCATCGTGGCGGACACCCGGTACCGCGAGTACCGGCACCCAAGCGCCACGCTCTATTTCAGTCAGCACCAGCCACTGATACCGATCGTCGCCACGATGGTCGCGATCCGGACCACGGCGGACGATCCGCTCAGCGTGGTGCCCCAGATCACGGCCGCCCTGCACGAGACCGATGCCGGTACGGTCGTGTCCAAGGTCGCGACGATGCAGCAGTATCTCGATGGACCTCTCGCCCAGCCGCGCTTCAACGCCATGCTGCTCTCGCTGCTCGCCATCGCCGCAGCACTGATCGTGGCAGTCGGCCTCTACGTCGTGCTCGCCTTTGCCGTACAGCTCCGGAATCGTGAACTGGCGATTCGAGCAGCGCTGGGTGCGTCGCCGACATCGCTCTGCGCGATGGTCCTTCGTGCCGGAGCGAGGATTGTGGGCGGGGGACTGGTGATCGGCCTGGTGCTGACCTTCGTTGTTTCCCGCCTGATCGACTCGATGCTGTACAACATCGCCTCGACCGATCCCCTCTCCATCGCCGCCGCGCTGGGCCTCCTCGTCTCGGTGGCAGTGATAGCCACCTTCATCCCCGCACGGCGGGCGTCCCGCGCGCCGGTCGCTGTGCTGCTGCGGGATGGGTGAGGAGCGGGGTTCCACCAGCCGCCGCACCAGTAATGGAAGAAAGTCTCCGGATACGAAAACGCCTTCCGTGCCCTATCCGCCCCTACCCGCCTCCCGTACTTTGAAGGTCGCCCCTCACAGAAGGTCCCGCTGGCAGATCCCTTCTCCCGGCGTGACCGGTCGTCGTTAAAGCGACGGCTCGGCTGGTGTCGCTGAAGCGACTTGGGATCTCCGCGACTTCAGCGGCGGCTCGAGTGGCGGGACTATCGATGCGGAGATGCACCAGTGGCTGAAGCCCTCACCCGCCTTACCACCAGCCTCGCCGACCGCTACCGCATCGAGCGCGAGCTCGGGCAGGGCGGCATGGCGACGGTGTATCTCGCCGAGGATCTCAAGCATCGTCGCAAGGTGGCGATCAAGGTGCTCCGGCCGGAGCTGGCTGCTGTGATCGGCGCCGAACGGTTTCTCCGCGAGATCCAGACGATCGCGACGCTGCAGCATCCGCACATTCTGGGATTGATCGATTCGGGCGAGGTGAATGGTACCGCCTACTACGTGATGCCGTTCGTCGAAGGCGAGAGTCTCCGTGATCGGTTGAATCGCGAGAAGCAGCTGCCGATCGTCGATGCGGTCCGCATCGCCACCGAAGTCGCCGGTGCGCTCGACTACGCGCACCGCCACGGTGTGATCCACCGCGACATCAAGCCCGAGAACATCCTGCTGCACGACGGGAGCGCGCTCGTCGCAGACTTCGGCATCGCGCTCGCCGTCTCCAGTGCCGGCGGCGGCAGCCGCATGACCGAGACCGGCATGTCCCTGGGCACGCCGCACTACATGTCGCCCGAGCAGGCCATGGGCGAACGCGAGATCACCGCGCGCTCCGATGTCTATGCGCTGGGCTGCGTGACCTACGAGATGCTCGTCGGCGAACCGCCCTTCACCGGTCCCACCGCGCAGGCGATCGTGGCGCGGGTCATGACCGAAGAGCCGCGCTCGATCATGCTGCAGCGGCGGACGGTGCCGGCCGAGGTGGAAGCGGCGGCGCTCACGGCAATGGCAAAGCTGCCGGCGGACAGGTTCGCGAGTGCCGCGCAGTTCGCCGACGCTTTGGCGGGACGGGGACCGGTGCTCACCACGCGCACCAGAGCGATCCCGAGTGCTTTGCCGATCAGCGTCGCGTGGCGCCGCCGCTTCTTCCTGGGGAGTGGGCTCACCGCGTTCGCCGTTGCAGTCGGAGTCTGGGGATGGCTCCGCGCACAGGCGTTGAGTCACCCCCCAGTTTCGCGGCACTACATCACGCTCGGGGACAGTGTGCAGTTGCAGACTGCGCTGACGCCCGCGCTCGCGCTTTCGCCGGATGGATCCCGCCTCGCATTTGTCGGCGACTCGCTGCTCCGGTTGTGGGTCAAGCAACGGGACGCACTGACTCCTGTGGTTCTTCCGGGCACCGAGCACGCCACGATCCCGGTCTTTTCACCAGACGGACAGTGGATCGCCTACACGGCCGATGGACATCTGCGAAAGGTTCGCGCGGACGGCGGCGCGAGTATCACCCTCGCCGACTCGGTCGCCACTGGGTTCGGCGGCGCGGCCTGGCTGGACGACGGCACGCTCATTTTCACGGGCAGCTCGCTGCTCGGGTTGCACCGCGTGAGTGCCAATGGCGGGCCCGTCACCATCGCGCTCGCGGACACGCTCCTGGGAGGGGCGGGTCTTGGTCAACCCACGCCGCTGCCTCACGCGCGAGGCGTATTCTTCCAGGCCTGTGCCTCCGGTTGCGTGACGATGAGCATGCACGTGCTGGATCTCAAGACCGGCCAGCAGAAGTTGCTACTGAGGGATGTCGCGCAGGCCTGGTATCTCCCCACAGGTGACATCTTGTACGTGCGGCGCGACGGTGTGGCTCTGATCGCCCCATTCAATCTTTCAACGCTGGAGATCGCCGGCCCGGCGGTGCCGGTCCTCGAAGGCGTCAGCCAATCGCAGTCGCGGGTGCAGCTGGCATGGTCGGTGTCGGGAATGCTGGTGTACGGAATCGGCGGGCCCAGCAATAACGTGACGCTCGAGCGCGTCGGATCGAATGGCGCCGCGGAAGTGATCGACCCGGCATGGACCGGGGAATTCAACTCATTCGCCGCTTCCCCGGACGGCGGCCGGATGGCTGTCGGTGTGACCACTCCGGGTGCCGGTCTCAATATCTGGATCAAGCACCTCGATCGCGGACCCTTCACTCGCCTCACCTTCAGTGGGCGTGATCGTCGCCCTGCCTGGTCGCCCGACGGCCGTCAAGTCGCGTTCATTCGCGATACGCTCAACGGCGGCGATGTTTATGCGAGGTTCGTCGACGGCACCGGCTCGGACCGGCGTCTGGCGCATCTCGATCGTGCCATCCAGGAAGTCGTCTGGTCACCCGACAACAGATGGATCGTCGTGCGCACCGACAACGGCGCCGCGGGGAACGGCGATATCCTGGCGATCGGGACTTCCGGAGATACGACCGTTCTGCCGCTTGCCGTGAGTTCTTTCACCGAGTTGCATCCCGCGCTCTCCCCCGACGGGCGCTGGCTGGCCTATACCTCGAATGAAGCGGGGCGGAACGAAGTGTTCGTGCGGCCCTTTCCCAACGCGGAGGGCGGTCGCTGGCAGGTGTCGAACGCGGGAGGCAGCGAACCGGTCTGGTCCGTGGACGGGAAGGAATTGTACTTCCTCGATGGCAACAATCGTCTCACCGAGGCGAAGATCGTCACAACGCCGGCCTTCGCGGTGCCGGAGCTGCATACGCGGTTCGACGCATCGCGATTCTCCCCCGATGCCTTTCACCAGCTTTTCGATGTCCTGAAAGATGGTCATTTCGTTTTCGCCGGTGCGGCAGGTTCCGTCAACACAAACCAGGTCAAGCTGATCGAGGTGGACAACTGGTTTGCCGATCTGCGCGCGAGGTTGACGCCGTGATTCTCGAAAGATTCTCCGAGGCGCCGCAGGCTGCAGGGGCGACCTGTCAGATCGCCCGCATCGAAAATCTCAACGCAGGAGGCGCCGCAGGCTGCAGGGGC
>JBDUEA010000176.1:0-6920 GCA_040002695.1 Gemmatimonadota bacterium | reverse complement strand
CCATTGCTCACATACCCGCCAGTTCTCTCATTCAATATCGCAATTGATTCCTCCAGGTCAGGCGAAGGCATGATCAGGATTACATTCGGAAACGGTGAGAGGGTTTTTTTCACTCGAGCAAATAAGGTTTCGTCCTCATAGATCGAATGCCCACCGCCCAGATCGACAATCGAATCTCCCGCTTCAGATACCAGCCGCTCGACACCTTCGGGTTCAAACGGCTTCCAGTATTTTGTCAGTTCATAGAAGCCTTTCTTCTTGAGCCGAGCTGCATGTTCACGGTCGTAGCCCATGCTGTCCAGGTAAGAATCGAAGATGATGTCGAGCGGGCGATGCGGCAGTGCCAGCCGTTGGGCGAGCAATCTGCCCACGGTACTTTTGCCGGCGCGAATCGGCCCAATGAGAATTACTTTAAGACCCATAGCACTGCTTCTCCGTACTTGAGAGGCTCTGCGTGAGCTGAATCCGTATGAATAGCGCATCTCGACCCATTGTGCCCTCCACCTGACCAGCGCCTTGATCCAGTCGCCCGCAGCAAAATTCGGGCGTCGGGCAGTCGACTGCGCCGAGCGGGCCCACTTTCACGGAACAATGACGGCATGCGACGACTGCTTCAGAACGCTCTGCTGAGCGCGACCTTCTTCCTTCCCGGCTCGCCTGCACCGTCGACGCCTCCACCCAGCGCCGTTCGCGCCGTGGCCCTGCGCGCCGAGTATCTGGTCGATCCACTCGCCATCGACGTTCGCATCCCGCGTCTGAGCTGGATCATCGATGCCGGCACCCGGCGCGGCGTCACCCAGAGCGCGTATCAGATCGAGGTCGCCAGCACCGCGGCCAATCTGGCCGGCGGGAAGGCTGATCTCTGGGACTCGGGGAAGACGCTCAGCAACCGGCAGAACCAGATCGAGTACCAGGGCACTCGACTCTCCAGCCGTCAGCGCGCCTTCTGGAAGGTTCGCGTCTGGGCTCAGACCGGCGCGCCATCGGCGTGGAGCACGCCTGCCACCTGGTCCATGGGTCTCCTCGATCAATCCGACTGGGTCGCGCGCTGGATTGGCGATCCGCTCCCCTCGGTCGACAATGTCGCCGCAACCACGCTCCGTCATCGCTTTACCCTGGCGGCAGTACCGGCGCGAGCGATCGTCTACGCCACCGCGCTCGGCGCCTACGAGCTCCACATCAATGGCCGGCGCGTCGGCGACCAGGTGCTCGCGCCCGAGTTCACCGACTACCATACCCGCACCCAGTACCAGGCGTACGACGTCACCGCGCTGCTCAACCGCGGAGACAACGTTATCGCGGCGCTGCTCGGCGACGGCTGGTACGCCGGCGGCATCGGCCTTGGTCAGGCGCTCATCGACAAGCCGCGCAACATCTACGGGGATCATCCGCGCTTCCTCGCCCAGCTCGAGGTGACGTCACGGTCCGGGGCCGTCGAACGCATCGTCACCGACAGCGCCTGGCGCGTCACGCGTGACGGCCCCATCCGCTCCTCGGATATTCTCAACGGTGAGAGCTACGACGCGCGGCGCGAGATGCCGCGCTGGGACAATGTCGGGTTCGACGACACGGGGTGGTCCCGGGCCGATGTAGCATCGGGCGTCGCAACACAATTGGTCGCGCAGCCCAACGAACCGATCCGCGTCACGCAGGACCTGAAGGCCGTCGCGGTGACCGAGCCGAAGCCGGGCATCTACGTCTTCGACCTCGGGCAGAACATGGTGGGCTGGGCGCGAATCACCGTCCGCGGTGCCGCCGGGGCGACCGTCGCGCTCACCCACGCCGAAATGCTTGGCGACGACGGCACCGTCTACACCGACAATCTGCGCGGCGCTCGGCAGACGGACACCTATACGCTGCGCGGAGCGGCGACCGAAACGTTCGAGCCGCACTTCACCTATCACGGGTTCCGGTACGTGCAGGTGACGGGCCTCGCCGCCCAGCCTCGTCTCACCGACCTCGTTGGTCGTCAACTCAACTCGGCGCTGGTCGAGGCCAGCACCTTCGAGACGTCGTCGCCGTTGATCACGAAGCTGTGGCAGAATGTGCGGTGGACGCAGCGCGACAATATGATGGGCATTCCTACCGACTGCCCGCAGCGCGACGAGCGCCTCGGGTGGATGGGCGACATCCAGGTCTTCAGCGGCACGAGCATCTACAACGCTGACATGGGCGCATTCCTGACCAAGTGGCTTCAGGACGTGCGCGACGCGCAAACGCCCGACGGGCGCTTCGCGGACTTCTCCCCGCAGCCGTTCCAGCGGACACTCGCCGAGCGAGGGCGCGGCGACTTCATGGGCGTACCCGGCTGGGGCGACGCGGGCGTCGTCGTGCCGTGGCGTCTCTGGCAGCAGTACGGCGACCTGCGGCAACTCCGCCAGAGCTACGACGCGTCCAAACGATGGATCGAGTTCATTCGCGCCAACAATCCCGGCCTGCTCTGGACCAACAAGCGCGGCAACGACTACGGCGACTGGCTGAACGCCGACACGATGAACGACTCCACCATGCCGAGAACGGGCGGGGAAGTGCCGAAGCCCGTCTTCGCGACGATGATGTTCGCCTACGCCACCGACCTGGTGTCGCGCATGGCTGCCGTGCTCCATGAGGACGCCGACGCGAAGCAATACGGCGCTCTCTTCACCGACATCAAGGCCGCCTTCAATGCGGCGTACGTGACCGAAGACGGACATATCGAAGGAAATACCCAGGCGGGCTATGCGCTGGCGCTCCACTTCGATCTCCTGCCGGAGACGAAGCGTGCCGCGGCCGTCGCCTACATGATCGACGGGATCGACGCGTATCACGGCCACATGTCTACCGGCTTTCACTCCACCTACCGCATGATGCTGGAGCTCTCTCGCGCCCACCGGTCCGATGTCGCCTACAAGCTTATCAACACGACGACCTTCCCAAGCTGGGGCTACTCCATCCAGAATGGCGCGACCACCATCTGGGAACGGTGGGACGGGTACGTGAAGGGGCGCGGTTTCCAGGACAAGGGGATGAACTCGTTCAACCACTACGCCATCGGAGCCGTGGCCGAGTGGATGTATCGCGTCATACTCGGCATCAACAACGATGACGAGCATCCTGGCTACGAGCGGTTCGTGATTCACCCGGTGCCGGGCGGCGGACTCACGTGGGTCAAAGGATCGTACCGGTCGATTCGCGGCACGATCGAATCCGCCTGGCGCGCCGACGGCACGACCTTCACGGAAGACGTCACCATACCGGCCAACACGGCGGCCACGGTGTACGTGCCCACGAAGGATGTCGAACGCGTAACCGAGAGTGGCGTGCCGGCGCGCCGGTCGACAGGCGTCCAGTTCGTGCGCATGGACGGAGATGCGGCCGTGTTCATCGTCCAATCGGGCACGTATCGGTTTGTGGTACGGTGAGGACGCGCACGCTGACCTTTGCCAGCCGCTCCGACAAGCATCGCTTCGCGCCGGTGGCCTGACGTTCGCTGGAGCAGACGGCCGGGTTTCGGAGATTGCGCCGTTTGCGGCGGCGCATCTACCTGATCTGGCTGCAGCTCAACCCTGGCGTGACGTTGCTGACGAAAACACCAGTCAGCAGCAAGCTGCTCGTGTTGCTGGCTCTGATGGCAATAGCTGGTTTCCTGCCCGATTCGGACTGCTCTGGGCCGCGCCGACCCCGCATGCGGACGATTGCGATCGCGCCGTGGGCGCGGTGGTGAGCGTGCAACGCGCGCTGGAGGTGCTCAACGCGGCATCGGGATCAACTATTCTGCACGGGGCCCGGCTTACGTTCGAAGCTTGCGTTCATCGCTCTTCTCCTTTCGTGCCAGTGCCTCGACAACCTTCTCCAACTCATCGAAGCGTTCATCCCAGAGCTGGCGGTACTTCTCGAGCCACGCCGTCGCTTCCTCCAATGGGCGCGGGCCCAGCTGGCACGTCCGCACCCGCCCGATCTTCTTCGTGGTGACGAGCCCCGCCTGCTCCAGCACGCCGACGTGCTTCTTCATGCCCGTGAGCGTCATGTGGAACTTCCCGGCAAGGTCCGTGATCGAAGCGTCGGCTCGTCCGAGCTGCTCCAGAACGCCACGCCGCGTCGCGTCCGAGAGCGCGGCGAACGAAGAATCAAGTCGGGTCGTCATAGACTGAACCATATGGTTCAGTATATACCACAAGAGTTCGCGACATGCAAGGAGTGGCCGCGAAGACCGATGCGTCCTGCGATCTCAGCAGAACGCGCGCATCTCAATCGCCCGTGGTCGAGGGTGGCTATGCGCACGAATAGGGCACTTTCGAGGTTTCCGGCGAACCGGACGGAAGGCGGTGGGGGCCGAACCTTGGCAAGTATGTGGTTGTGTGGCGCAAACGAACGGACAGGACGTGGCAGATGCAATTGGAGATGTGTAACCGGCCCCGTCCCTGATGTCTCGGCGCCTTCCTGACCAGGCTCTGTGCTACCGCCCTTCGTCCCTCAGCGCCCTGACCGGATCCATTCCTGCCGCTTTCCGCGCCGGTAAGTAAGATGCGACCCCGGCCACACCGAGCAGGACGACTGGTACTCCCACAAACGTGAGCGGATCGGTGGCGCTCACGCCTACCAGGTAGCTCGCGATCACTCGAGTGAGCGCGACAGACGCGATCAGCCCCAGCGCGATTCCCACACCCGCCACGATCAGGCCCTGGCCGAGGATGAGCTTGCGGATCTGTCCCTCGTTCGCGCCCAGGGCAACTCGCACTCCGATCTCGCGGGTACGCTGTTGAGCCGAGGAGGAAATCACGCCGTACAAGCCGAGGGCGGCGAGAATCAGCGCCAGCTCGGCGAAGGTGGTGGTCAGCGCCAGCAGAAACCTGGTCTGGGCCATGGCTTCCGTGACCCAGGATTGCAGGGTGTTGAGATCGGCCACCGGAACATCCTTGTCCAGGGCCGCGACCGCCTCACGGATTTGCGGCATCAGGGTCGTCGGGTTCGTGGCGGTCCGCACGACGAAGGTGAGCGGCAGAAACGACTGGAAGACGTACGGGTAGTAAATCGTCTCCCGGCTCTCCGATACGAGTGAAGTCGATCGAACATTGGCCACCACTCCGACGATGGTGACCGGCAGTCGCTCCATCGAGAAGGTCTTCTCGTTGACATGGTCCACGAGGATCTGGGCCCCCAGCGGATTTTCCCGGCCGAAGACCCGAGTCGCGAATTTCTGGTCGACCACTACCACATCCTGGGCCTGCTCTTCGTTGTCCGCGCGAACAAAGGTCCGGCCGGAGATGAGCCGGATTTTCATCGCTTCGAAGTAGCCGGGCAGCACCGACTTGTTGTCGGCAATGTTGGTCCGGTACGCCTCGTCCGACTCGCCGATTCTGCCGTAGGATCCGACCGCATACTGTTCGCCCCCCGCGAGCGGAAGCGGCGTCACGCCTCCGACGACCTCCACGCCCGGAATGGCGGCGAGACGATCGCCCAGCTGGTTGACGAAGTTGGCCCGGGACTGCGACGTGAGATACTTGATGATTGGGAGCGGTGAAGTAAACGTCACCGCATGCTTCGGATCAAAGCCGGGATTGACCTTCTGAATCTCGGCGAAGCTCCGCACCATCAATCCGGCCCCAATGAGCAGAACCAGTGACAGAGTCATTTCGCTCACGACCAGCACCGTGCGGAGCTTGTTGCCCCGAGCGCCACCGGTATCAGTGCCCCGGTCGCGCAGACCTTCCGCCAGATTTCCGCCGACTGCCCGGAGCGCCGGAGCGAGACCAAACAGGAGCGCGGCGACCACTGCTGCCGTGGCCGCAAAGGCGAACGCGCCCGCATCGAGCGATACCTGATCGATCCTCGGCAGGTTGGCTGGGCTGAGCGCCTTGATGACTTTGATCCCGGCCCACGCGAGCAGCAGTCCCAGGATGGTGCCGGCGGCTGAGAGCACCAGACTTTCCGTAAGCATCTGGGCCACGATGCGGCCCCGGCCGCTGCCGATCGCCGCTCGAACGGCAATCTCCCGGCCTCGTTCGGATGCGCGTACCAGCATGAGGTTTGCGATATTGGCGCAGGCAATCAGGAGCACAAAGGCAACTGCGCCCAGCAATGCCAACAGCGCCGGCCGGGCGTGTTCCACTACGTCGTGATGCATCCCACCGACCACGATCTGCATTTTCTGGGTGGCGTGAAACTGGTGGGTCTCGCGCAGGCTCGTCGCGATACGGTCCATGTCGCTCTGGCCTTGCTCCAGGGTAGCCCCTTTCTTGAGCCTGGCGACAACAGTCAGCCAGGCCGCTTCCCGCTCGAAATCCCCGAGATTGCTCGGCAGAACACCCCAGGCATCGATGTTGGTCGGCATCGCGGCGTCGGCGGGGAGATAGATCCGGAAATCTTTGGGCAATACCCCGACCACCTGCGATCCCCAGCCATCCATGAGAATGGTCTTGCCGATAACGCCGGGGTCGCCGCCGAAACGCCGCTGCCACAGCCCGTAACTCAACACCACCTTGCCAGGCGGCAGCTTGGGGTCTGGATTGCCAAACTGTTTGGGATCGATCGGAAAGGCGTCTTCCGAGACGTGGTTCCGCCCCAGCACCGGCTGGACGCCGAGGAGACTCAGAAGATTCCAGGTGACGTAGGCGTTGGTGACCTGCTCCGGCGGGCCGTCACCGGTGAGCGTACCGCTGACGGCGAGGGCACCGGCAAATCCATCGAACTGGGTGGCCTGAGCCTGGAAATCCTTGTAGTCGGGACCGGAGACCAGCGAGCGAGCAACGCTGGTCGAGGGCAGCCGAGTCCACACGAACGCGAGCTGGTCCGGGTCTTTGAAGGGCAGAGGTCGGAACAGCACCGCGTTGGCCACACTGAAGATCGCGACATTGCTGCCGATGCCCAGCGCCAGGGTCAGCAGAATAACCGCGGTGAAGAGCGGTCTCCGCCCGAAAGAGCGGGCCGCATACTTCACGTCC
>JBDUEA010000175.1:0-6967 GCA_040002695.1 Gemmatimonadota bacterium | reverse complement strand
GGGTGCGTTCACCGACGCGAAGACCGACCGGATGGGCCGCTTCGAGCTCGCCGACGGCGGCACGCTCTTTCTCGACGAAATCGCCAACATCGCGCTCACTCAGCAGTCGAAACTCCTGCGAGTGCTCCAGACCGGCGACCTCGAGCGGGTCGGATCCTCCAAGACCCGACACGTCGATGTGCGCGTCATCTCCGCGACCAACGCCGATCTCCGCTCGGAAGTAGCCTCCGGTCGCTTCCGCGAGGACCTGCTCTATCGCCTGAACACGATCGAAATTCGCCTGCCACCGCTACGCGATCGACGGGAAGACATTCCGCCGCTCGCTGCCTACTTCCTCCTGCGCTACGCCGAACGCTATCGCAAGCCGATCACCGGTTTCGAACCCGCTGCAATGACGGCGCTGCTCGAGAATGCCTGGCCAGGAAATGTGCGAGAGCTCGATCACGCCATCGAACGTGCCGTGCTCCTGACCGAGGGCCACGAGGTGAGTGCCACGGACCTGAGTCTTGCGCCCGTTCCCGACGGCGCTGGCCGGCTCGACCGGCTGACCCTCGAGGACGCCGAACGCCTGCTGATCCAGAAAGCGCTCGAGCGCGCCGGCGGCAACGTGAGTGAGGCGGCTAAGGCGCTCGGCGTCAGTCGCAGCGCGCTATACCGGCGGCTCGAGCGGTTCGGCCTGTGACCAATCCCGACGCCGGTGCGCCTCGCGGGCGCCGGCGGTTCGCGCACGAGAGCCAGGTCGCCATGCTTGCCGTGATTACCGGTGGCATCGGCGTCTTCGTCGCGCTGCTGCTCCTCTGGCTTGGCGGCTACAGCAGCAAGGTGCAGTGGACGCTGACGCTCGGCATCGTGGGGACCTGGATCGTGGGAATGGTCCTCGTGCGGGAACGGGTGACCCGACCGCTGCAGACGATCTCCAACATGCTCGCGGCGCTCCGGGAAGGGGATTTCTCCATCCGCGCGCGCGGCGCCAACCCCGACGACGCACTCGGCCTCGCGCTGCTCGAGGTGAACTCCCTCGGGGAAACGCTCCGGCTGCAACGACTCGGCGCCATGGAGGCAACCACGCTGCTCCGCGCCGTGATGGCGGAGATCGACGTCGCGGTGTTCACGTTCGACGCCGAGCAGAAGCTGCGGCTCGTGAATCGTACGGGAGAGCGGGTGCTGAATCAGCCGCTGGAGCGGGTTCTCGGCCGCGGCGCCGAGGAACTCGGACTGGCCGTCTGTCTCCAGGGAGAATCTCCCCGTGTCGTCGAAGGATTGCTGCCGACCGCGCAAGGCCGGTGGGAAGTTCGGCGCACCGCATTCCGCCAGGGCGGCGCCTCTCACCAGCTGCTGGTGCTCTCCGATCTCAGTCGTACGCTGCAGGCCGAAGAGCGGCTCGCGTGGCAGCGGCTGGTGCGCGTGCTCAGTCACGAAATCAACAACTCCCTCGCACCCATCAAGTCGATTGCCGGCAGTCTCGGTGGACTGCTCGAGCGCGAGCCGCGACCGCTCGATGCCGATGCCGATCTTCGCCAGGGCCTCGGCATCATTGCTTCCCGCTCCGAGGCACTGGGCCGATTCATGGCGGCCTACGCGAGACTCGCCCGGCTGCCGAGACCGCGGCTCGCCGCAGTGGACGTGGATGGCTGGGTGCGTCGCGTGGTCGGCCTGGAGACCAGGCGCCACGTCGAGTTGCACCCCGGGCCAACGCTGACGCTCGACGCCGATGGGGATCAACTCGACCAACTGCTGATCAACCTGATCGCCAACGCGGTCGACGCTGTCCTCGAAACCGATGGACGGGTCAGGCTCAGCTGGAATGCGAGTGGAGGCTGGCTGGAGCTGATCGTGGAGGACGAAGGGCCCGGCGTCTCGGATACCACGAACCTCTTCGTGCCCTTCTATACCACCAAGCCTGGCGGCTCCGGAATCGGACTGGCCATCAGCCGTCAGATCGCGGAGGCTCATGGCGGATCACTGACGCTGGAGAACCGGCCGGACCGGCGAGGCGCGCGGGCACGGCTCCGGCTGCCGCTGCTTCCGGATTCGGTGCGCTGAGCCGGAAGGGAACCGGGAAGGCGACCGGGTAAATGTCGGGGTTTGTTCGGTGGCGGAGCAAGCAGAGAGATTCTCCCGGTCGTCGGACTTCGCTCCCGTCAAGCACGCGCGCGGCCATTTGACAGGCCGGACTTCCTTCCATAATCTTCCGAAGTCCCACTACGACAATTCCACTATACGTCTGGAGCGCGGCTGACACACGCGTGGCGTGGTCGTGCGTTACGACTGGGCAGGAGCGCAGCCGCCGCCCTTGGCGCGCTGTTGCTCGTCACGTGCACAAGCGACGATCCGCTTGGTCCCGCCCGCATGGTTCGGACTCCCCTGGATGTCAGTGCGCTCTTTCGGGCCGGCGGCGGCAGAGTACCGATCCCCATCGATCTCGTCCGGGTGACTCTCCGCCGAGCCGATAATTCGATCGCCTTTGACGATTCGATTCCGTCGAGCCGGTTCACCCAGAATGGTGACAGTCTCTCGATTCCGATCCAGGTAACGCTTCGGAGCGCAAGCGAACAGTTCACTCTGCTCGCGACGGCCGAAGGGAACGGCGTCGTCTATTACTCCGCGAGCGGCCAGATCACCGCGTCGGCGGGGCAGACGTCCGCCACCACGCCGCTCACCCCGACCTACGTGGGTCCCGGTGCGCAGGCGGATTCCGTCGCCTTTGCACTGGATACGGTCGTGCAGGGAGGCGACAGCGTCCTCCTCACCGCCACCGCCTTTCAGAACAACGCGCCGCTCACCGGCGTCCCGATCGGCTTCATCTCCTCTGACATCAGCAAGCTGCCGACGCCGCGCTCGGTTGCGCTGGATCAGGCCTGGGCCGTCGCGCCGACGACGCTCAATGACAGCGTTTCGATTTCGGCGGTGACGGCGACCGGGCTCACCTCGACCCTCGGCACTTTGCGGTTCGTCCCCCGCGCTGCAGCGCTCACGCTCGTCTCGGGCGATCAGCAGAGCGTTCCGGCCGGCACGTCCGCGCCGCTGCCGCTCGTGGTGCGCGCGCAGGACGCGAGCGCGGCGCCGTATCGCGGCCATCTCGGAGTCACATTCGCGGTCACGTCAGGTCCTGCCGGTACCGTGGTGACTCCGACGTCGACCGTGACGGATACCGGCGGCTTCGCACAGGCCTCGGTCACCGCCGGGAACGGTGCCGGTCCCATCGTCATCACCGCAACTGGGGCAGGACTCACCAGCGCCCCGGTCACCTTCACTCTTGCCTCTACTACCGTCGTCGGGCCGGCGGCCTCGGTCGCGGCGGTCACCGCGATCAGTCAGAGCGCCCCCGTAAACACCACGGTGAGCGCATCTCCATCCGTCGTCGTGAAGGATGCGAACGGTTCGCCGGTGTCCGGCGTGAGCGTCACGTTTGCCGTGGCGAGCGGGGGCGGCAGCGTCACTGCTCCGGCGCAGACGACAAACGCATCCGGCATCGCGACCGTCGGGAGCTGGAAGCTGGGGACGGCCGCCGGAGCGAATACGCTCACCGCGACGGTCACGGCACTCGCCCCCGTGACATTCACCGGGACCGGAACCGCCGGGCTTCCCACGACGCTGGTCAAGATTTCCGGCGATGCGCAGAGCGCCAACCTCAACACGGCGCTGCCGCTACCGCTGGTGGTGGAGGCGCGCGACGCCTTCAATAATCCGGTGCCGGCGGTTTCGATCCTCTGGGTCGCCACCGAAGGGACGATTCCGGCCAATTCGCAGACGGCCGCCAACGGACGTGCCCAGGCCACTTGGACACTCGGATCCACGCAGCCGAGTCCGACGGTGAACGCGAGTACGCTGGGCGCCTCCCCGGTCACGTTCACTGCGACGACCATCTTCCCGACGCCGACGATCCTGCTCGCGTTCTCGGGGATCCCCGGTGCGGGCGTCGGATTCCCCTCGACGATCGCCGTCACCCTGTCGAGCCCGGTGGCCTCGGGCACGCTGCCGGTGGCGCTTGCCAGCGGCAACACATCCATCTTCGCGATCTCCGGAGTGGACACGGTCTATATCCCGCAGGGGCAGTCGACGGGGACCAAGATCATCACCGGTGTAGCACCGGGCACCGCGACACTCACGGGAACGGCGCCGGGGTATGTCACGGGCGTTCTCTCGGTGAACGTGCAGACCCGCGCGATCACGCTGCCGCTCACGCTCAACGTCCCCTACGGACAGACGGCGTCACTCCCCGTGCAGATCTCGAGTCCCGCGCCGACCGGCGGAGTCGATATCGCGCTTGCCAGCAGCAACCCGTCGTTCGTCACGCTGCAGGCGCCGACCGTACATATCAACGCCGGCGCCACCACCGCCAATGCTGTGCTCAACGGCGTGCTGCCGGGACCGTCGAGCGTCACCGCCTCGAACCCGGCCTACACGCCGGACACCGCCGCGGTCACCACCGCCGCATCGCTCAACATCGTACAGCCCTCGGCCTCGTTGAGCGCCAGCTTCGGAACCACGGTCACGGTACAGTTCGAGAGCAACAACATCGGTATCGCTGCGCCGAGTCCTGGCGTCGTCGTGTCGCTGGTGCCGACCGATGCCGGCTGTCTCGCGGTGCCGGCCTCGCTCACCATTCCGACCGGACTCGTGTCGGTCACGCCCAATCTGACGTACGGCGGCAGCACGGCGCTGCCGTGCACGACCAAGCTCAAGGTCACCGCGCCGAATATCCAGCCCGACAGCATCAACGTCACGGTGAATCCGGTCCCGCCCATCAGCTTCTCGAATACCACCGTCGGCGCCGGGCTCATGGTCAACGTCGGAGCGTCGCTCGGCGCGAGCAATCACGGCGGAACGACGGTGACGCTGACCAGTCTCGATCCTACCCTGATGCTCGTGGCGCCGAACGCGACGACCGCTGCGACGACGTCGATCGGCGTGGCCATCCCGAACGGATCGACATTCTTCAGCGTGTACCTGCACGGCCTGAACGGGCAGACCGGCCCCGCGCGCCTCGAGCTCAAGGCCCCCGGATTCGCCACCGACACCGCGACGATCACCGTGGCCCAGCCTGCCGCGGACATCATCTTCCTCGCCACCACAACGACGTCGCTGTCACCCAATTCGTTCTTCCAGATTCGCACCGGTGTGCCGAATCCGACGCATACTGGCATGTCACTCGAACAGCCGGTTCGATTCGGCATCCCCGGATTCGTGGCGACGATCAACAACAGCGCCGCGGCGGTCGCGCGCCTCGCCGCTCAGACCGACACCGCGCAGAGCGAGACATTGACGATTCAGCCGGGACTGGCGCGCTCGGCCTCCACTGCCGCGACCGGCGGTGTGGAATTCGATCCAGTCGGGCCCGGTTCGACGACCGTCACCGCGAGCATTCCGGGATTCGTGCTGCTGCCGCAGGATACTGTCAACGTGACGGTCACTGCGCCGATTATCAGCGCGAGCCCGGGCACCGTGGGCTCCGGTTTGATGACGAACGCGACCGGCAACCTCGGCGCGTCGAATCATGGTGGTGTCAACGTCACGGTCACGAGTCTCGATCCGACGAAGCTCCTGCTCGCGCCGAATCCGACCACGGTGGCCACGAGCGCCATTTCGATCCCGATTCTGGTGAACAACACCTTCATCTCCTACTACGTCCACGGCATCGCGGGACAGACGGGGACAGTGCAGGTCGAGCTGGCGGCACCGGGCTTCGTTACCGACACGGTGACCATGACGGTGACGCAGGCGGCGGCGGACATCATTTTCCTGAACTCGACCACGACTTCGCTCTCGCCCAACACCCAATTTCAGCTCCGCACCGGCGTGCCGAATGCACAGCACACCGCGATGCAGATCGAGCAGCAGGTCCGCTTCGGTGTCCCGGCGCTGACCGCGACCCTCAATGCGACCAACGGCGCCGTGGGCCAGCTCGTGACCCAGGCAGGCTCGGGCACCTCGGGCAGCATCACGATCGCGGCGGGACAGTCGCGCTCGCCTTTCGGCGCGGCCGCTGGCGGAATCGAATTCGATCCGATCGGGGCTGGTGTCGACACCGTGACATCGACGATTCCCGGCCTCGCCGCCCTTACCTCCGACACGATCGCGGTCACGGTGACGGCGCCGATCATCAGCGCCTCGAACCTGACCGTAGGCGGCGGACTGATGACGAACCAGTTCTCCTTCCTGGGCGCGACCAATCACGGCGGGGTGAACGTCATCATCACCAGCCTGAACCCGGCGGTGGCACTGGTGGCGCCGAATGCGACAACGGTGGCGACGACCTCCGTCTCGCTTCCCGTTGCCAACAACAACACCGCGTTCAGTTACGAAATCCACGGCGTGGATGGACAGGTGGGTACGGCGCTCTTCGAGATCAAGGCCACGGGGTTCGTCACCGATACCATCACGGTCACCGTTCCGCAGCCGGCGCAGGACATCATCTTCCTGTCCACGACGACTACCACGCTCGCGCCGAACCTGCAGTTCGAGATCCGGGTCGGAGTGCCCAATGTGAATCACACGGCCATGCAGATCGAGCAGGTGGTGCGGTTCGGTGGCTCCGTGAAGACGGCGACGATCGCCAGCCGCGCCAACGGTGTGGCGCAGCTGGTCGACTCCCTGGGTCCGACGCAGAGCGCCACCGTGCATATCGTGCCGGGACAATCCCGCTCGCCGTTCACCGCTCCTGTCGGCGGCGTCGAGTTCGATCCGCTCGGGGCGGGCACCGACACCGTCACCTCGTCGCTGCCGGGTTACGCGCTCCTGCCGCAGGATACCGTGCGAGTGGTGGTGACCGCGCCGCCCATCAACCTGAGCACCATCCAGGTCGGGTCGGGCCTCATGGCCAACCTCGGCGCAAGCCTGGGCGCGACCAATCACGGCGGCGTCAACGTGACGATCAAGAGTTCGGATCCGACGGTCGCTCTCCTGGCGCCGGACGCGACCACTCTGGGCGCCGATTCGATCGTGATCTTCGTGCCGAATAATTCGA
>JBDUEA010000174.1:0-6967 GCA_040002695.1 Gemmatimonadota bacterium | reverse complement strand
GTCATGATCGAGAACATGCATAAGCACCTGGAGCGAGCGATCGATGCCAGGTCCGTCGCGGCCGGTGAGCCGCAGGCCGCATCGCGCCTCAATACCTCGCAACTCTCCCCGGCGGACCGCTGGCGGATCGTCGTGGACTCCGCCAGGGAGGTGGGCCCCGCGCTCTTTTTCTCTCTGCTCATCATCACCGTCTCCTTTCTCCCCGTGTTCTCCATGGAGGGCCAGGAGGGGCGGCTGTTCAAGCCGCTGGCGTTCACCAAGACCTTCGCCATGGCTGCCGCCAGCCTTCTCTCGGTGACGGTAGTTCCCGTGGCGATGGGACTCTTCATTCGGGGAACGCTGTACCGCGAGCGAGCCAATCCGGTCAACCGAGTATTGATCTGGCTCTACCGCCCGGTGATCCGGCTGGTCCTTCGCTACCGCTGGCCGGTGATCTGGGCCGCGCTGGCTGTGCTCGTGGTGACCTGGCTTCCGTGGAAGCGAATCGGCAGCGAGTTCATGCCTCCGCTCAACGAGGGCACGATTCTCTACATGCCGACGACCCTGCCCGGTGTGAGCGTGGCGCGGGCCCGGGAGATTCTTCGAACTCAGGACGCCATACTCAAGCAGTTCCCGGAAGTTGACCATGTGTGGGGCAAGGCGGGTCGCGCCGAAACCGCCACCGACCCCGCTGGCCTCGACATGTTCGAGACCACGATCAGCCTCAAGCCGGAGAGCGAGTGGCCTCGCGGAATGACCTACGACCGCCTCGTGGGGCAGATGGACTCGAGCGTGCGGCTGCCGGGAATCACCAACGCCTGGACCATGCCTATTAGGGGCCGGATCGACATGCTCGCCACGGGCATCCGAACGCCGGTCGGGATCAAAGTGTTCGGTCCGGACCTCGCCGAGCTGGAGCGCCTCGGTAAGGCTATCGAACAGGCGGTCCAGGCAGTTCCCGGCACCCGCAGCGCCTTCGCCGAGCGCGCGGTCTCAGGATACTACCTCGACATCGACATCGATCGTGCGGCGGCGGCGCGCCATGGCCTGAACGTGGGTGACGTGCAGACCGTGATCGCGACGGCCGTCGGCGGGATGACGATCACGCAGACGGTCGAGGGGCGGGAGCGGTACGGAGTTCGGATTCGCTATCCCCAGGAACTCCGGGATACGCCGGAGCGACTCGCCTCAGTGCTCGTGCCAGTGGCGCATGGAGGCGGGGGCCGGAGCACCCGAGACGGGATGGGCGCTGATGGCGGGGCGGCGACACCAGCGGCTCGCGAGGCCTACGTACCTCTCGGCCAGGTCGCCACGATCCGGCAAGTGGCGGGTCCCATGGTCGTGCGAACTGAGGGTGCGATGCCGACTGCGTGGGTCTATGTCGACGTGGCGGGTCGCGACATCGGAAGCTACGTCGCCGAGGCGCAGGCAACCGTGGAGGCGATGGTGCCCCTTCCGCCGGGGTATCGCATCGCGTGGAGCGGTCAGTTCGAGTACATGCAGCGCGCGGCGGCCAAGCTCAAGCTGGTCATTCCCGCGACCCTCGCGATCATATTTCTCCTGCTATACCTCAACTTCAGAAATGCGGGCGAATCGCTGATCGTGATGCTCTCGGTACCCTTCGCGCTGGTCGGCGGCATCTGGTTCATCTGGCTCCTGGGCTACAACTGGTCGGTCGCGGTGGCGATCGGGTTCATCGCGCTGGCGGGGGTGGCGGCTGAGACCGGAGTGGTGATGCTCATCTACCTGGACCATGCGTGGGCGGCACAGCGAGCAGCGGGGAATCCCTCGCTCCAAGGGCTGTATGATGCGGTGCTGGAGGGGGCGGTGGAGCGGGTCCGTCCGAAGATGATGACCGTGACGGCCATCATCGCCGGCCTGTTGCCGGTGCTCTGGGGCGCGGGTGCGGGGTCGAGCGTCATGCGGCGGATCGCAGCACCGATGATCGGCGGAATGGTGAGCAGCACCGTGCTCACGCTGGTGGTGATCCCGGCCGTTTACTCGCTGTGGAAGCAATGGGAACTCCGCAGGGAGGTGGCGGTCGGGACTCTCAACGGGCTTTAATGTTTCGTTCATCTGGATACCAGCGCCACCGATCTGGCTTGCCAGGCGATTCGGTCGTGTGCGGCGGGGATGTGGGTCACGGCCCAGGCCGATCAACTGCGCCTGGAACGCGGGTATCACCGTCCTCACCTGTACGCCGGCGAGCCCCCTCTCTGCGGCCACCCAATACACGATTCAGGTCGGTGCGGGTATTACCGACGGGAACGGCGATCGGCTGGAGATGGACAATCGGATATCGACCGGCGGGCAGTGGATTATCAGCACGATGATGGGTGGTACTCACGCCGGCCAGCCGATCGGAATGATGGGCTCAGGCTGGAAGCAGGCAGCCACTTCGGGATGATGTTTCAGTTCACGAGTGCTTAAGCTCGGCCGGCAACACCAGGCGGAAGACCGCTCCAGGGTCGTTCCCGACGAACTCCAGGTGGCCGCCGTGCGCTTCGGCGGCCGCCTTTGCGATGGCGAGGCCCAGTCCGGTGCTGTCGCCATGCCCGGGCCTGGCGTCTCCCCGGAAGAACCGGCTGAAGAGTTGGGGGCGGTCCGCCTCGGAGATACCTGGTCCAGTGTCTCGCACAGTGAGCGAGATAGGGTCCCCTGCGGCGATGGTGATCCCGATGGTCCCGTCTCGCGGGGTATGCTTCACGGCATTGTCCACCAGATTGCTGACAATCCGTTCCAGCATCGCCTGGTCGCCTCGCACGACTGCGATTGAACCGGACAACCGTATCCGCAGCTTTCCCTCGCCGGCGACCGCCTGGAATCGACTCCGAATCCGCTCGGCGACTTCGCGCAGGTCGACCTCGATCCGGTCCTGGGCGCTGAGACCCGCCTCGTTCCGGGCGAGGGTGAGCAGATCGGTCGCGAGTCGCGTGAGCCGCACGACCTCTTCTCTGCACCGCTCGAGGGTGTCGCGGTATTCCTGTGGGCTGCGCTCCCGTTTGAGGGCTAGGTCGAGCTCGCCTCGGAGCGCGGTGAGCGGACCACGAAGCTCGTGGCTTGCGTCCGCGATGAAGCGGCGCTGGATCGCCGAGGCCTGATCGAGCCGAGCAAGCATGTCGTTGAGCACTTGCACCAGCCGGGTGAATTCCTCGACATCCGCATGTGCGGTGATGGTGGGGGAGGGAGTACCTTCCCTGATCGATTCCGCCTGCTGGGTGATCTCGCGCGTAGGGCGGAGCGCATCTCCCGCGATGCGCCAGCCCACCAGGAAGGCGGCGCCGACCGCGACGACGACGAGCAGCAGACCGAGCAGCAGAAAATCGCGCAGCGTTCGATCCAGCGGTGCCAGCGGGGCGGCGACCTGGAGCATGTGCTTGCCGTGCGCTACCCCGATGAGCTGCAGCGGGTAGACCACGCTGCGGAGCCGCTGGTCCTGCCAAAGGTGGGTCTCCCAGACGATCCTGCCTTCGCGCGCGGCCGCCACCGCGTCGGCCGGTAGCAGCAGATCCGCGGACAGGTTCGTGCTTCGCACCAGCGGCGCCCCGTCGCTACTCCACAGCTGCGCATATCGGGTCAACTCGGCGCCGGCCCCGCTCCGGGCGCTAAGCAGCACGCCCTCGTGGAATTCGAACTCCGAACTGGTGTGCGCGGCGCCGGCTTGCGCCTCGACTTCAGCCAGGTGGACAAGCGTGCCGTCGAGCTGGCGGTAGAGCAGGGTGCGGAGTGCGAGGGCGCTGAACAGGCCGAGGAGGAGCGTGAGTGCCAGGATGCCAACGGCGGTCCTGAATGCAAGGGCGAGCCGAAAGGAGCGCACGCTTAGTCGGCGCCTTCGGCTCGGAGTGCGTAGCCAGCGCCCCGGACGGTCTGGATCAGCCGGGGCCGATCTCCCTCCTCGAGTTTCTTGCGGAGATTCGACATATGGGCATCCACCACATTGGTCTCGGGGTCGAAGGACATGTCCCAGACCTTCTCCAGCAGCGTAGTGCGGCCGACCACCCGTTCCGGATTGAGTAAGAAGAATTCGAGCAGCCGGAACTGCCGGGGTGAGAAATCCAGCACTCTTCCGCCACGCTTCACCTGCCGCTTGAGCCGATCCATCTCCAGATCCTGGTAGCGCAGGATCCCTGTCGCTGGCCCGAGCTGACGCCGGGTGAGCGCGTTCACCCGCGCCAGCAGCTCCTCCAGCGAAAAGGGTTTGGTCAGATAGTCGTCGGCCCCCGCATCTAGGCCGCGCACGACATCCTGGGTCGAGTCTCGCGATGTGAGCATCAGGATTGGCGACTGGTTTGCGCTGCGCCGTAGCTCCGCAGCCACCTGAAGGCCGTTCATTCCGGGTAGCTGTACGTCGAGCAGGATCAGATCGTACTTGTTGAGGTGGGCGAGATTGCCTGCTTCGACTCCATCGCCAACAGCGTCCACCGCGTGGCCCTCCTCTTCGAGGGCCTGCTTCAGGAATCTCGCCACCTTGGGCTCGTCCTCCACAACCAGGACCCGCATCAAACCTCCAGTATTCCGGCCGGGCGGAATACTATCTGCAGCGCACCATCGCGAGCAATTCTCAAGGAATGCTAACCCCCGCTTCAGGAGGGTGTAACCTGCCCGCCGTAGGTTCCGACTCCTAGCCCCAAACCGAAGGTCGGAGATGCGAATGCTGCTGCGCCGTACTCTGCTGGCTGGTGGCCTGCTCTTGGGATCCCGCACTCCACTCGCAGCCCAGATCGACTATCGAAATCTCGATGATGACCGGCCGACTCGGGTCGAAGACGCGTATCCCGTCGAGCGTTACGGCTTTGAAATGCTGCTGCCCTACCTGGTCGAGCGGGCGCACGGCGGCATCACGACCCATAGCGTTGTGCCTGAGCTGGCGTATGGGCTTGTGCGCAATGCTCAAATTGGTCTGAAGCTCCCGTTTGCAGTTGAAGATGGGGCAGGCCTGACCCGCACCGGGCTTTCAGGGCTCCGCGCCTTTGCACTCTACAACTTCAATACCGAATCCCGAGCCCTGCCTGGGTTCTCACTCCGTCTGGATGGTGCCTTTCCGGTCGGCTCCCTGGCCGGCGACAAGGCGCGCGTCGCCCTGAAGGCCATCGCCACTCGCTCATTCGGAAAGAACCGGCTCCACCTGAACGGTGCCTACGGATTTGGCGCGGACTGGACCGGCGCGGCGGCAGAGGGCCTTCCGCGCTGGTGGGCAGGCGCGGCGGTCGATCGAACCCTGTTTCGGGAGAGCACCCTTCTGGTTGGCGAAGTCTATGCCCTGAAGGCGGAACGTGGTGCGCTCACCGAGGTGAATGCTTCGCTTGGCCTGCGCTATCAGTGGACTCCCACGACGGTGTTCGATCTCGGATTAGGCCGCCGCCTCAAGTCGGGGGTCGGCCCGGACATCGCGGTCACCGTTGGGATCTCGCACGCCTTTGCGATCGCCGGACTGATGCCCGGGCGGTCTCCCCGCTAGCCGAATGAATTGAACCATGCGAACTCAGCCCCGCCTCTCGCTCCCTCTTGCTCTTGCGGCGTTCGGAATCATGCACAGTCAGCCCATGCGCGGCCAGGATGCGCGCAACGACCAGTTCTATTTCCCGGGGTCGTTCAACTGGGCGATGCTCAAGAACTATCCCGAAGCTGCGCGGCTCTTCAACGCCTTTGACTACGGGCACGCCATTCTCTACGAAAAGCTGTACACCGGTCCGAATGCGCCGGTGGCCGAGCTGGAGGCGCAGCAGTTCGACTACATCACGACCGACCTGCTGATCCGGCCGCCGCGCTTTGCCGTGGCCGAGGAAGTGATCGAGCCGAACTACGCCAGGCTGGCTTGGAAGGCCAAACTGATGTTCGACTGGGCCCACACCCTGCACCGCCAGGTCTACGACGTCTATGCCGACGAGCGGTTGAGCGAGCAGGCGAAGGACTCACTCGTCGAGGTGTTGACGGACTACTACCTGAGCAATCGGAATCTCGCGTTCAGCACCAGCCCCAAGTCGATGCAGCTGATGGATGGGCAGGAGTTCAGTCAGGTGTTTCGCCAGCGTTACCCGAAGATGAACGGGCTGATCTGGGCGTACCATTGGCTGCAGGTGGGGCTCTACGAACCGCTCATCGCCGGAAAGACACCCGCGGAGAAGAAGGCGGGCGTCAAGGCGGTGCTGGCCCGTTTTTGGTCCATGGTCGAGGACCCACCTAATCGCTTTCCTAAGGTCATGCCGATGACGGCAGCCGTTGCTCCGGAGTTCTCCCGTCGGCATCCGCGTGCGGCGGTCATCTTCGACAACCTCCACATGATGCACGACATCATCTCCGACGTGCTGGCCTCCACCAAGGTGCCGCGCGATCGGAAGCGCGCGGTCATCTATCAGCAACTGGCCGAGTTCCAGCGAAGCGATCAGAACACCATGACGATGGATGACTGGCGCAATATGGGTACGATGATGGGAGGCGTTGGAGTCATGGGCGGTCCGGCACTCGGCATCCTCCTGGACCCGCCGACAGTCCGCGCGTCGGCACCTGAGATGGAGGGTATGCCGGGGATGGATCGCGGTGCGCCGGTTCACCACGCCGATACGATGTCCGGCATGGGAGCGGGGGGAGACACTGTCCACAAGCGGGAATTGCGCGGTATGGCTGACTCGGCCGGGGGCGGCGCGCCGGCGATGGACATGGGTCGCGACATGAGCGGGATGGCGATGAAGATGCCAGGCGATTCGGCCACGCAGGCGCACATGCGGCTCATGATGGAGATGCACGCGCGTATGATGGCGGATCCCGTCATCCACCGCCGGATGATGTCCGACACGATCATGCAGCGTCTGATGGAGGGGATGATGGCGTCGATGCCCGCAGGCGCAGTGGGCGGGATGATGAGCAAGCCGGGAGCCACAGACTCGGTCGCGGCGGGGCACGACCATCACCCTTCAGCCGCTCCAGTCGGGCCCAAACCCCGAAGACCGCCTGCGAAGAAGGCGAAACCAGCGACAACCGACTCGATGCC
>JBDUEA010000173.1:0-6978 GCA_040002695.1 Gemmatimonadota bacterium | reverse complement strand
ACGTCCTCTCCGCGAGCCGCCGGGACAACGACGGTGTTGATGAGCCGGAAGGCGGGGCCGCCCAGTGTGTCGGGACCCCAGCCGGTCACGATGCCGGTGTAGATCCCCGGTGACTTAAGCGCACCGGCTCGATAGGTGAGACCGAGATGTGTGGTGCCCGCCCCGATCGTGACCGAAGGGGGCGTCGAGAGCCAGGGCGCGTCGCTTCTGAGCCGGAACGCCTCCGACGACGCTCCGGAAGGACGAATCAGTGAAAACGCCTGAAGGGTATCGGCCGGGGATTCGAGGCCATGCAGGCGCCAGGCTCCGGTCACGCCATGATTGTCTGCCCGTGCCTCCACCTCCGGCGCGTCGTGACCGGCCACGAGCCAGCTGTACGCCGCGGACACATCCGCGAGCCCGGTTCCTTCGTCGATGTAAGTCTGGCCAGTACGGGGACGGGCGGTCACCATGAGCGCGCGCTTGAGACGCCGCGCCTCGACGGTGCCACCGGTCTGGGTCAGAGCGGAGGCCAGAATCGCCGCGAGGCCGGCCGCGTGCGGCGAGGCCATGCTGGTGCCGCCTTTGCGCTCATCACCGGCATTCCAGCGCGGGACGCTGGAGTAGGCCCTGCCAGGTGCAAGGATATCGGGCTTGGCGAGCTCTCCTCCGCGGGAGCTGAAGAAGGCGATCGGTTCGGGCGCGGTATCCGGCGCCGACTCGAACGCGGAGGGCCAGGAAGCACCGACCGTCAGCGCCCGCTCCGCGGATCCGGGAAAGCCGACGGTGGACAGACCCGGCCCATCGTTGCCCGCGCTGATGGCGAAGAGCACGCCGGGATGGAGCGCCAGGACCGAATCGATGAGCTGGTCGATCCGTGCGGTGCCCTCGATTTCGTTGCCGACGCCGAAGCTCATGTTGAGCACCAGCGGCATCCGTCGTGCTGAGGCGAACTGGAGCGCGTAGTTGAGCGCGCGGAGCATGCTTCCAGTCACCGACAAGCCGCCGGTGGCATTGTTCGCAATCTTGAGTCCGAGGAGCTGCGCGCCGGGAGCGACGCCATCGAAGCCCTTGACGCCGTAGAGGTCGTGTCCCGCCGCGATGCCGGCGACGTGGGACCCGTGTGCCCCGGTATCGAAGAAGAGATCGAGAGCGGGCATTCCCGCCGAGTCGCTGAAGTTCGCCGCGATATTGAGCGGCGGCGCGTGTCCGCGCGGGGCCCAGCCGAAGCTTTCGCGTGCGACGAGGTAATCATGCACGGGATGTTCGCCGAGCAGCGATCCATCGCCGTCGGTATCGGTGAATAGCACCCAGCCGTCGCTCGCCCTAGTCACGATTATAGGCAGCGAGTCTATCCGGTCGTTCCAATTCAGATCGGAAGCCGGTGGATCGCCGAGTGGCAGCTCCCGGAGCGTTCCGATGTACCATGGTCCGCCCGAATTGAGCGCGCGCACCCGGCCGAATCCTCGCAGCCAGCGTCCAGCAACTCGGATCGAGTCCCCGGAGGGCGTCGCGCGCTCGAGCGCAATCGCTCCCTCGCCGGAAAAATCCCGGAGGTCGAGAATCTTCGGTGCGCCGGCGGACGTGACGCTCATGCCGCCCATGCCTGGATCGATGCCGCTGTCGAGAATGCCGATCAGCACGCCCCGACCGTCGTAGGTCGGATGCGCCTTGAGAAACGCGGGCACCCCAGTGCTGGCCAGCGGCATCCAGCCCCGCCGGTATGCTTCCTCCGGAGGCAGCATGGGACGGGAATCCGCGCGCACCGGGCGCGGGCCCGGTGCGGGCAACGCCACCGGGTCCACGTTCGGGCGCACCCGCTGCGCCGTTCCACCGCAGCCGACAGCGAAGACGAGCAGCCCGACGCTACTGAACTGGCGACGCATGAAAATCCTTCAGCGGGGAGGAGCGGCGTCCAGCGGAGGCAGCACGAACGATCCGAGATGCGGACCTGCGTAGTTGCTGGTGACGCGAAGGAGGAAAGCGAGCTGATCCCGCGTTTCATCAGCGGTCACGATTGCGTCCACGAATCCCCGGGCGGCGGCGAACTTGGCATCGAGCTGATGGTCATAATCCGCCCGCATGGAATCGACCGACGCCTGCACCTCGGCGGACAGGGTGGCGCCGGCTTTCCGCGCCTTTGCGATGTCCGGTCCGTGTACCGCCTCGATGGCGGATTCGCCTTCCATGACCGCCATGCGCCCGGTCGGCCAGGAGACGATGAAGTCGGGATCGAACCCCTGCCCCGCCATCGCGTAGTACCCCGCGCCCGAGGCGTGATTCAGCGTGAGCACGATTTTAGGGACCACTGCCGTGGCCATTGCCTCGACGAAGCGAGCGCCGGCGCGGATGATGCCAGAATGCTCCGCCTCGGGACCCACCATGAATCCGCTGACATCCTGAATGAACAGCAGCGGAAGTCTCTCGCGGCTCGCGGTTTCGATGAAGAAGGCCGCCTTTTCGGCGCTTTCCGTATAGATGATCCCGCCGAACTTCGCGCGGGTTCCTTCCGGTCCCTTGATGATGCCGCGCCCGTTGGCGAGAACCGCGACGGGCCGGCCCTCGATGTGCGCGTGTCCGCAGAGCAGCTCCGCGCCGACATCGGGCTGGAATTCCGCGAACGCGCCTCCGTCGAGCAGGCACGCCAGCACCGCCCGCATGTCGTATGACATGCGGTGGTCATGAGGAAGCAGGTCGTAGAGATCAGAAGGTGAGCGCGACGGCGCGATCGGCGCCACGACGCGATGCTGTACCCCTTCGTGGCGTGGCAGCCGTCCGACGTATTCGCGAATCTGGAGCACGCACTGGGCGTCGGTCGCGGCGCGATAATGTGCGACCGCGCTGATGCTCGTATGCGTCTTCGCCCCGCCGAGTGTCTCGGCGTCGACACTCTGGCCGGTGGCGCCTTTGACCAGGTTTGGGCCACCGAGGCCCATGAAGCTGGTGCCTTCGACCATGAAGATGACGTCGGAGAGTGCGGGCAGATATGCTCCGCCGGCGATGCAGCTGCCCATCACGGCGCTGATCTGCGGCACGTGCAGATACCGGCGCATGATTGAGTTGTAGTGGAAGATGCGGGCCGCGCCGTACTGTCCAGGAAAGACCCCGCCCTGATAGGGCAGGTTCACGCCCGCGCTGTCGACCAGGTAGATGATGGGGATCCGCTGGCGCATGGCGATTTCCTGCGCGCGGAGAATCTTGCGGATCGTCTCTGGCCACCAGCTTCCCGCCTTTACGGTCGCATCGTTCGCGACCACGACCACTTCCCGGCCCTCTACGACTCCGACTCCCGTGATCACGCCTGCCGCGGGCGCCTGACCCTCGTACTCATCGTAAGCCACCAGCAACCCAACCTCGAGCCAGGGTGCGCCGGGATCGAGCAGCGCGGTCACGCGCTCGCGTGGGGAGAGCTTTCCCTGCGCGTGCATCTTCGCGACACGCGAGGCGCCGCCCCCCTCGCGCAGCTTCGCCGCCAGCGTGAGATATTCGTCGGTGAGCACGCGGAGGCGCCCCGGTTTCCCGGCCTTGGAAGCAGTCACGATCGTCCGGTCAGTGCTGAAGGTGTTCGGCGGCCCACGATTCGATGTAGGCGATCAGGTCAGTCGTGGGAGTGCCGGGACCGAACAGTCGACCGATGCCCTGCGCCTCGAGTGCATCCATGTCCTCGCGTGGAATGATGCCGCCACCGGTCACGAGCATATCGGGCCGGCCCTGTTCGACGAGGAGCTTCCGCACGCGCGGAAAGAGCGTCATGTGCGCACCGGAGAGAATCGACAGACCGACCACGTCCACATCCTCCTGGACGGCCGCGGTGGCGATCATCTCAGGCGTCTGGTGCAGCCCGGTGTAGACGACTTCCATACCGGCATCCCGAAGCGCGGCGGCCACGACCTTCGCGCCGCGATCGTGGCCATCGAGCCCCGGTTTCGCGACGAGCACGCGGATGGGTCGGCTGAGCTGCCTGGAATCGGTCGCAGGGGACATGACGGGTGGACCAGTGAACGGGAATCAGGGGCGCCTTACCGAGGCGCAGGAATTCTGCCGGCCGAAGGATCGCCATCCAGGAGCATGCGCGCCAGTTCGGGGACGCTCCGCACGGTCCGCGTGTCCCGATGGGCGTGATTCTCGAGGGGATCGAGCAGAACGACATCCATGCCCGCCCGACGGGCGCCCACCACATCGACCTCGTAGATGTCCCCGACGTAGAGCGCCTGGCTCGGGCTGACGCCCAGCCGGGTGAGCGCCTCGAAGAAGATCCTGGGGTCGGGCTTCTCGAATCCTACCAGCTGGGAATCGATCACCACCTCGAAGAAATGCCGGATGCCCGTGGCCTCGAGTGCTTCCTCGACCCGACCGTCGGAGTTGGAGACGACCGCGAGCCGAAATCCTCCGTCCTTGAGCCGCTGCAGCGCGGCTGGTGTGCCTGGGTCCATCGCGCTCCAGAGATGCCCTTCCTGGTGCAGCTCGAGCAGCCGGTTCCGCACCGCCTCGATGGAACTCCGGGGAACGCCGGCCATCAAAAAAAGGGTCTCGAGATAGACGGAAGCGCGCTCACGATCGGACCGGTCCGCCCGCTCCAGCAACAGGGCCGCCGGCTTCGCCTGCGCCGCGAGCTGCGCCTCCGTGAGCGGAATTCCTATCGCCGGACCGACTTCACGCGCCATGCGCGCGAAGTCCAGAAAGAGAAGGGTGTTGCCCGCGTCGAAAAGGATGGCGCGAAATTTCACCGGAATCGAAGCAACCCGGCGAGCCCGTCAATGACCTCGCGCGCGCCATCGGCATAAACGACCTCGACGTTGACGCGCTGCCGCAAACCTTCTTCGATGGCCTCATCGATGATGTCGAGCACGGGGATCGGCTCTCCCTCACCACGGCACTCGCGCTCCGTCAGCGCCAGGCGGCCGGAGTCGGTACAGCGAAATCCTCCTGCGCGCGCGTCCGCATTCACGAGCAGCGTCCGCACCTGGCCGCGAGCGAGTGCCCGGAGCGTCGGAAGCGTTCCGTTTACGGCCCACCCTCCACCGACAGATTCCTCGACCTCGTGTACCACCGCTCGTTCGGCCGCGCGCTCGAACGCCTCTCGCACGGCCAGCGTCGCCTCGTGAACAACCGCCGCATCCGCCTCTTTGGGATTGAGCTTGGCCACTCCCATGAGTCGCTCGGCCAGATACGGGTGGAGAAACGGCTCCAGCGCACCGGCCTCGGCGCCGGGGCCGGCCAGAACCAGACCGTATACCGGCTGCTTTTTGTTCATGGTGAAGAGCTGCCGCGCGACCTCTTCGTAGTGTCGCTGCTTCTCGAGCCGGATCCGATTGTGGTAAGTGTGCTCTCCGAAACCCGGGGAGCCGTCACGGTCGGGCCGAAACTTGCCGCCGCGCGTACTCTCGGAGCGCACGCCCTCGACCTCGCGCGCGGCAAAGGCGGTGACCTCGAAGATCCGCGCGGCGGTCCGGTCGACCACGGCGGTCAGGAGGCGACCGAATTCATCCTCCACGGAGGCAAGCTCGCGAACCAGCGGGGTCCGGTCGACCGCGAGGCGCGAGCGGTACACGCGGGGAAGCGCCACCGCCTCGAAGAGGCCGAGAGGTTCGCTCGCGAAAATCGCGATGCCCTGCGTGTGTGGAAGATTGGCCGAGTTGCGAAAATGATCCTGCACCCGGCGAAGATCCCGGACGACAGCCTCACGCGCGGCGCGGTCGAGCCCGAGTCCGTCGAGGGACCCCTCGACTTCACGGATCCGGTTCTTGAGCTTGATCAGGTATTTGCCGCGGGCGCGGTCCCTCGGCTCGAGCTTGAGATAGCAGGTGACGATGCGATGCTGGCCTGGACGGATTTTGGTGAGACGCGCCAGCACGCTGGCGATATCGTTAGTCGGTGGCATGAGTCTTCTTATATGGGCTCAGCGACGAGGGGACGGGTGCGAGTTACGGCACCGGACACCAGGTCGTCAGGCTAAAAGAACACGGGTTCGCGATAGTGACCATAGATGCCCTCGAGGACTTCGCGGATCTCGAAGACCGTACAGTAGGCGCGCGCGCAATCCAGCATCGCCGGGATCACATTCTGTTCGGCGGCCGCGGCGCTGCGGAGCGCCTCGAGTCGGGATTGTACCAGTGCGTCGTCGCGCTCCACGCGGAGGCGAGCTATGTCCTCCCGCTGCGAACGCTCCGCCTCGTCGCCGACCCGGAGAATGCTCACGGCCGTGGCGGCCTCGTCATCCTCCGCGAATTCATTGACGCCGACGATTACGCGACGACCCTGTTCCGCTTCGGTCTGGAAACGGCTGGCCGACTGGGCGATCTGCCGCTGGAACCAGCCGGTCTCGATCGCCGGGACGACGCCACCCTGGGTCTCGATTTCCGCGAAGATCTCCTCGGCCTCGCGCTCCATCGCGTCGGTCAGCGCCTCGAGATAGTACGAACCGCCGAGCGGATCGGCGACGTTCGGGACACCGGTTTCGAACGCGAGGATCTGCTGGGTGCGGAGTGCCACGCGCACCGAATCTTCCGTCGGCAGCGCGAGGGTCTCGTCGAGCGCGTTGGTGTGCAGCGACTGGGTACCGCCCAGCACCGCGGCCAGCGCCTGGTACGCCACCCGCACGACGTTGTTCATCGGCTGCTGGGCCGTCAGCGTGACGCCGGCCGTCTGGCAGTGGAAACGCATCTGCCAGCTCCGCGGATCCTTCGCGGCATAGCGGCCGCGCATGTGCCGCGCCCAGATGCGGCGCGCGGCGCGCAGCTTGGCGATCTCCTCGAAGAAATCGTTATGGACGTCCCAGAAGAACGAGAGGCGGGGCGCGAAGTCATCCACGTCGAGCCCGCGTGCGAGCCCGTGTTCGACGTAGCTGAAGCCGTTCGCGAGCGTGAACGCGAGCTCCTGTGTCGCGGTGGCTCCGGCTTCCCGGATGTGATAGCCCGAAATGGAAATCGTATTCCATTTCGGCGTATGCTCCGCCGCCCACTCGAACATGTCGACGATGATCTTGAGCGCGGGCTCCGC
>JBDUEA010000172.1:0-7112 GCA_040002695.1 Gemmatimonadota bacterium | reverse complement strand
GGAGACGGAGAGGACGGAGAAGGCGGAGAAGCGGGAGCGGACCTTCGTCCTCGCTATGCGGCCAAGGATTGCTTCGTCGGTCGCTGCGCTCCCTTCTCGCAATGACGCACGGGTTGAACGACCTTCGCCCGCCTGCCGGTTCCCCGTTCCCCGTTCCCCGTTCCCCGTTCCCCGTTCCCCGTCTCCCGTCCCCCGTTCCCCTTTCCCCTTTCCCCTTTCCCCTTTCCCCTTTCCCCTTTCCCCTCTCCCTCCGTCTATCCTCTCTCCGAATACCGGCTCTTCGCATCGATCGGTTGCGTCTTCCAGGCGTTATCGCGACCGCCGTACACGCTCTCCTTGAGCCAGGCGCACTCCGCGACGAGGCGTTCTTCGGGAATATCGGAATACCACGCCTTCGGCCGGCCGTCTTCGCCGGGATTCCAGCGGTACTTTCGCGCCTTGAGTGCGCCCTTCTGGTCGAATGGCGCATCCACGGCCCATACGCGGACACTCCGGCGACGCGCCGATTGCAGCAGCAGAAAAAGCGGGAGATCGCCGTTGGGGAGCGCACGCGCGAGGAGGTGAATCAGCGCCAGGCAGTCCGCCTCCGCCGAATGCGCGGCATAAAACAGATCGAACCGCTTGTCCATGAGCGACTCGAGTCCCGCCGAGGCGTAACCGCTCTGTCGCCAGGGAAGCTCCTGTTGAGTGCAGGCCCAGGGCTTGTCGCGAAAGACGGGGCAACGGCGCTCGACGAAGCGGCGGTCGAAGGCAGCGTTGTGCGCGATCACCAGCGAGGCCGTTGCCGCCAGCGCAGCGACAGCTGACTCGTCGATACGCTTGCCGCTGACCATCGCCTGGGTGATGCCGGTCAGCGCCACGATCTCCGGCGGAATCGGACGGCCGGGATCCTCGAAGAACATCGTGGGCGCCTCGATGGCGAAGACGCGTCCGGTCTGAGGACAGTACTGAAAGGGAATCGCGCAGAGTTGAATGATCGCGTCGCGCTGAGGATCGAGTCCGGTCGTTTCGACATCGATCGCGAGGGCAACATTCTTGACGCAGCCGTCATCATCGACGTATCGCGACGGCGGACGGAACCGCTCGAGGACCCGATATTCACCCGACGCACGCAGCGCGGCGGCCGCCAGTTCGAGGTCGTGCTGGGCCGGACTGGTCATCGAGTCTTCCCGATCGATCCGTGGAGGAGGGCTTCGGACAGGTGACCGACGTCGGTCACTTGTCGATGACGAAACCGCCGAGGCCGCGTGGCGTCAAGTGCGGCGGCGACGAATCAGGGGTTTGGGGAATCCTCGGAAACTGACTGCAATTGAGTCGATCCCCTTTTCCCGGAGCCGCCATGCCACTGTCCGCGTCCGTTCGAACGATCGCCGCTCTCTTCTGTTCCACCGTTCTTTCGGCAAGTGGTGCCGTCGCCCAGTCACCCGCGATTCCTCTATCCGACCGGATTCGCCTTGCGGAGCTCTTCCGCATTTCGGAGCCCGTCAGGGGCAAAGTGTGGCCCGCATGGCGGGAAACGCAGGTTCCGGTGCTGCTCGTCACGGACTCCGCCGAGTTCCTGATGCACCACCCTCATCCCTCCGCCGAGTTCGTGTCACTCGGCTTCGACAGCGTGCTTCACACCGTGGTGTGGACCCGGCCGCGCGTCTTCAGTCCAAAGTTGCTCGCGACATTTCCCGCGGTCGGTGGCATTCCCACGGTCGTCGTCGGTAATGCAGAGGCGACCGGGCAGTCGTCGGCGGCGTGGGTGGTGACGCTGCTGCACGAGGAGTTCCATCAATTCGAGTATTCGCAGCCGGACTATTATCCCGGAGTCGAGCACTTGCAGCTGGCGCACGGAGATACTTCAGGCATGTGGATGCTCAACTATCCCTTTCCCTACGACTCGGCGCCGGTGCAGGGCGCGATGCGGTCACTGGGGACGGCACTCGTGCGTGCGCTCGATGCGGATCGTGGCCACGAGGCCGCGGCGCTCGTGGAGTACCGGGCGGCGAGAACGGCGCTCTCGCGCGAGCTCTCGGCGGAGCAGGAGCGATACCTGGAGTTCCAGCTCTGGCAGGAGGGGACCGCGCGGGCCATTGAATACGACTGTGCTCGGCGCGCGGCACGAATGGGGAAGCCATCGGCGGAATTTCGCGCACTGCCGGATTATCTGCCGTACGACTCGGTCGCCGCAAACATTCGGAGCAGAGTGCACAACGAACTGCAGCACGTCGATCTTGCCGAGCGAAGGCGGGTCAGTTTCTACGCGCTCGGAGCCGGAACCGCTTGGCTCGCGGAACGCGTCGTCCCTGACTGGCAGCGGCGGTTCCTCGCGCAGCCGTACCGCCTCGATCAATTGTTCGCGAGCCTACGCTGAATGAGGGCCGCACTGGCAGGCGGGGAATCTCAGGCGCCGTACAGCGACTCCGCCCGGCGCCTGATCTCGTCCATCGATACGTCCTCGACGTGAGTCGCGATCCACCAGATGTGTCCGAAGGGATCCCGGAATTTGCCGCCGCGGTCGCCGTAGAACTGGGTTTCTACCGGCCTGAGTACCGTCATGCCGGCGGAAACGGCGCGCGCCGCGAGGGTATCCGCATCATTCACGTAGAGATGAATCGTCACTGGAGAGCCACCAAGCGTCGCCGGGCTCACCACATCCATCTCGGGGAATTCATCGGAGAGCATGATGCGCGCATATTCGATCATGATTTCGGCGTGCCCGATCAGGCCGCCGGGCGCATCGAGTCGCATGAGTTCGCGGGCGCCGAATGCGCGCTGGTAGAATTCGATCGCGGCGCCCGCCCCCCGAATGCAGAGGTAGGGTGTCACCGGTTGCAGGTTCGTGTTTTCGGATGACGATTGCTCGGGCATTGAAAGACTCCCTGGAATGATGACAGGTGGCCGCCGCTCTTCTCCACAGCATTACACCGCAAGGATCGGCTGGGCAATCCCGCGCCCGCAAAAAAAGCGCCTCTCGCATGAGAGGCGCCGATTTTGTCGTACTGTGCATTGCTCCAGGCCGTCACCAGGCGAGCAGTCCATCCTCATCGAGAAACGCCGCCACCAGCACCAGCGATTCCAGCGAGGGCTGCGCTCTGAACGCGCGCGCGGCCTCGCGTAGCGGGACCGGAACGTGCTGGCCGGTGCGCAGCCGGTGCTGCCGATGAGTATGTCCCATCTCCCGAAAAACCCCACGGAAAGAACGGGTTTCGCGAGTCAGCTCCGGGGCTGGAGCGGCACCATCCACTCCAGCGGTCTCGGGCGCCGCGATTGTCGGCTTGCGGCCTCGGCGGCTCTTGGGCCGGCTGGCTCTATCCCGTCGGTCGAGCGCGATGCCGACCTCCAGCACCCGCGCGCGGACGCGGTCGAGCAGCGGTTGCGGTACTCCGGCGGACGATGCGAGGGAACGTTCTGCGGCTTCTGCCATCAGGCCTCGACCAGGAAGGGAGGGCCCGGCTGAGGATCTCAGAAAGGCTGTATGAAGAATAACCTCGTGCGCCCGCTTTCAGTGGCTCTCTGGTGAACGAGTTTCAGCCTACGGCATCGGGAAGCGCCCGCAGCCAGTCCACGCCCAGTGCATCGCAGATGTCGCGAAGCCCATCCGCATTGAACTCGAAGAGCGTCGCCGGGTCCTCGAGCACCCGGTCCAGCTCCCATCCGATCTCGTCCTCCAGCTCTTCGAGCGGAATCCCCCGCGCGCGGAGCCGGCCTCTGATCAGCTCGGCGATTCCCTCCGGTGCAATTCTCGATTCCGGCCGCCTGGTGCCGGGGTTGTCCGCCAGCAGTTCCGTGGGTTCAACATGAATCAGCTGACCCAGCGCCGCGAGTTGAGCGAGCGTGACCGTCATCAGCAGCTCCTCATCGAACGACTCGAGGTCTTCCAGATGCTGGAGGGCCATCCCCGACTGCTTCGAGAGGCTCTCACGCGAGAATCCGGCGCGTTCCCGCGCGGCACGAAGCCGGTTGGCGTAGGGAGGGAGGTCGGTCAATTGGGCGGTGAGCGGTAAGGGGTGAAGGGTGAGTCGCGATGACCATCCGCCGCGGATCGAGATGAACGTAGATCGGGAAGGGGAAAGGGGAAGGGGGAACGGGCTTTAGAATTTGGCCCCGTTGTTACAATTCCGCACCGCTTCGCCTCGGCCGCGCTGCCCGCGCTGCCCGCGCTGCCCGCGCTGCCCGCCCACTTCCCGCGGCCCTTTTTATCTTCTCCGCCTTCTCCGCCTTCTCCATCCTCTCCGCCCCTATTTCACCCTCACCACTCGCCAGCGCACCCGATACTGCAATTCTGCCGACGGATTCTTTCCATCTGCGCGAGAGCCTGGCTCGAGCCACTTCGACCAGGCTTCATCGGCTGCCCGCGGAGCAGGATCGAGGTTGATGTCGAAAACCTGGGAGTCTCCGGTCCGATGACCGATGAGGAGCATGCGTCGTGCGCTGTGACTGTTGAGCGGGGAGGTTCCCGGGAGGATCATCGCGCCGTCGTGCACGCCAGCCGAGGAGAAGTGCAGGGTCGCGTATGCGTTGTCATTGTCGCCAGCGAACAGGCTCACTCGCAAATCGGAATCGGCGGAGTCGGCGGGCAGGGAATCGGTCGCGGGGAGCCGAATCTCGAATTCGAGCGCGAGGGGATCTCCGTCGATCAACGGTGGCTTGTTGACCATAAGGATCGAGGCGCCGCCTACGGTACCGATGATTCCCGCCGTGATGATGATGGCGATCAGCTGCTGGAGGGCGAGTGCAGGAAAGTTGGCGGCACCGCTCGCGCGGGTCAGCCAGATGCCGACGACGAGTCCGAGGATGAGTCCGAGTGGCGCGAAGACAAACACGACGAGATATCCGCGGCCGCCCTCGAAATTCGAAACGCCGTGCGCGCGGGTCGCAACGTCGGCCATCATGGAGGCCAGCACCGTCCCGACGATGCCAGTGGTCACTCCGATGACGATCGCCGAAGTCCAGCGCATGGAGTCGTTCTCCCGTAACAGTTCAGGCGGTGGGAACGATGCCGAACGCTCGGCCTACTCTGCCGGCTCAGTCTCGTCGGTCTGGGTGCCGGCCTCGTCCTGCTCTTCCGACGGCGAATTCGCGCGCTCCAGCTTCCGGAGCCGCTTCTCCTCCTGTTTCTGCTTCTTCGCGATGTCCTTCTGGCGCTTTTCGAACTGATAATTGCGTTTCGGCAATTGGACCTCTCCGGCACGAGGCGGACGGTAGCGCGAAAAGCCTGGCGGGAAGAAGCCCAAGGGCGCGCCGCAAGATAGCGCCCTGCCGGTCGGTGGGTACCCCTCAGAGCGTTCCGGCAGCCCTCAGGCAATCGCTCGGATGACGCCGCCGTCAACTCGGAGTGCCGCGCCGGTGGTCGCCGAAGCCCGGGCACTGCAGATGTACGCAATCATGGCGGCGACCTCATCGGGTTTGGCGAAGCGGCGCAGCAGGGAGGAGGGGCGCGAGGGTGAGGGGTAAGGGGGACAGATGCAGTGTTCCGCTTTCTACTTTCAACTTTCCACTTTCACCTTGTCACTTTCATCTTTCCACTTTCATCTCGTCCCGTTCTTCTCCTCACTTTCGATCTCCCCCTCACCCCCCGCTCGGCCCCAGCACCTTGTGGTATCGCACCGTTTCCGGCTCGTAGCCGAGGTGCTCATAGACGCCGCGGGCACGCTCGTTCGCCGCGAAGACGTTGAGAGTGATGCGCCGGTAACCTCGGCTGACGGCCCAGCCCTCTGCCGCATCCATGAGGGCGCGACCAATTCCCCGGCCCTCTGCCGATTCATCGACCGCCAGCACCTCCACGTGCGCATGCGCTTCCTGGGTGAAATAGTCGGCGCGCGTCGTAGTGAGAATACAGGCCACCGACCGACCGTCCTCCAGCTCGGCGATCAGCAGACTGGTGTCTGGTGTCGGTGCGGCAAGTGCGCCGAGGATGAGATGATGATCCGATACCGCAATCTCCATCTCGCTGCGCCAGTGTGGGACGGGAAACGCGGAGAGCCGATTGGTAAGACCGAGCAGGAACCCTTCATCGGTGGCGGCGGCCGGGCGGATGGTGATCACGTCTGGCGTCTCGAAGCAGGTAAGGGTCGATGACGGATGGTACCGGGGCGCTTGAAGCCCGGTCTTCATATTACTCCACTCCGGCGCCCACGGCTCGCTGGAGGTTCTCGCGGGCCCGATCCTCGAACCTGAGACGCATAGGTTCGGAGCGATAAATCGGCTTTCGGGAGAGGAACCCGGTCAGCACTCGTCGCCTTTCAAACCGGTAGACAATGCCTGGGACCCAGGAGTATTCGGCGCGGATCTGCGTTTCGTACTCCGCGAATCGTTCCGGTGCGGCCCCCAGTATGGCGAGGTCGATATCCACCAGCAGCGAGCCGTCGGTGCCTGCGGGTTCGGCGGTGTGAGTGGTGTCCATGATCAGGCTCCGGATCCGCGATACCTGGTCCGGCCGCGCGCCAGCGTTCGTGAGCGCATCCACCGCGAGATCCGCGCTCCTCGCCTCGTTGTCGCCGGCTTTCGGCTCGTACACCGCATCATGATACCACAGCGCGCAGGCCACCTCGCCGGGGCGCTGCATCGCGCCCCGGAGATCTTCGAACAACGCCAGGCATTCATCGAGGTGCTGGGCCGTGTGATAGGCGCGGTGCGCTTCGGCGTATCGCGAGAGCAGTTGTTGATAGACAACGTCAGGCGGGACTCGCAGCTCGAGCAGGCGCCACATGTCGAGCCATCGTGCATCAGTCTTCACGACCGGTCACTCTCGAGCCACGGTCAATCGGCTCCCGCGAGTTCTGGGCGACCTTACCTGGTCGGCGTCGCGGAGAGTTCGACGAGCACCTCGAGCTCGGGACCATGCTCGCCCAGCCGCAGAATGTCGCCGGGCCGAAGCGTACTCGGGCCCGTGATGCGCTGCCCGTTGAGGAACGTGCCGTTTCGGCTCCCGAGATCATGGACCTGAAATGTCGAAGCATCGGCCGCTCCAGGCTCGATCCGAGCATGATGGCGGCCCACCCACGGATCGCCACGCGGATCGAAGCGCACGGCCGCCGAGGGCGCCCGGCCGAGGATGAGCTCCCGGTGCGCGCCGAGCGGCACGACGTCGATCTCGGTCGCGCGGGAGCCGCTGATGTGCCGGA
>JBDUEA010000171.1:0-7122 GCA_040002695.1 Gemmatimonadota bacterium | reverse complement strand
GCGACCCCAACCTTGGCAAGGTTGTGCTCTACCAACTGAGCTATTCCCGCGGACCGAACGGGCCCCAAGCTACAGCGTTCCGCCCGCCCTTCGCAACGGCATTTCGTCGCGCCTGCGGCCGCGCCACCGACGCGAATGGAGGCGAGGGGGATCGAACCCCTGACCTCGTGAATGCCATTCACGCGCTCTCCCAACTGAGCTACGCCCCCGTTATATTCTCCCGCCCAACTTTTGCATGTCTGACGAGCACGGCAAGCTAGTCCTGCCGTCTGAGGGTGTCAAGCATTTCCAGCGAACTTTCGCAGTGCGAAGAGGTAATTCCAAGTCATGACGAAGAAACGCGTGGCCCGCAAATCCGCCGCTGAGTCTGCGACGGGGCCGGATCCGGACGCCAACCCATCATCGAGCAGATCCGCGACGCGCGCCCGGTCCGAGCTCCCGTCCTCCGCGCTGCCGGCTACGCCCGCTCCCCTCTCGGAAATCCAGAAAATTCTCGCCGGCTCCCCGCCGAAAAAACCGCGGGCCCGGAAGCGGGAGACATCGAGGTCCCTCGGCGTCTACGACGCCGATCGCGATATCCTCGATCAGTACCTCTACGAAGTCAGTCAAACTCCGCTGCTCAACACGCAGCAGGAGATCGCCATCGCGAAGCTGGTCCGCCAGGGCGACCAGGAGGCGATGCAGGAACTCGTGAAGCGGAATCTCCGCTTCGTCATCTCCGTTGCCAAGAAATACCAGAACCGCGGGCTGCCACTCACCGATCTGATCGGCGAGGGGAACGTCGGCCTGCTCACGGCCGCGCGGAAGTTCGATCCCGACCAGGGCGTCAAGTTCATCTCCTACGCCGTCTGGTGGATCCGCCAGGCGATTCTCGCCTCGCTCGCCCGGCAGGGACGCACGGTGCGCGTCCCGCTCAACCGCACCGCTGATCTCTCGCGCATCGTCCGATCCGCGGAACAGCTGCGGCAGGAGTTTCGCCGCGAGCCGACGCCCGAGGAGATCGCCAAGGCGACGGGGCTCTCCGTCGAGGTCGTTCAGTCGCTCGCCTCGCTCAACACCAGTGACGTCCGGCTCGACGCGCCGCTCGATCCCGATGGTGATCGCACGCTCATCGACCGCTTCATCGCGGATGACCAGGCGGACGCGGAAGATGAAGCAATGGACCGCTTCCTCTCGGAAGAGATCGAGCAGGCGCTCGCGACCCTGCCTCCCCGCGACGCAAAGGTGCTTCGTCTCTACTTCGGACTCGACGGTGGGCGCGAACATACTCTTGAGGAAATCGGTGGCATGCTCGGCGTCACCCGCGAGCGCATCCGCCAGCTCCGCGATCGCGCCCTCAAGCGCCTTCGCGAGGGCGACGTGGGCCGGGCTCTGGCGAGCTTCGCGGCGTGAGAGCAGGTCGCAGGTAGTAGGACGCAGGTAGTAGGACGCAGGTAGCAGGACGCAGGTAGTAGGTCGCAGGTAGTAGGACGCAGGTAGCAAGGATTGGCGTTGAGCCTCGCGTACCACCTACCACCTACCGCCTGCCACCTACCACCTGCCGTCCCCTTCTTTACACTCCCCCCCGCACGCCGTACCTTGACCTCGTGAACTATCAACTGGCCTCGCGTGCCGGTTTCCTTGGTCGCCAGATATCCACTGTCGGCCGGGGGGCCGCCGAGAGCGGGCGGGCACTCGCCGACGTCGGGACCTGGGGTCCCCTGGTCATCGGGCAGATGCGGCGCCTCGGCGTCGACTCGGTTCCCATCGCGCTCTTCATCGCGGTGTTCACCGGCATCGTGCTCGCGCTCCTTTCCTCCTACATCTTCACCGGCGCCGTCCCGCTCTACTTCGTCGGGGCCCTCGTCGGCAAGACAGTAATGATGGAGCTCGGCCCCGTCCTGACCGGGCTCGCGCTCGCGGGCCGCGTCGGGGCCAGCATCGCTGCCGAAGTCGGCACGATGCGGGTGACCGAACAGGTCGATGCCCTCGAGACCCTCGCGTACAATCCCAACAGCTATCTCGTCGTCCCCCGCGTCGTCGCCGGAGGACTGATGTTTCCGGTCGTCACCGCCTTTGCGATGGCAGTGGGCGTGACCGCGGGCTGGCTCACGGCAATCAATCTGCTGGACCTGTCCACCGTAGAATTCCTCAAAGGCCTCCGGCTCTTCTATCGCTTCAAGGACATCTGGTTCGGACTGATCAAGGCCTCGAGCTTCGGAATTGCCGTGACTCTCCTCGGCAGTATCCAGGGACTCCGCACCCGCGGCGGTGCCGAGGGCGTTGGGCGGAACACCACGCGCGCCGTGGTGCTGAGCTGCGAGGCGATCCTGGTGCTGGATGCGTTCTGGGCAGTGGTGCTGCTGTGAGGACTGCGGACAGGGCGGACAGGGCGGACGGGGCGGACGAGGCGGACTCTCATGGATAAGGTAGGCGCAGGTGCAGGCACGCAGAATGTCGAAGGATCCAGGCGGGTGCGTGCGGCCTCGGTTGCTTTTGGATGGCCACGCCTCGCGCGCCGGAGACTATTGTCCGCCGTTCCTTCCGTCCGCTCTCTCCGCTCTGTCCGCTCTGTCCGCTCTGTCCACTCCGTCCGTCCCGTCCGCCCGTCCGCATGATCACCTTCGACCACGTCTCCAAGTCCTTCGGCGACCGGCACGTGCTCCGGGAGATGAGTCTCGAGATCCCCGATGGACAGACGACGGTCATCATCGGATTCTCGGGTGTCGGAAAAAGTGTCGCCCTCAAGCATATCGTCGGGCTGCTCGAGCCGGATTCGGGTCGGGTCATCGTGGACGGCAAGACCGTCGCCGATCTCTCCCACGAGGAGCTCGTCGAGATGCGCGGCACCATCGGCTACGTCTTTCAGTTCGCCGCGCTCTTCGACTCCATGACCGTCGAGGAGAATCTCCGGCTCGGACTCGCGCGGCGTGGCCTCGACGAAGCAACTATCCGGAGCCGCGTGTCCGAGAGCCTCGCGCTGGTGGACCTGGCCGGCGCGGAGCAGCGGCTTCCCGCGGAGCTCTCGGGTGGCATGCGGAAGCGGGTCGGCATCGCCCGCGCCATCGCGCTCAGGCCGAGATACATTCTGTACGATGAGCCCACGACCGGGCTCGATCCGGTCACCTCGGCCGTCATCGACCGTCTCATGGTCCGCACACGCGCAGAACTTGGCGTCACGAGCGTCGTCGTCACTCACGACATGCGGAGTGCTTACACGGTGGGAGACCGCATCGCCATGCTGTATGAAGGCGCCATCCGCCAGGCCGGTACCGCCGAAGAGATCCGCGAGACGAGCGATCCCGTCGTGCGGCAGTTCATCGAGGGCCGGCCCGATCCCGTGGAGCCGGTGCTTGAGGGGGCGCGGTGAAAAAGGGGAATGAGTTTCTCGTTGGCCTCATCGTGCTGGGGGCGCTCGCGCTGGTCGTAGGCGGCGCCCTTTGGCTAAGCGAGACCAATATCGGGCACCAGGAGGCGCTGCATACAGCGCGCTTCCGCACCGTCGGTGGCCTGGGCGTCGGCGCACCCGTTACGTATCGCGGTGTGCGCGTCGGACGGGTCGAGGCAATTCGTCTCGCCGCGAACAACTGGGTGGAGACCGACCTCAAGGTGTATGAAGGCGTCGAGCTCCCCTCGAAACCAGCCGTCATCTCGGCCTCGGCGAGCCTCTTCGGCGAGTGGGCCGCCACGATCGTTCCGGGCGACGGTCCCCAGGACGATCCGAACATCCGGCAGATGCTCGATGAAGCGAGCCGAGCCGGCGGTCCGCAGTGGCCGGGAGCAACGCTTCCCGACGTCGGTCAGCTGACGGCACAGGCCAGCCGCATCGCGAGTGACATTGCCGCACTCACCAACCGGGTGCAATCCACCTTCGACTCCAATGCCGTCATCGAGCTCCGCCAGAGCATCAAGGATTTCGGCAGCATCACGAACCGGCTGGCCGCCTTCACGCAAAACCAGACGTCGCAGATCAACGCCGTCACGGGTAACGCCGTGAAGACTTCGGACGCGGTGGCCGCTGCGACACAGGACCTCCGCTCCACGCTCTCCCGCGTGGATTCCGCCACTCAGGGCGGACAGCTCGCCGCGATCGTCAATTCGTCCCGGGCGACAAGCGGCAATATCCAGGCTGCCTCGCAGAATCTTCGCGAGCTGATGGATTCCGCGCGCGTGCACCAGGCGAGCCTCGTGCATGTGCTGCTGGCCGCGGATTCGCTCATGACGCGCATCCAGTCCGGCAACGGCACGCTCGGCATGCTCGCCACCGATTCGACGCTCTATCGGGAAACGACGGCGACCGTCATCGAACTGCACAAGCTGCTGCAGGATATCCAGCTCAATCCGAGAAAGTATTTCAAGTTCAGTGTGTTTTAGGAGGTGAGCGGTGAACGGTGAGCGGGGAGCGGGAGGCTCGGCGAGTTGTGGTGTCCTCAGGCGGCAGTTCTTATCCCGCACGCATCGGCGCGTCCAGACCCGCCGGTACCTCCCGCTCACCGCTCACGGCTCACCGCTGACCAATGACACCTCACCGGCCACCGCCCCTTGAGCAAGCGCAAAGCGGAGCGCGAAGTGAGCGCGGGCGGGATCGTCTTCCGGCGGCAGGCGGATGGGATTTTTCACTACCTGCTCATCCGGGACTCGTACGACAACTGGGGATTCCCGAAGGGGCATCTCGAAGGCGAGGAGTCACCGGCCGAGGCAGCGCTCAGGGAGACCACGGAGGAGACCGGCCTGGAGAATCTCATTCTCCAGGGCCCGATCCGGGTGATCGACTGGCATTTCCGTTTTCGCGGCCGGTTCATCCACAAGTACTGCCACTTCTTCCTCTTGGAGAGCCCCTCCGGAGAGCCGCGACCACAGATCGACGAGGGCATCACGGCGTGCCGCTGGTGCTCCCTCAACGATGCGCTCGAGGCGCTGAGCTACGATAACGCCCGCGGTGTCCTCAAGCGCGCCGGCGAGATGGCGCGCACGCTGGTGGCGATGGGCGCGGGACGAGCGAGTGGCTCTTCGGGCCGAAGTGGTGAGCGCGCGGAACCGCGCGCACTCCCCTCGGGCTGAGGATGGCGACGGTCGCCGTTCTCACCGACAGTCGGCGTGCGCTTCAGACGGTTCGTAAATCGATGCCGCGCGGCGGTCCGTCGGTCGTGCTCTGCCGCTCGGCGCCGGCGCTCTTCCGGGTGCTCGAGAGCCGCCTCGTCGACGCGATCGTCTTTTCTCCGCAGGATCCCCATTTCGCCATCGTCCGGCAGCTTCGCGCCACCTTTCCGGATATCCCCACGTTCGCACTCGCTGCGTTCCGCCCCGATGAGGGGGAGTTGCTGCTGGCCTGTCACCGCGAACAGGTTGCCGGCGTGCTCGTCGAAGGCGTGGATGATGCCGTCGCGGGAGATCTGGTGCAGCGCGCGTCGGCGACGGCAGATCGACGGCGTCAGCTGCACGATGCGCCGCGCGCGCTCCGGTTGCTCGAACCGTTACAGCGGGACACATGGAACCTGCTGCTCGACACGGTAGACCGTCCGGTTCGGACCGCGGCGCTTGCCCGGCGGCTCCGCGTGAGCCGTGAGCACCTGAGCCGGCAATTCGGAGCTGGAGGCGCGCCCAATCTCAAGCGGGTGATCGATCTGACGCGGATAGCCTGCGCGGCCCATCTGCTGGGCAATCCGGGCTACGATCCGGTGACCGTCGCAAAGATTCTCCGGTTCTCCAGCTCGAGTCACCTCAGCGGCACCGCGCGGCGGATCGCGAACAGCTCGACCCGCGCACTCGGAGAGCTCGGCCCGCGAGGCGTTCTCGCGGCGTTCGTGGGAGGCAACACCCGCAGCCGGGTGGGGTGACCGACCGGGATTCCAGCCCGCACCCCTCACCGTTGCGCGAGTTCGCCGATTGTGATAATTTTCACAAGCTAGCCCTGGCCCTCAATCCTCACCCAGCAATAGAGACCTATGGCGACCGATTCGATCCTTCGGCCCGGTGAACTCAAGGAAGTCCTCCTCAAGGAAATCGAAGCCGCGGATCTGACGTCGCTCGACGTCAACGAAGTCGGCACCGTACTCGAGGTCCGCGACGGTGTGGCCCGCGTCTACGGACTCAACGCCGCTCTCTCCGGCGAGATGCTCGAGTTCACGGCGTCGGAAACCGGCGAGGTGATCACCGGTCTCGCGCTCAACCTGGAAGAGGACAACGTCGGCGCCGTCATCCTCGGCGACTATCTGAAACTCAAGGAAGGCGACCAGGTGCGCTGCACCGGCCGCCTCCTCGAAGTGCCGACTGGTGAAGCCATGCTGGGGCGCGTGGTAGACGCGCTGGGCCGTCCGGTCGATGGCCGCGGTCCGATCAAGACCACCGCGTTCCGGCCGGTCGAGCTGGTGGCGCCGGGCATCATCGTGAGACAGCCGGTCAAAGAGCCGATGCAAACGGGCATCAAGGCGATCGACGCCATGATCCCGATCGGACGCGGCCAGCGCGAGCTCATCATCGGCGACCGCGGCACCGGGAAGACCGCCATCGCGGTCGATACGATCATCAACCAGAAGGGCACCGGCGTCGTCTGTGTCTATGTCGCCATCGGGCAGAAGCGTTCGACGGTCGCCACGGTCGTGGAGCGGCTCAAGGAAGCCGGCGCGATGGAATATTCGATCGTGGTCGTGGCTTCGGCCTCGGATCCCGCGCCGCTTCAGTACATCGCGCCGTACGCCGGTTGCGCGCTCGCCGAACATTTCATGTATGAGGATGGCCGAGCGACGCTCTGCGTGTACGACGACCTCTCCAAGCAGGCCGCGGCGTACCGCCAGCTCTCGCTCATCCTTCGCCGCCCGCCGGGTCGCGAGGCCTATCCGGGCGACGTCTTCTATCTGCACAGCCGTCTGCTCGAACGCGCCGCCAAGATCGCCGAAGATCCGAACCTCATCAAATTCGACCCGCGCATCAAGAAGCCGGGCGGCTCGCTGACCGCGCTTCCGATCATCGAAACCCAGGCGGGCGATGTCTCGGCATACATCCCGACGAACGTCATCTCGATCACTGACGGCCAGATCTTCCTGACCACCGATCTGTTCTACTCGAACGTGCGCCCGGCCGTTGATGCAGGCATCAGCGTGAGCCGAGTCGGCGGCAATGCCCAGATCAAGGCGATGAAGCAGG
>JBDUEA010000170.1:0-7157 GCA_040002695.1 Gemmatimonadota bacterium | reverse complement strand
CCAGTTTCGATCGACGTCGGGCTGCTGGAACGGAGCCCGGCCGTAGCGGTCGTCCCCGGCTCCTTCGGCTGGGACGATGTCGGGACATGGGACGCGCTCGCGCGAGTCCGGCGAAGGGACCGAGAGGGAAATGTCGCGGTGGGCACGGTGCATTTTCACGACTCTCAGGACTGCATCGTCTGGTCGGACGCTGAGCCAGTGGTGCTGAGTGGCGTGCGTGACCTCGTCGTGGTGCGCGCCAACGGACGCATCCTCGTGATGCCGCGTCGCCAGGCGGCGGACCTCAAATCGTTGCTCGACGATCTGCCCTCGGACATCCGCGAGTTAGAGTGATCGCGGACTGCGGCAATCCGCCACCATGACCGACTTCTATCTGCTGGAGCCGATTGCGCCGGGACCCGCCTGGGCTCCCTTCGCCGGCGTGCGGCCGATCGCCGAACTGCCCGCCGGAATCTGGAAGATCCGCGAGCGCTGGGAAGCCGTACTCCAGCGCGACACGACGGCCCTCGTCGGTGATCACATCGAGCACCTCTCCGGACTGCTCTCCACTCCCTGTCGCGGCCTCGCCGCCATCTCAGGACCAGCGATCGTCGCGGCCGCCTGGTTTGCGCCGAGTGGCGAGCCGATCACCCTGGCGCCGGACACCGTCAGACTCGCGCATGAAGGCCGCTCCGTCGCGTGGCTGGTGGGCGCTGGAGAAACGTGGAGTGGTCCCCATGATCATGGCCCCGCCGCGCCGATCGACGGTGTGATGCTCCATGGCGTGTTCGATGTGATCACCGCGCTGGAGCGTTTTCTCCCCGAGGATTGCGCCGACTTCCTCGCCGATGGAGGCGATGAGCTGCCCGCGGGCAGCATCGTCCTCGGCGATCCCGCCGGCGTGATCTGCCGCGGAGCGCTGGTCGAACCGGGTGTGGTCTTCGACGTCCGCCACGGCACCGTGGTGCTCGAGGAGCAGGTCGAGGTGCGACACGGCACCCGCCTCGAGGGACCACTGTACGTCGCAGCTGGATCGCGACTGCTGGGCAGCCACATCCGCGCATCGGTCCTCGGGCCGAAGAGCAGCGTCAAGGGAGAACTATCGACCAGCGTCCTCACGGGCTACGCCAACAAGAGTCACGACGGCTTCGTCGGCCACAGCGTGATCGGTCACTGGGTCAACCTCGGCGCCGGTACCACGACGTCCAATCTCAAAAACACGTATGGAGAGGTGAACCTCGTGGTGCAAGGAACGAGAATCGAAACCGGACGCCAGTTTCTCGGCAGCCTGATCGGCGATCACGCCAAGACGGCCATCGGCACGATGCTCCCGACCGGAACGGTTATCGGCGCGGGAGCCAACGTCTTCGGCCCGGGTGCAATGCCACGCGAGATTCCGCCGTTCGCCTGGGGCAGTGCCGGAGAGGAGATGCAGACGCTCGACGGCTTCCTCAAGGTCGCCGAACGGGTGATGCCCCGGCGGCAGGTCGCGTTCACACCCGAGATCCGTGCCGCGCTGAGCGCGACGCACCGCCGCCTGGCCCAGCGGTGACGCGACTCTACGTCCTGGGCTCGGGATCGGGTGGCAACTGCATCGCGATCGAACATGAGCGGCAGATGCTGCTGATCGATGCGGGTTTCAGCGCACGAGAGATCGAACGCCGCAGCGCCGTCGTCGGTCTCTCGCTCGCCGGACTGGTGGGCATCGCGTTGACGCACGAGCATGGGGACCATGCCTCCGGCGCCGCCCGACTGGCGAAACAGTTCGCCGTCCCCATCGTGACCGCACCTGGCACCTGGAACCGCCTCGCACCACGAATGCCGAAGGCAGCCCACCTCGCGATCACTTCCATGGGCCAGGTGCAACTCGGACCGTTCGGGATCGAAGCGTGCGCGACCAGTCACGACGCCGCGGAACCGCTCGCACTCGTGGTGACCACCGCGGATGGTGCCCGTGTCGGTGTCGCCTACGACCTCGGCCGACCGACCGCGGCGGTGCGCTTCCTGCTGCGGGAGCTGCATGCACTGGTCATCGAAGCGAACCACGACGAGATCCTGCTCCGGACCAGCGGATACCCACCGTCGGTCCAGGAGCGAATCGCCGGATCGGGCGGTCACCTGTCGAACCGGGCGGCCGCCGAGCTCATTGCCGAGGTGCTGCATCCGGCGCTCGGCGTGATCGTGCTGGCGCATTTGAGCGAGCGCTGCAACTCCGCGGAGGAGGCACGCGCGGCGGTGATGGCGATCCTGTGCACGGTGACGCACGCCTGCGATCTCCACGTCGCGAGGCAGGACGCTCCCCTGCCTCCCATCACGGTGATCGTGCGTGCCGTCGCAGCGGTCGCCGACCCCGCAGCGTAATCGTCGCGACGAGGGGCCGGCATGTCAAAGGGGCCTCGCTTCGCGAAGCCCCTTTTTAATTCAATTCATCGAACGACCTCAACCGTCAGCTGCCACTCCTGTCGGGATCGGGCGGAATGTGCACCGAGTCGGGCCGCTCGGTCGGTGGTCCGACACGCGTGAGCGTGATCGGCTTGTCGAGGTCACCGCCTGAGAGCGTGAGCTCGGTCCCCTTGAGCTTGAGCCGGTAGGTCACCCATTCACCGCCGAGCACGAGCGCGATGCTGTCCGGCTTAAGCCTCCACCGGACGGTCTCGGTTCCGTAGCTCGCGCTGCTGTCCGCCCGGACGATCACGATACGGGGCGCGTCGGCGCGCTTGCTGTCCTTGAGGTCCGCTTTCCAGGTGCCGAGGATGGCCGGCTGCTGCGCCGCGAGGGGCGCGGCGATGGCGGTGAACAGAAGAGCGAGGCAGAATCGAGACACGGTGACTCCAGTCGGTCCGCGGATGACGCACTGCATGGATGCATCCGGAAAATAGCGTGGTATCCGGAATGCCACAGGGGGTCGCGACAGCGACCCCCCGGGTAACGCACGCTGGTTTTCAAAACATACGGGACCGCTTTCGCGGCCCCGCACGTTTCCGGCGACTAGTACATGCCGCCCATGCCACCGCCGCCGCCACCACCCTGTGCCGGAGCGGGACGATCTTCCTTCTTCTCGACGACTACGCACTCGGTCGTGAGGAGGAGGCCCGCGATCGAGGCCGCATTCTGCAGCGCCGTGCGGGTGACCTTGGTCGGATCGATGACGCCGGTCTTGACCAGGTCCTCGTAATTGTCGGTCGCGGCGTTGTAGCCGAAGTTCTTGTCCTTCGACTCCTTGATTCTCGCCACCACGATCGAGCCCTCGGCGCCCGCGTTCTGGGCGATCATGCGGATCGGCTCTTCGATCGCGCGACGGACGATCTCGACGCCGATCTTCTCGTCTTCCGAGCCCTTGACCTTGTCGAGCACGTACTGCGCGCGGATCAGCGCGACGCCGCCGCCCGGCACGATGCCCTCTTCGACGGCCGCGCGGGTCGCGTGCAGCGCGTCTTCAACACGGGCCTTCTTCTCCTTCATTTCGGTCTCGGTGGCCGCGCCGACATTGATGACGGCGACGCCGCCGGACAGCTTGGCCAGACGCTCCTGCAGCTTCTCACGGTCGTAGTCGCTGGTGCTCTTCTCGATGGCGACCTTGAGCTCGGAAATGCGGCCCTGGATCTCATCGGCCTTGCCGCGACCGTCGACGATCGTGGTGTTGTCCTTGTCGACCACGATCCGCTTGGCGCGGCCGAGATCGTTCAGCGTGCCGTTCTCGAGCTTGAAGCCGACTTCCTCGGAGATCACCTTGCCGCCGGTGAGCTTCGCGATGTCGACCAGCATCTCCTTGCGGCGGTCGCCGAAGCCCGGCGCCTTGACGGCGCAGACCTTGAGCGTGCCACGGAGCTTGTTCACGACGAGCGTCGCGAGCGCCTCACCCTCGACGTCCTCGGCGATGATCAGGAGGGGCTTGCCGGTCTGCGCGACCTTCTCGAGCACCGGGAGGAGCTCCTTCATGGCGCTGATCTTCTTGTCGTGGATCAGGATGTAGCCGTCTTCGAGCGCGGCTTCCATCTTTTCCGGATCGGTGACGAAGTACGGCGAGAGATAGCCGCGGTCGAACTGCATGCCGTCGACGGTCTCGAGCGTGGTCTCGAGGCCCTTCGCCTCTTCAACCGTGATGACGCCGTCCTTACCGACCTTTTCCATCGCGTCGGCGATGAGCTTGCCGATTTCGGCGTCGTTGTTCGCGGAAATGGTGCCGACCTGGGCGATTTCCTTCTTGCCCGCGGAGGGAACCGAGATGCGACGAAGCTCTTCGACGATGGCCTCGACGGCGCGATCGATTCCGCGCTTGAGCTCCATCGGGTTGGCGCCGGCCGTCACGTTCTTGAGGCCTTCGCGGAAGATCGCCTGCGCAAGCACGGTGGCGGTGGTGGTGCCGTCGCCGGCGAGGTCGGACGTCTTGGTGGCGACTTCCTTCACCATCTGCGCGCCCATGTTCTCGATCGCGTCGCTGAGCTCGATTTCCTTGGCGACGGTGACGCCGTCCTTGGTCACGGTCGGCGAGCCGAACTTCTTGTCGATCACGACATTCCGGCCCTTGGGGCCGAGGGTCACTTTCACCGCGTCGGCGAGGGCGTCGATGCCCCTCTTGAGCTTCGCGCGAGCATCGGTGTTGAACATCAGTTCTTTGGCAGCCATGCGTCTACACTCCTGAGTGAGTCGAGATCAGTTCAGCTGATCTTGGCGAGAATATCGGAAGCCTTGATGATGATCACTTCGTCACCATCCACGGTGTACGGCGTGCCGCTGTACTTACCGTAGATCACGGTGTCACCCACGGCGACTTCAACCTTGATGCGCTCACCCTTCTCGACGCGGCCGGGGCCGACGGCGAGCACTTCACCCTGGGTGGGCTTTTCCTTGGCGGTGTCAGGGATGTACAGACCACCCCGCATGGTCTCGGCCTCGTCGGACGGCATGATGACGACGCGGTCCTCGAGAGGGTGGATCTTGAGCTTGGGCTTTGCCTTGGTGGCGTTGGACATTTGTCCTCCTCGAATCGAGCGGAAGTGAATTACTTCTTGCGTGGCAATGGTTTAGCAGTCAGAGCACCGGAGTGCCAGCCGCGACAATTATATCCACCGAATGGCAGTTGTCAAGCCGGAGTGCCAAGGAAAGAATGAGGATCAGAGGAAGGAAAATTCAGTCTGCCGCCATCGCCTTTGAGCAGGAGACCGACCGCGACCGTTCAGATCTCGAACTGGATTTCCAGGCCGATATAGTGACTCGTTTCCCGATAAAACTGACGCTGCGTCGAGAGCCCCCGGTGCGCGATCAGCGACAGTCTCAGTTCACGATCAGCACGGGCGCCGAGCAGCGCGATGCCGGCCTTGGCATCAGCGCTCAGCCGCCAGTCGGTGTCGGCCTCGCCGCGAATGAAAACCCCCGCGATCGGGCGCATCGCCTGTCCCAGCAGCCGCCCCGAGTTCCCGCGAAAGTCCGCAGCGGCCGCCGCGCCGGCACGACGCAGGCCGAGTTGATCGACGAGCACGTAACTCAGTGCGCCATGGAGCACCAACGGGCCGGTATGCCAGCCGACCCACGCCGTCGCCGTCTCCCGAGTCCAATCCAGTCGGGGTACGCCGAACGTATCGTGGTATTCGTCGCCGAGGTGGCTGCTCTCGTGTTCGACCTGGAGAGAGAGTGTCCAGGCTCGGAGAACGGCGGAAAGATCCACACCGACAGTCCAGTCATCGCTGATCTGGGCGCTCTTGGGATCATCGAGATCGAACCGTCCATATACCGCGGCGCCGAAGCCGAGCGTAATCCATCGAGGGCCGCGCCTGAGCGCGATCACCGGAACACTCTCGCCGATCGCTGCCTCGGCCTCGTGTCCCGCACCGAAGCGGCTGTCCCCCCTGCTCACGCTGAGGAGACGCCCCGTGAGACTGGTCACCCGCGGATCGGCGAGCGGCAGCTCGAAGGAAGGCGCGTCGGGAAAGAGTCGATGCTGCGCTTGGGCGGGACCGGCGATCAGCGTGATGAGGCAGATCGTTGCGACAAAAATGTGGGTGGCGCGCCCTTGGTGCAGTTGCGCGGACCCGGATCGGGATGCCCGAGAAGAGTTGTCGAAATCGCTTGACAATGGCTGGAGACTCCGGTGATTTTCCCGCCGCGGCGGATGCGGGTAATGGAGATTTCATACTCCCCGGCTTCACCTCCGCATATTCAGTATCCGCGATGCCGCGGCGAATCGCAGCTCGAATCAGTGATGCCGCTCGTTACCTGTTCCCGGAGTTACGCATGTTGATCGCTTCGTTGATCGCCGCCGGCCTGGTGTTCGGACCTCCTTCACACTCCACGGACCCGGTCGTGAAGGTGCAGGTTGATTCGGCCCACCACCAGATCATCGTGACCGCCGGCCCGTATCATGTGCCCAACATGCCGCCGATGGATCATTCGAAGATGGACATGATGGAAGGGCACGAGACCGCGGTGCAGCATTTCAACTGGCCGGTGCAGGGTTGGCTCCGTGGCTTCGACGTCACCGTGACCGACGCGGAGGGCCATCCGCTCGCTAACAAGATTCTTCATCACCTGATCGTGATCAACTTCGATCGCCGCCAGCTGATGTACCGGGCGGCGGAGCGGCTGGGCGGTGCAGGCTCGGAGACCGGCGAGGTCAGCGTTCCCAAGACGATCGGCGTGCCGATGACGCCGGGCACGAACATGGGGATGTATGCCGCATGGCACAACGAAGGCAAGGATGTCGATGGCGCGTACATGCGTCTCGTGCTGCTCTGGACCCCGTCGAATCAGAATCCGCAGCCGGTCACGGCCATGCCGCTCTACATGGACGTGAACCTGACCGTCGGCGGCACCAACACCTTCGACGTGCCGCCGGGCAAGTCGACCAAGTCGCATGAATTCGTCTTTCCGATCTCCGGACACATTCTCGGCGTCGGCGGCCACCTGCACGACTACGGCGCCGGCCTCCGCTTCGAGGATGCCGAGAGCGGCAAGGTGCTCATCACCCTCGGCGCGCAGCGGGATTCCGCGGGCCACATTCTCAAGATCGATCGGAAGCTCTTCGGGGTGAGCGGCCAGGGACTCAAGATCAAGGCCGGTCATCGCTACCGCGTGGTCGGTCTCTACGACAATCCGACCGGCAAGATGATCCCCGATGGTGCGATGGCCCACATGTCCGGGCTCTTCGTCCCGGATGATCTCAGCAAGTGGCCATCGATCGA
>JBDUEA010000169.1:0-7224 GCA_040002695.1 Gemmatimonadota bacterium | reverse complement strand
GGAGAAGATGGAGAAGATGGAGAAGACGGAGAGGGCGGCCACGGCGGTCGGACAATCACACCCGCGTGAGTTTGCCGGAGTGGCAGCTCTCCGCGCGCAGTTCCTAGGCGTGGATACTCCAGTCGGTGGCGCGGAGTTCTAGCCGCAACCGTCGAGCCACCGCGCGCGACGCCGCATTGCCCCACGAAGTGCTGTAGATCGGAAGCCGTCCGGATGCACGGATTGCCGACACCCACGCCGCAGTCACCCGCCCAGCCAGGCGCCGACCGCGAAACGCCTCGGCGGTATCGACGCCGGCCTCGGCGGCGATTGGTGAAAGCCTGGCGCAATAGCAGATGCTTATTGCGTCCTCGCCTTCGGTGATGGCCAGGATTGGCGCCCGTCCCGGAAGCTCGTCCTCAGTCCATCCACGGAAGTATCGCTCGAGCTGCCCGACATTTCGAATCTCGACGAGGCCGGTCGATTGGGCCATATACTCGGGGAAGGTGAATGCCGGCCCCGCATCGATCCGGCCGCCCAGGAGCGACGTGTAGTGCCTGGCGTGTACCGGCTCGAGCTCGAAGTCCTGAATACGTGGTTCATCCGCCGCCAGCTTACCAAGCTCGATCGCCAATTCGTCCGGAATCTCGGCGTGGACACTCCACGCGCAACCGGAGGGTGCCCGGATCAGGGAGAACCGTGGGCCGGGACTTGAATTCGGTTCGCGCGTCGAGACGATTCGACCCATGCCGTTCAAAGAATACAGCGTCTGGAGCTGAAGGTCCGGAGTGAACTCAGGCAAGTCGCGGGCACCTCGAGACTGTGAATACTCGCGTTACGAGAAAGCAGAGTTTTATTCGCGCAATTCCGGGTTCATCCGCGGCCACTGTCGTCTCCAAACGAGACTGTCGCGGGCTGCCCGGACACCGCCGCCGTCCGTCCAATACGGTCATTCCCAGTTCCCCGCTCCCCGTCATCAATTCGGATCTATCCGATAGATCCTCCCCGACGCCATCACCACGTAGATCTCGCCGGCTGCGTCCTCTCCGAACGACACGACGTTGTCGTTGATCAGAGGAGAGGCGATGGGGTCGATCTCTGAGACCGGCCCGCCTGCGGTGAGACGGAGGCTCCGCGTCCAGCCACCGCAATAGTCTCCATAGAAATACGTACCTCGCAGCGCCGGCATTCGGGCGCCGCGGTAGACGTAGCCGCCGGTGATCGCGCAGGCCGGCTGGTGAGTGTACTGCAATATCGGAAGCAAGAGGCCGGCGGTGAAACAGTTCGAGCCCGCGGGAAAGCAGTCGTTTCCTTCCATGATCGGCCAGCCGAAATTATTGCCGCCCACGACCGGCGCGGGCAGATAGTCGATCTCCTCGAAGGTATTCTCGCCGACATCCGCCACGTACAAGTCGCCGGTGCCGCGATCAAAACTCCAGCGCCACGGATTCCGGAAGCCCAGCTGCCAGATCTCAGGCCGCCACCCGGCTCGCGTCACATACGGATTGCTCGGCGGGACAGCGTAGGGCGCTCCATTGTCGACATCGAGCCGGAGAAACTTGCCCAAGAGCGACGTACTGTCCTGCGCGAGACTGAACGGGGGCCCGCCGACGCGCCCATCTCCCAGCGCGATATACAGAAATCCATCAGGACCGAAGGCGATGTCGCCGCCATAGAGCACGGCCTGCGCCGCCTGGGGCTGGGCGAGGATGATCTGCTGCGAATTCGGATCGGCGTGATCGAAATCTGGAGTGGCCTGGTATTCGACCACACGGGTGTCAGCGTTGTTGTCGACATAATAGACGAACAGCCGGCGATTGGTCGCGTACTGCGGATGAAACGCGATGCTGTAGACTCCGTATTCATGGCCCTGGCCGGTGAGCGCGGAGAGGTCCAGGAATGGAGTGCTCTGTCGCACACCATGCTTCCTTAGGAAGATCGTCCCCCTGCGCTCAACTACGAGCAGCCGGCTGGTATCCGCGGGAGGCGCCGCAACGAATACGGAAAAGTTGTATCCGCTGTCCACCTCGGTGAGCTTGATGGCCTGGGGCCCGGTGGGTACCGGAGCCGTGCTGTCGCCACAGGAGATGCACGCCCAGGCTGTCAGCCCTGCGAGCATCACGGCGTGCCACGTTTTCCTGCTCGTATGCATGTGAGCTCCGCGCCGATCCACTGGCGGTGCGCATGGTCTGGAGGTTGGGCCCCTGGGGCCGACGGGATCACTCAAAATAGCCGAGGTCGTAGCCCTCGTGCACGGTTATATTGGGGCCTCGCCCGCGGGGCGAAGCACCGGTGCGCCACCCTGACTCACGCGCCGACGGCATCGGCGCCGCGGCGCCCCTTCACCCTTTCTGATCCGGCCCATGGACGACTCTCTCTATTTCTCCGAGCAGCACCAGCAGGTGCGCGAAATGGTTCGCGAATTCTCCCGCAAGGAAATCGCCCCCGTGGCACGCGAACTGGACCGCACTTCCGAATTTCCCTGGGCCAACATCCGCAAGATGGGAGAGCTCGGCCTGCTCGGGGTACCGTGGAGCGAGGAGCTGGGCGGCGCGGGCATGGACCAGCTCTCCTATTACATCACCATCCACGAGATGGCCAAGGTGGACGCGAGTCACGCCCTCACGATCAGCGCCCATACCAATCTCGGCACCTCCCCTATCGTGGAGTTCGGTACAGCCGAGCAGAAAAAGCGCTACGTGCCGCATCTCGCATCGGGCCGCGTGCTCGGCGGTTTCGGCCTGACCGAGCCGGGGGCCGGCAGTGACGCCGGAGGGACCGCGACCGTCGCGGTGGACAAAGGCGATCACTTCGTCCTCAATGGCTCCAAGATTTTCATAACCCACGCCGGCGTCGGTGAAATCTTCGTCGCCACCGCGCGCACCGAGGCGGGGAAAGGCAGCAAGGGCATCACCAGTTTCATCGTGGCCAAGGACTCGGTCGATCTTGCCGCGTGCAAGTCTGCCGGCGTCGGTCATGAACCCGATCTTCCGAAGATGAAGGGGGTCCGTGCTGGTAAGAAGGAAGACAAGATGGGGTGGCGCGCGAGCGATACCCGCGAGCTCATCTTCGAGGATGCCATCGTGCCGAAAGAGAATGTGCTTGGCACCCCTGGGCATGGGTTCATCAACTTCCTAAAGACACTCGATGCCGGGCGCATCGGCATCGCTGCTCTCTCGCTCGGCATCGCCGAGGGAGCCTATGATGAAGCGCTCAAGTACGCCGGTGTCCGTCGCCAGTTTGGCAAGGCGATCGGAAGTTTCCAGGGCATTCATTTCCAGCTCGCGGACATGGCGCTCGAAATCGAAGCCGGGAAGCATCTGCTGTATCACGCGGCATGGCTCAAACAGAATGGGAAGCCGTTCAAGAAGGAGGCCGCCATGGCGAAGCTGTTCTGCTCCGAGCTCGCCATGCGGACCACCACCAAGGCGGTCCAGATTTTTGGTGGCTACGGCTACACCACCGAATATCCGGTGGAGCGCATGATGCGGGACGCGAAGGTCTGCGAGATTGGTGAGGGCACGAGCGAGATCCAGCGCATCGTAATCGCCCGGCACATTCTGGGAGACATCGTGAATTGAAGCCGTCGAATCACTCTGATGCCGTAGGCCAGCCCAGGGTCGTCGGACTTCAGAGGGGAAAGGCGGCCGACTGGCAGTTCGGCGGGCGCTGGGTGCTCAGCGCCATCGGGAAGACGGCGGTGCAGGGTACGGTGGCCATTCGCAAGCTGGGTATCGAAGGAGACGAGCAGGTTCACCTTCGGTATCACGGTGGCCCCGAGCGGGCACTCTGCGCGTACCCCTCGGCGCATCTCGCCGAGTGGGAGCGCGAATGGAATATTCCGCTCCCGCCGGGCAGCTTCGGAGAAAATCTCACCGTCGACGGTCTCGACGAAACGACCGCGCACATCGGGGACCGATTCCGGTTTGGAAGCGCGCTCATCGAGATTACCCAACCTCGCGAGCCCTGCGCCAATCTCGCCGGCAAGCTCGGCGCCGCTGGCGCGCTCGATCGGCTGCACGATTCGGGGCGCACGGGATGGTACCTCCGTGTCCTCGAGGAAGGTGAAGCCGGTGCCAATATGACGCTGGTGCGCGAGCAGGCCGGGGCATCGGGTATATCGGTTCTGGACGCCTACCGCATCCGCACCGATCGGAACGCCTCGGGCGCGGACCTTCTGCGTCTGGCGAGCGCCCCGGGGCTCTCGGAGGGCTGGCGTTCCTCGCTGCATCGGCGGCTCATCCAGGCGGACTAGCGAGACTGCTTGCTCTAACTGCTTCCCTGCAACATATTTACGGCCATGCCATCGGCCTCTCCCGGACTCCGCTTCATGTATCGCTTCCTCCTGCTCGTTGTGGAAGGAAGACTTAAGCCGATTTCGAGAATCGCCTTCGCCCGGAGCATCCGCCCCGCGGAAATTCGGACTTCATCCCGATCCAGCTTTCTCCCTGCAAACATTCTGTCTCGTTGTCATGCGCCAGTGCCGCCCGATGCTGTGACTATTCGGATCCAGCATCGCGCCCGGCGAGTACCGATTGTGGCCCGCGCCATCTTTCGGCGGGCAGAATTGTCTCGCTCGCTTCGTCGCAGCCGCAGGAGTCGCTCCGCCAATCGGCGTGCGGGTAATCCGGCTCCGAGGAATCTGCCGGACCGCGCTGGTGAACCGCGCCCGGGTTTACTTACGTCTTCAGTGGCTTTGCAGCATGGCCCCGGGGCAGCGTCGCACACGCGTTCCGGGGTCTTTGTCATGGCGGGGGTTGGAGACGCGGGCGCGTCTTCGGCCACCGCCGCACATCACCGGCCGGAATGTCCGGCCAGCGACTCTCGGGCGGAGCGGGACAGTGTCCCTGCTCGTCCAATCCCCTCACAGCAGATCGAGGCGCGGAGCGAAGCGGGACGGTGCACACCGTCCATCGCCCGGAGCCCGATCGAGGTTGCCGAGCTTGAAACGCGAGATCTTGATCAACGGGAGCCCGCGCGAGACGCGCGTGGCAATTCTCGAGGACGACCGCCTGGCCGAGTTGCTGGTGGACCGCCCGGATCATCGGCGGATTGTCGGCGATATTTATCTCGGGCGGGTTGAGGCGGTCCTTCCCGGCATCCAGGCTGCGTTCGTCGACATCGGTCTCGAGAAGAGCGCATTCCTGCACGCCTCCGATCTTCTCGAGCCCGACGAGGACGACGAGGGAGACGAGGAAGATGCCGACCTGCCGGACACCGAAGAGCCTGAAACGGCTGCCGGTGCCGAAGGCGCATCAGCGGCCGAGAACGATCCGGAGCCTCGGCGGGATGCCCGCGGAGGACGGGAACGGCGCACCGGCCGGCGCGGAAATGGTGGAGGCAAGGGAGAGTCGCAGCCTGAGGCCCGCCAGCGCGAGATCCATCCTCGGCGCACCGTTCCGAATATCCAGGATCTGCTGAAGAAGGGCGAAACGAAGCTCGTCCAGGTCACCAAGGAGCCGATCAGCACCAAGGGCTGCCGGGTGACGGCGCAGATTTCCCTGCCCGGACGTTTTCTCGTCTACATGCCGTACGCCTCGAAGGTGGGCGTCAGCCGCAAGATTGAAAGCCGGGAGCATCGGTCCAAGCTCCGGGACATTGTCACGCGTCTGCTGCCCAAGGATTCCGGAGGCGTCATCGTCCGGACAGTGGCCGAAGGCGTGACCGAGGAGCATTTCAAGCGCGAGATCGACTCGCTGCTCGCGCTGTGGAAGAAGATCAATCGCAAGAAGACCTTCGTCCGCGCGCCTGCGCTGGTGCACAGGGAAACCAGCCTGACACGCGGCATCATTCGCGATCTCTTCAGCGCCAAGGTCGATGCGCTGAACGTGGATTCGAAGGAGCTGTACAACGAGATCGAATCGTATCTTAAGACCGTCGACCCGGAGCTGATGAGCCGAGTCGTGCTCTACAACGAGTCGACGCCGCTGTTCGACAAATTTGATATCGAAAGCGAGATCAAGGACCTCTTCAAGGCCCGGTGCGACCTGCCTACCGGAGGTTCGATCATCATCCAGCCGACCGAGGCTCTGGTTTCGATCGACGTGAATACCGGTCGCTACACCGGGAAGAAGGATCCCGAGAAGACCATCCTCCGCACCAACATCGAGGCCGCACGCGAGATCGCGCGTCAGATCCGCCTCCGAGATATCGGCGGCATCATCGTCTGCGATTTCATCGACATGGAGACCCGGTCAAACCGGGAGCGGGTGCTCAACGAGCTGCGCACGCACCTCGGTCGGGACCGCGCGCGGACCAAGGCGTTCGCGGTCTCGGAGCTCGGACTGATCGAGATGACCCGGCAGCGGGTCCGCCCCTCACTCTGGCACTCGATGACCACGGATTGCCCGACCTGCTCGGCCACCGGCAGGGTGTTCACCCCTGAAGTGGTAACTCGCCGGCTGGAGCGTTCGCTCCGGAGGGCGGGACGCGAGCGCAAGGAGCGCCAGCTCGCGGTTCGGCTGCATCCCGAGGTCGCGCTCTACCTGCTCGAGGAAGAGCCTAAACTGATCCACAGCCTCAGCCGCCTCACCGGTCTCGATCTTGAGCTCAGAGACGATCCGATGATGCGCCTGGACGAATTCCGCCTGATGAGCCGCCCGGGCGGCAGGGACGTGACCGAGATTTACGCGGTGGCATGATGGGGACGGAGAGGCCTGAGAAGGCGGAGAGGCGGGAGAGGATGTGCTGGCCGACCGGAGGGAGCTCGATTGTGTGCGAGAAGGCCCGTGGCGTTGCGGCATGGCAGTCGCCACCATCTCCTCCGCCCCTTGACCAAGTGCCGACCCCTGCATACCTTACGCGGCTCTTGTACCCCGAACCGATTGGCCCAAGGTCTCTATGTACGCCATCTTCAAAGCCCTCGGCAAGCAGTTCCGTGCCGAAAAGGGCAAGACCCTTCGTCTTCCGCTCATGCACGTCGAGCCGGGCACCAAGGTCACCTTCGACGAGGTGCTCCTGGCCTCTGATGGTGATACGATCACCGCGGGCGTGCCGTTCGTGAAGGGCGCGAGTGTCGAGGTCGAAGTCGTCGGGGATGGCAAGGAAAAAAAGATCTACGTGTTCAAGTTCAAGCGGCGCAAGAATTATCGCCGCAAGACGGGACATCGCCAGAAATTCACCGAAGTTCGCATCACTGACGTCACGGTCGGGTGAGGGTACCATGGCTCATAAGAAGGGCGTAGGCTCCAGCCGCAACGGACGGACCAGCAACCCGAAATTTCTCGGTGTGAAGCGGTTCGGTGG
>JBDUEA010000168.1:0-7236 GCA_040002695.1 Gemmatimonadota bacterium | reverse complement strand
GCCAATCTGCTCGCCGAGTTTGGCGAGGATTCGTTCATGCTCGCCATGGCGAGCTACAACCGTGGGGAAGCCGGAGTTCGCCGGGTGCTCCATGACGTCGCGCAGGAGCCTGGCGGATACAAGAAAGCCAACCGGGACTTCTGGCACCTCTATCGGCTGAAGAAATTGCCGGAAGAGACCCGCGAATATGTCCCCAAAATTCTCGCGGCGGCGATCATCGGCAATAACCCCGCGCGCTACGGACTCGCCGCGAAGTAGTCGCACTGGCGGAAACCGGCAACGGGTCGGAGTAAACCGACCCTGCGGCACGACGCATCGCCATTCATCACTGGAGCAATCATGACCCGGTCCCTGATCCGCGCGCTGGCTGTCAGCGTGGCCGCCTCCCTCCTCGGCCTCGCCGCCTGCTCTGACAGCACGGCGCCGCCCGCATCCGGCGCGCCGACCGTGGGATCCATCGCCGCGGCGCTAAATCCGGTGAACGCGCTCTCCACCCTCGTTTCGTTTCAGTCCACCAATGCCGACTCGGCCCGGGTGCTCTTTCATGGCGCGGGGGGCGGCGCTGACTCCACACCATTCATCGCCATTCCGGGTGGGGCCGATACGATCGCCGTCCTCGGGCTCCTGAGAGGCACTGCATATTCTCATGTCGTCGAGCTCAAAGGCTCCGGAGGGACGGTCCGCAGCGCGAGCGTCGACGCCACGACAGGTGCTCTCCCGCTCGCTCTCCAATCGGTGCATCTCGTGCTCACCGGGACCGCCCGACCGGGGTTCACCCTCACGGGTGTCGCCCCGACGCCGGCCCAGGCCTACGTCGTCCTCTTCGACAGCCTGGGGGAGATTCGGTGGTATCGCGCGATCGATCCCGGGGCCGGGATCGGCGACGTCCAGCAGCAGGCGAACGGCAACATCACGGTCTATTCGGGCAACAGCTTCGGCTGGCAGCCGACGATCGGGCACTATCTCGAGCTCACGCCCGCCGGCGATATCATCCGAAACTGGGTGGCGGCACCGCCCTACTACACGGACAATCACGAACTCCTGCTGACGTTCCGGAACGGGCTGCCCGATCGTGCCCATCTGTTCGGGTACACCATCCGGCCGGCGGACCTCACCTCCATCGGCGGGCAGGCGAGTGTACTGCTCGCCGCCCACCAGTTGCTGCGCCAGTCGCCACAGGGGCTCGGCGAATTCTTCTGGGACGCGTGGGACCATTTCACGCTCGCGGACTGGATCGAGGAGCCGCTCTCTCAGAAACAGGGCGCGAACGTCGACCTCGATCATCCCAATTCGCTCGCGATCGATCTCGACGGCAACTATGTCGTCTCGTGGCGCAACCTGGCGGAGATCAGCAAGATCGACGCGCATACGGGTGCCGTGCTCTGGCGGCTAGGCGGCGCCCACAACCAGTTCACGATCCTCAACGATCCCCTTGGCGGCTTCAACGGCGAACACTGTGTCCGCGTGCTCGCCAACGGGCATCTCCTGATGTATGACAACGGACTGCGTCACCAGCCGGCGGAGAGCCGCGCGGTCGAGTACGCGGTGGATACCGTCGCCAAGACCGCGACCATGGTCTGGGAGTACCGGCATTCGCCGGCCATCTTCACGCAATTTCTGGGGGCGGTGCAGCGCCTTTCCAGCGGGAATACGTGGGTTGCGTGGGGAGCCGCGGGGCACCTGACTGAAGTCGCGACCGACGGCACTGTCGCCTGGGAGGGCGATGTCCAGGTGTCTGGTCAGAACGTCGCGGTCTACCGGGCCTTCCGGATCGGCTCGCTCTACGGGTATAGCCCGCTCTGAGCGAGCTGGTGCCGCAATCGACGCACGGCGTCGATTGCGCTGGTGCAGGATGACCTCGGTCGCGGCTCCGGGGTATGTTGCTGTACGATGACATCATCTTCCGGCGGCGCGGTCGCACGGTGGACCTCGCTGGGCTCCGCGGCCATACCGGCCCTCGCTCTGGCGTTCCTCTGGCCCTGGAGCTGCCAGCAGACGCTCGAGGCGCCCGCGCCGCACGCGGCACTCAGCGCCGATTCGATCCCGCCCGTCATTCCTACGGTTCTGCAACTTCCCCTCACCTTCGATGCCCGTCCTTCTCTGGCCGTGATCGAGGATCTCGTCCCAAGATCGTTCGGGGACATCGACACGCCGGATACGAGCAAGGCGGATGCGCGCCTGCGCTATGCCTTCGCGGCCGACCGGGATTCGCTCATCATCTCGATCGACCGCCAGACCGTCTACTTGACGACCTTCATCCGCTACAAGGGCAAGGGCTGGTACTCGGTATCGCCGCTGCCCGACGTCACCGGTTCGTGCGGCATGAAAGGGCCACCCCCTCGCCTCCGCATCCAGATCTCGACCGAGGTCGAGATCAAGCCGGACTGGAAACTGGAGTCGCACACGAAGGTGCTCCGCGTCGAACCGTACAGCAACGACGTGCGCGACCATTGCCGCGTCACTGCATTCAATGTGGACATGACCGACAAGATCACCGCCGGGGTTCGGGAGCTCGTCGAACGTCAGGCGAGCGCGGTCGACGCCCACATCGAAGCCGCCGACGTCCGCACCTGGATCTCCGGCTTGTGGCATGAGATCGGCTCGCCCATCCGGCTCGCGGACAGCGTCTGGCTTTCCATCAATCCGTCGGCGGTCCGGATCGGCAACGTGGTCGCGCACGGCACGTCGCTCGTGGCGCAGCTCGGACTCACCGCGGTGCCGCGCATCGTGACGGGTGCGCAGCCCGATACGACGGTACCGATTCTTCCGGCGCTCGGCGCCGGCGTCAAGGGAGACCGGCTGCACATCGATATGATCGCCGAGCTCGACTACGCCCGGGCAAGCGCGATGCTGCAGAAGGCCGTACGAGGGAAGCGGATCGTGCGGGACACGCATACGCTGGAAGTGCTTGATGCCACTGTCGCGGGACTTGGTGACGGGCGTGTCGTCGTGGGGCTCAGCTTCCGGGCCACGACCGCCCGGACCTTCGCGGGCCGAGGCACCACCACGGGGCGCGTCTATTTCGTCGGAACGCCGGTCTACGATCCGGCGAATGACCAGATCGTCGTGCCCGACCTCGACTACGACGTGGCCAGCGCCAACATGCTGGTCAACAGCGTCGAGTGGATCAAGCACGCCGATGTGCGGGAGTTCTTCCGGGCGAATGCGCACTGGCCGGTCGGTGGTCTCATGACGCGGGCCCGTCAGCTGCTCGCCAAGGGGCTCAATCGGGACCTCGGCCCCTCGGCGCATCTCTCCGCACGGGTGGTCTCAGCGGAAGCGATCGGCGTCGAAGCGACCGCCCGGGCAGTCGTGTTTCGGGCCCGGGCGGAGGCCGAGGCGCAACTCGCCATCCATTGGGTGCCTCCTCCCACGACGGCTGCAACCGCACTCCCCTAGGCGCGGTCCCGCGTCATGAGCGCTCCGTCGCCTGCTGCCTCCGCTGACAAACTGTAGGGCAAATATCCCATGCGCGATTGCAGCCGGCGACGGAATATTCGCCCATGCGCTCAGCCATGGGTTTCGACGTGGTGTTCCTGCTGGTCTGGTCCGGTCTGACCCTCGCCGCGTTCAACGAGCGACGCCTGCTCCGGCACGCCGTCGGCGTGGGACTGGTCGTCGCACTCGTCACGCTCGCGCTTGGGGTGCTGATACTCCGGGTGCTCCTGACCATGCGCTGAGGCCCTTACTCCGAGAGGCGTTTCGGTTCTCCCGAGCGGCGCGTCGCGGTTGGCCCTTTCTCTGCATCCGCCGGAAGGGACTCCCGATTCTCCCGAGCCATCGTCTGTCCGGTCTCCTCATCCGTCGGATGGTTGAGTCCGTGCTTGAATTCCCGCATCCCCTTGCCGAATGACGCGCCGATTTCCGGCAGTCGCTTGGCTCCGAAGAGCAGCAGCACGACGACCAGCACCAGCAGGATCTCCGGCAACCCGATATTTCGAAGCATGATGGTGCTTTCTCGCAGGGGCCGACCTCCAGCACCCGCATCAGTATTGGAATGACGCTCGATGTCTTGAGATAGGCGCCGAATACGAGAAGGTTCCAGCGCATTCGAGGATAGGGAGCTTTCAGAGGGGCTGACATGAAAATCCCGGGGTCGGAGCTCGGTACGAGCCCGACCCCGGGACCTTGACGCGCCTATGGTTATTGGTCGGAGAGCGTCTTCAGAAACGCCACGACGTCCAGCTCTTCCTCGTGGTTCATGCCCAGGTTGCCGAGCTCGTCCCGGTTGACGTTTTCCAGTACCTCGGGCGCCGGCCAGCACGTCCGGCCGAAGGCAGGATCGGTGGGACCGATTGCGCTGGCGCAGGCGGGGAGCACATCGCGCGTGTTGTAGAAATGGACGACCTGCTCGAGCGTCTTGAAGACGCCGTTGTGCATGTAGCCCTTCGGCGCTCCCGGAGTCGGACGCTTGTCGAGATTTCGAAGCGTGGCAACCTTCTGCTGTCCCTCGAGACTCGGATCACCGAGGCGGTCACCGAGACCGCCGTCCACGAATCCATTGGCTATGCGAGCCGGATTCTCCGGATTGGCCGGCACTCCGATGTTGTCGTAGGTGAAATCGGTGAAGAGTGCCCGATCGCCGGCGCTCGGATGACAACCCTCGCAGCCGGCCTTTCCCACATACAATCCGAAGCCACGGATCTCCTGCGGTGACAGGGTGCCGTGTCCCTCGCGCCAGGCGTCGAATCGCGACCGGAATGGGCTCACGGCCGGCGAGGCCTCGTACGCCGCGATGGCGAGCGCCACGTGGTCATACTCACGATCCACGGCGGTACGGTCGTCGACGCTGAGCGGCACCGTCACGCCCTCGGTCGAGCACAACGTCTCCACGTTGGGAGGGAAGACGATGTTGCTGATCCGCTTGCCCCAGACTGCGCGATAGATGTTCGCGTACCTGGATGCCGCGATTCGATGGATCACGCAGGCCGCATCCGGCAGTCCCTGTTCGACGGGGTTGAGGAAAGGTGCCTGCGCCTGATCGGCCGCCGGGTTCCCGAGTTTCTCACCGGTCGCGCGGCCATTCCAGAAGTTGCCGCCGACGTAAGTGTCGTCATCCGTGGAGAAGGAGAACACCGGACTCATCGCCGCGTACGCCGCACTCGGCGGCCGGCGATTGCCGAAACGCCCCTGGATCGACCCACCAACGACGGCGCCGTGAGCGTTGAATCCGGGGGTCGGGCTCGAAAAGCCGAACGCCGGGCTGTGGCACGAGGAGCAGGACTGATTCCGTCTGAACGAGAGATTCTGATCGAAGAAGATCTGTTGGCCCAGCGAAGGCAGGCTTCCAGTAGCGCCTGCCGTGGAGATTCCATTTGCATCCGTCACCGGCGGCGCGACGGGATCGGTGGTGGTGCCGTCGCACGCGGCGGCGAGCAGGATCGTTCCAACGGTGAGCATCCGGCTTGCGGTCCATCGCTTCATGGATCTGGTCTCCACGGTGTGAGGAAAGCGTTCTAGTGAGTAAGTCGTCCTGTGGCTGCATTCTGTAGCGGCCGAACATCAGTTGAACGGACCAGGAGCAGGTTGAATCGAGCTCGAATGGGAGACCTCTCACATCTGATACCGGGAGGTTAAGCCCTTGCGAAATCGATACTTCTGGGTTGAAATTCGACTGATTCAGTCGGAATTCTGTTGGAGAGCCGGCTTCCGGCCGAACCGAGTGAGCACCTCCGAGCAGGAATCGGCTGTTACTTTCTTGACTGATTTGCAACTGCCGGGCCAGAATGGCCCCTAAATTTGCGGATGGAGACAATCTGTCTGGAAGGCCTGCGGGGAATCGTCCAGCAACGCGACGTGGACTGCGTGCGTACCCATTTTTGCAGTTCTACCGCGATTTGTTTAGAGTCTCCAAGCTGATTTCTAGCCCGGCAAGAGCTTACTAGCAAACGGCTTGCGTCCACGCGAGTTGGCCAGGTGGCGCCGAGATATTCGTCCATGGGGTTCACTTCGACACCATTTCCTGCTGAGCCGCCCGCTTTGCAATTCCTTCGTCCTTCGATCGCCTTACCTCTCGGTCAGACCGGGACTTCCGGTCAGCTTCCAGGGGCGCCGCTATGAGCCTCCGGAGCCCTGCGCGCACGAACGCCCCGCGGCTGAGCATCGGCCTGGCGCTCGCACTTTCGGCCATCGGCCTGTTGACCGTGATCTCGCTTCGCCTCGACGGGGACCTGCAGCGGAGATCCGATCTCCTTACCCACACCGCGGTCGTCGAGGGGAATCTCGCGCGCATGGAAAGCGAGTTGCTCGCCGCCGAGACCGGCCAGCGTGGCTTCCTGCTTACCGGCGACAGTTCGTATCTCGATTCATACCACGCCGCACTCCCCTCCATCCCTCGCGAGCTCGCCGCGCTACAGGACCTGCTCGCCCAGAGTCCTGCGCAGCAGCAGCGGTTGCTCACCGTGCAGCAGCTGGTGCAGGCCAAAATGACCGAGCTGCACGAATCCATCGGACTGCGCGGACAGCGTGGCGAGTCGGCGGCCACCGCCGTGATGACGCACGGGCGAGGTCGTCGCCTCATGGAGGCGTTGCGAGGGGAACTGTCCGACATGCGGGTCGCGGAAGGGGCGCAGCTGCAGGAACGATTGCTTCTGCGCAAAGGCGCGGCCGTTGCCTCGAGAAACTCCCTGATTCTCGAATCGGGAATTCTCGCCCTCGCGCTGCTGTTGACCGTCCTCGTCTATCGCTCGCAGGTCACGCAGGCGCGCGCGGAAGCGGAGCTCGACCGGGTGATCAGCGAACTGCGCGCCGCCGAGGCGGAACTCCGCTCGCACGCGCGATCGCTCGAGCAGAACGTCGCTGAGCGCACCCGGCTGCTCGAGACCAGGGCGTCGGAGCTGGCACGCTCGAACGAGGAGCTCGAGCGCTTCGCCTACGTGGCCAGCCACGATCTCCAGGAACCGCTCCGGATGGTCACCAACTTCACTCAGCTCCTGCAGCATCGCTACCGGGGGAAACTCGGCACCGATGCCGACGACTTCATCGAGTACGCGGTGACCGGCGTGGAGCGGATGCACGCGCTGATCAAGGACCTGCTCACGTACAGCCGTGCGCGCACCCGCCCGCTGGAGCCGGAAACCGTGGACCTGCGGTCTGTGGTACGGGAGGCGGATCGGGTGTTGCAGCTGTCGATTACCGAGAGCGGGGCCGAAGTCACCTGCGACTGGATGCCGACGGTGCGGGTCGATGCTACGCAGATGGCGCAGGTCTTTCAGAACCTGCTCAGCAACGCCATCA
>JBDUEA010000167.1:0-7248 GCA_040002695.1 Gemmatimonadota bacterium | reverse complement strand
GGTAGACCGCGGCCTCGAGCAGCGTGGGGATGATGTAGCCAGTGGTTTCGGGATACGCGGGCTGCCAGCTCCTGCCTCGGAAATACTTGCTATACATGATGTTGTAGCCGCGGGCGATGCCGCCTCCCTCGACCGCATCCTGGGCGCGCTCCAGCCAGCCGATCGCTTCGCGGAGGTGAGGACCGTGTTCCGAGGAGACGGCATGCCCCGCTCTCTCCCGACGCTCTTCGGCCCTGCCGGAAGGGTTGAGCAACGGCGACGCGAGCAGCGTTCGCCAGCGCGCGGCGAGCGAGGCTGCCACGCGATCGGGCAGGTTTCGGGGGGACTGGTCAGTCGTCGATACCATTCCAGAGCCGGTCAGGGGGTGTTTCGGTCAGCACGGAGCGTGAAAGATGCCTTTGCGCAGGCCATCGCCACAACCGGGAGTGCTCCCTCGCGGACTCCGGATAAAGTTCGGCGATATCGCGCGAGAGCGTTATCTTGTCTTGCCGGTACAGTCGGCTAACCTGCGACTGGCGCTGGTCTTGCTGTAGCTCCATCAATCATAGTGTCTCCGGCCTCGGCCCATTCATCTCACGAGGGTGTGTTGACCACGCAGATTCGCGAGCGGGACGATGCCTTGTCTGCGCCGGATGATCACGATCGGCGGCGGCTCGACCGCTCTCTGGTTCACGGCATCGCGTGGACCGGCGGACTCAAGTGGGTGACGCAGGGGTTCAGCTGGGCTGCCACCATCTACATTGCGCGAATTCTCTCGCCGGCGGATTATGGCCTGGTCGGGCTGGCCACGTTGTATATCGGGCTGGTCGCGATGGTCAACGAGCTCGGACTCGGCGCCGCGATCATCCGGCGGCGAGACCTGACCGACGATCAGATATCCGCCATTGGCGGGATCTCGGTCGCCATGGGGGCGACCCTTTGGGCGGTGTCAGCCGCGCTCGCTCCATTCGTGGCGATATTCTTCGCGCGATGGCAGGTCACTCTCGTCCTCACCGTGCTCAGCATAACGTTCGTAACATCAGGCCTCAAGGTCATCCCCCGCGCCATTCTGAGCCGTGAACTTCAGTTCCGGAAAGTCGCCACGATCGACGCGATCGAGGCGTCCATTTCGATCGTATTCACCCTCGGGCTCGCCATGGCAGGGTACCGCTACTGGAGTCTTGTATACGGGACGCTGCTGGGGAGCGTGGTGAGCACGAGCGTCGCCCTCGTCTGGAGGCATCATCCGATCAGGTGGCCACGGCATTTCGAAGAGGTTTCTGGAGCGGCCGCGTTTGGAAGCCACATCGTTATCTCCCGGATTGCCTGGTATCTGTACAGCAACGCGGACTTCGCCGTCGTCGGGAAAGTGATCGGGACGGTGGCGCTGGGTGCTTATAACTTTGGCTGGACGATGGCGAGCATCCCTGTCGATCGAATTAGTGGAATGGTGGCACAGGTGACCCCCGCAGTGCTCTCGGCGGTTCAAAATGATCGTCCTGCACTTCGGCGCTATCTCCTGCGGATCACCGAAGCACTCGCATTCATTACTTTTCCCGCATCGCTTGGACTGGCGCTGGTCGCAAAGGACTTCGTCCTGCTCGCACTCGGTCAGCAATGGAGCGCCGCGGTTCTACCCCTGCGCCTGCTCGCGTTCTACGCCGGTTTCCGGTCGATTACCACACTTTTTCCGCACGTCCTTCAGGCAGTCGGCCAGTCCCGCCGGGCGATGAACCTGAGCCTGCTCGCACTTTGCATCCTACCTCCGCTTTTCTATGTCGGAGCATCTACGCATGGAGCGGCTGGTGTCGCGGTAGCCTGGATCTTCGGTTATCCCCTCGTCATGATTCCCGCCTTTCAGGCAGTCTTCGAAGTCACCGAACTTCGGGCGCGCGAGTACTTCGCGGCAGTATGGCCCGCACTGTTCGGATCCCTCGTTATGGCGGGCGCTGTACTCTCGATCGCCAGCATTCTGCCTGACTCGCATCATCGGCTCGTCAGGCTGGTACTCGAATGTACCTCTGGCGCACTGACCTATTCCGCCGTGATGTTCGCGCTTTATCGTGATCGGCTGAGCGGCTGGATCGCACTGATCAAGGAATTCCGTCGTTGACTCCGCCGCCGTTCTTTGTCGTAGGGTTTCAGCGGAGTGGCACGACCCTGCTCCGCCTGATGCTCGACAATCATCCGGACATCGCGATCCCGCTGGACACGGTCGGTCTCTGGTCTCGATATGAAGACCGTCTTTCAGAATATCACAATCTGGCCTCGACAGCTGACCGCGCCCGCCTGGTGAGTGACCTCCTGGCCGAGGAGCGCATCCAGCTCTGGGAGACTCCACTCAGCGCGGAAAGGATCCTATCGCGCGTCGGAGCCGGGACATTTCCGGACATTATCCGCGCGTTTCATGAGTGCTACGCCGAAACACGAGGGAAAACCCTCTGGGGCGATAAGGACCCTGGGAACATGCTTCGCATCCCGCAGCTGGTGCGATGGTTTCCGGAATGCCGCATGCTGCACATCATCCGCGACGGTCGCGATGCCTGCCTTTCGCAGCTCGAACAGTCATTCGGGTCCGATGATCTGCTCGATTGCGCCTGCGAGTGGCGCGAGCAAGTCTGGTGGGTGCGCCAGCTCGGCGCCATTATGGGCCCAGCCAGGTATTTCGAGTTGCGCTACGAGGATCTTGTCGCCCAACCCGAGAGCTGGCTCCGCCGCATCTGCGGTTTTCTCGGGGTCCCTTACGCGGCCAGCATGCTCCAATACCATGAGTCGGTCTCCAAGTCGGTGCCGGACTCGAAGCGCCACATCTGGCCGAAGCTGGATCAGCCGCCTCGCGCGGACAATACAGAGCGGTGGAAACGCAAGCTCAGCCCCGCCATGCGGGCGTGCTTCGAGAAGCGCGCGTGGGACGTACTGCGCTCGTGTGACTACGAGACCTTCCCCGCCAGGCCGGACAACACGGGCCTGCAGGAATTCCGCTATCTCGCCCGGCGTGCACTCAAGTCCATGAAGCGCCGAATGAGTCGCACGTGAGTCGATCGTGCATGTGCGCGACACGGCGAACGCCATGCGCGTGATTCTTGTCAGCTATCATTTCCCCCCGGACCCCGCCGTCGGGTCACTTCGTCCTCAGAGCGTCGCGGCTGCGCTGGCCGCTCAGGGGCACACGGTCGTCGTAGTTACTGCTCGTCTTCCAGGAGAAACTGGCGAATGGCGAACCCGAGCGGATGGGATTCGGGTTCGCATCGTACAACCTCTTCCCGGGCCGAGAGAGTTGTGGGCGCAAATTAAGTCGAGGCGACGCACGACGGGGTCGACCAGCGAGACGGTTGCAGCGACCGAAGGTGACGTGGCCCGGAGGTCGGTCCCAACCTGGAAACGATATCTGTATTCCTTCATCTGGCTCCCGGATGATCGCCAGGGCTTTATTCCTCCCGCAGCCTGGGCCGCCAGTATGCTTGTCCGTGAAGGTGTGGATCTGATTTACACCTCTGCGCCGCCTTTCTCGACCCATCTCGTCGGCCTGCTCCTGCGAACTTTTCGCGGCATCCGGTGGGTAGCAGAGTTCCGCGATCCCTGGACGGATAACCCCTGGAAGCCAGACGCCTTCAAGTCGGCCGCCAGCCTCAGTATCGAACGATGGCTTGAAAGTAGAACACTCGCCCTTGCCGCGCGCACGGTAAGCGTGACGGATGGCATTCACCGTCAACTCTCGGCCAAGGTCAGTCCGTCGGCCCGGAGCCGCTTCCTCGTGGTGAGGAATGGAATCCAGCGAGTCCTGCCGCCACGTGCCGAGGGGCCCGCGCCACAACCATTCCGAATCCTGTACATCGGAACTTTTTATCTGAATCGGGATCCCACCCCGTTCCTGCAGGCGCTCGCGCGCGTGAGGCGGCGGCATGACTTGGGGCCGCAGCAACTCGCGGTCACGTTCGTGGGGCACTGCCGACAATTTGATGAGCGGCGGATCGATCGGGAGGTGAGCGACCTCGGCCTCGACGACGTCGTCAGTTTTCGCGACTGGGTGCCCCATGACACGGCGCTCGAGCTGATTCGGGAGAGCGACTTGCTGTTGCTGCTGGCTCGCGGTCAGCCGACGCAGGTGCCAAACAAGCTCTATGAATATCTCGGCACGAGAATCCCGATTCTGGCGAGTGTCGATGAAAATGGAGAAAGCGCTGTGATGTTGCGGGAAATCGGTGGGCACTACGTCATGGAAGCAGAGGAACCGGCGTTGATCGAGCGTGCCATCGAGCAGGCCATGACACTTGCACCAGGCCGACCTGGTACCCCGGATGAAGCCCTGCTGGAGGAGTGGAGAACTTCCGTGCAGATGCAGCGCCTTCTGTCGGCGATCGAAACCTAAAGTACGTCCTGACCCGAAGCCCCGCCGACGTACAGCGCCTCGTAGGCATGCACCATGGATCCCAGACCGAACTCTGACTCCACCCGCCGCCTCGCGCCCTCCGCGTCACTCGCGCGGGCCTGCTCATCATTGAGTGCCTCGCGCCAGGCCGCAGCCAACGCCGTAGCACTTGTCGAAGGTACGAGACGGTGGGCAAGCGCAGGTCCGAGAACGGCGGCATTGCCCCCGACATCGGTGACGACCGGACAGAGGCCTGTGCTCATCGCCTCGAGCAGACTCACCGAGGTGCCTTCGCTCCGGGACGACATAGTGAAAAGAGTGAATGATGAGTGCAAATCCACGACGTCGTCTCGCCAACCGAGAATGAATGCGGAAGTCCGTAGCCCGAGTGCGTCAATCCGAGCTTCGAGATTGGGACGTTCGCTGCCCTCACCCGCCACGACGAGTACCGGTGGTTCCGAACCGCTCCATTCCCGTCGCAAAAGCGCGAACGCCTCGATCATCACATCGTACCCCTTGATGTACTCGAGTCGTCCGATACTGCCAATGACGGGACGACGCACGCCGATTCCCAGCTCGTTCCGAATTTTGCCGGTATCGGCGCGGGGAGCTCGAAGCGCCGTGTCCACGCCGTTGGGAACGAGCACGACAGGTGTACCAGCGGAAACAACTGTTGCCCGCAGCTGCTCCGCCAGCGGGGCGGAGACGGCCGCAACCACGTCCGTCCGACGAGACGCGAGATAGCCGATCAGCCGGGCGCTGGCAGGATCCGGCTTCTGTCGCCCATGCTCGGTATGAATAATCCGAGGCACGCCGGCGAGCCGCGAGGCCAGGGAGACTTTGAACCAGACTCCACTATGCGTATGGACGACGTCAGGACGAATCTGCCGCACGAGCCCTGCGAGTGCACGTGGATAGAGCATCGAAGAGCGGCCCATCGGCGGCGCGAGATGCATGGTCGCGTACGCATCCATCCCGTCAGCGAACCGGCCGAAATACTGCATTGCAAGCACGTGTGATTCGAAACGATCACGATCGAGCAGGCGGACGATATCGGCGAAGAGCCGCTCCATCCCGCCATAGTTAAGGTTTTGAATCGCGTGCAGTACACTGATACGTCGGTGCGCCATCAATGCCTCGAGCGCCGGCGGGCGCTCAGCGCACGAGCCACTCGCTCCTGCATCCCCTCCATGAGATCATAGAGCACGCGAATGCCTGTAAGACTCGCAAGACGGGCGGGCCCCCATTTCACCGCTGAGCCGAAGCGCATCGTTCGACCGGCATTGGTGAACCGGCCCGCGCGCAGTTCCGCCAAAGGGTCCGGAGCGCCGGGCCGGAGGAGAATTACGCGAGTCTCGCGGTCATTCCTGGCGTCGTGCTGGTCGAGGCCTGCAGTCCCGACGATTTCAGGACGATTTCGCTGAGCCGCGTGAAGCAGGCGCATGGAGCGCGGGTCCGGCAGGTAGCGCGTATTGTAAGCCGCGTTCCACACTTCAATCGCGTCTATCGTGGCAAGCACTTCAGCCGGCACCTGATAGGCAGGGAGGACGGGGTGGGCCACGATGGTGAAGCCGGATAGCCCCGGCGCCTGGCTCGCAAACTCGGCAGGAGTGGCAGGTGAGATCCATGAACGGAGGCCAAGGGCGAGAAGGTGGAGTCCTGGAAATCCCTCGAAGCGGAACTCCAGCCCGGGAACCAGTCGAACCCGATCGTCGGACAGGAGTTGGCACCGTTCACTGTAGGCTTCGTAGATCCCGGCGTCGAAATCCTCGGCGTGATCGGTGAGCCCGATGAACGAGATCTCACGCTCGAGCGCAAAATCGCGCAACCCTTCCAGTGAGTCGCGGCCGTCATGGGAGAACTCGCTGTGGACGTGCACGATGCCGCAGGAACCGGGCGCCCACGAATGCCGACCAGCCACCATGAATCCTTTTCCTTTTTCCGAGTCGAAAGCACGACCTCTATTCCCTAACACCTAACACACGACACCTCACATTCTACTCCCTTCCAAGCCCCGACAGCCTCAGCGCGAATCCATCAAGAGACACACCGGCCGGCACATTCATGCGCGGCAATGCGTAGCTCCGCCTGAATCCTCTAGCCATCCAGCCTCCGCTGACGCGCAGTCCGGCGACATAGCCCGCGTTCGCCGTGGCGTGTTCGACGGTCTCATTCGCCAGCCCGTAAGGGTAAGAGATCCAATCCAGGACGCGAGCAAATCTTTCAGCCAGCCACACCCGCGGCCGAGTGAGCTCAATGCGAAGTTGGTCGGGGTCGAGGGCGCTCAGATTGGGGTGACTCCAGGTATGCGAGGCCAGGGTAAGCCGGTTGTAACGCATTGCGGTCTCGAGTTGCACTTCCGTCGCTCCGGTGGCGTGATCGGCTGGTATCGAAAGACGCTGCCCAGTCTCCTCGGCCCAGCGGCGCACCGCCCCGTCCTCTCCTCGGCAGGACCAGAGGGCGTGCTCTCGCAACTCCGGGCGCAGACCCTCGGGCCCCGAAAGCGCGTCCCACCAGAACGCGCGACCATTCAGAATATGCGGGGCGACGAAGATGGTGGCGGGAAGCCCTCGCTGGCGTAGTTCCTCGACGCCGGCGGTCACCGCTCCAGCGTATGCGTCGTCGAAAGTAATAGCGACCCGGGGATGGCGTCTCTGAACAGAAGTCCCATCGAAAAGTTCGGCGAGTTCGACCACCTCGTGCGTGCGTTGCAACACGTCCAGTTGGGCAGCGAATTCAGTGCGGGGAAGGTGCAGCGAGAGATCGCCACATGCGCGCCTGTCGGTCGGCACAATGTTGTGGTAAGCGAGAACCAGCGCTCGTCCCCTAAGCGCTCGACGGGACAGCGCCGCGCCACCGCTCCGAACCACGAGTGATTCGAGAGCCCTCTTCACTCGTTG
>JBDUEA010000166.1:0-7273 GCA_040002695.1 Gemmatimonadota bacterium | reverse complement strand
TCACCCCTCACCGCCCCGATACACTCCGGATCCATATCCCCTCCCCACCATACCGATAAAAATCCGGCTCTCGATCGAACCGCTGCAGCGGTTTTGTAAAGCTCTGCTTCCGGAGAAATGCCTTCACGCCCGCCGGCAGCAACTTGAGCAGCAACGGCTGCAGCTTGGGGCGATGGTACCGGAGTGGCGAGAGCTTCTGGTACTCTGGCCCCGCCGCCTCGCAGAAGATCACCGAGAGCCCCCGTGCCTCGAGCATCGTGGTGAGCGTCGTCGGCCTGAAGAATGTCAGATGCGGCTCATCGAAGCGGGGCGCCCAGGGATGATCGAGACAATGACTGAACGCGGCGTCCGGGATATGAGGCACCTCGATGTAGAGCAGTCCGCCCGGCGCCAGCCGGTCTCGGAGCAGAGGAATCGTCTTGTGCGGTTCCCGAAGGTGCTCGAGCACGTGGCTCAGCACGATGACGTCGAACGTCTCGGTGCTGGTCGCCAGGACTTCCTCCGTCGGCGCTTGAAAAACGGTGACGCCGAGTGATCGGAGATGCTTGACGCACACCTCACTGATCTCGATGGCGTGACGCTTGGAGGCGGGATAGCGCTGACTGAACGCGTGCAGGATATGCCCGAAGCCAGCACCCACATCGAGAATTCGCAGATCCTCCCGTCCGATGCGCTTCGCGATATGCGGCTCGAGCAACTTCACGATCGACTGCCCGCGATACATGTAGAAAAGATTGTCGCGCGGGAAATCCTGGACGTTGGCCACCTCCGCACCATGCCGCCCGCCGGTCCGGTAGGCGGAGGCGTAATAATTCCCCAGTGCTTCCTGCGAAGGGATCGGATCCATCTGCACGAAACCGCATGCAGCGCACCGATAGAGCGCCGCCTGGCCGAAGAGGTCGACGCCGGCCGGTGAATCCGTCCGATAGCCGCGAATCTTGCGTTGCAGGGTCCCGCCGCACGCGAGGCAGGGAGCCGGATCATGAGACGTCATCGAAATGCACTCACGCGGACCTCTTCCTTGCAGTGACCGACAGCAGTGGGCCGAACAGCAATAGCAGCGAGCTTGCACCTGGCAGTGCCTTGACGGCACGATAGGCGCCGACGATCATGCGCCCCATCGCCGGCAACCGGCGTCTCCGTTCTTCGGCAATGTCGGGCGGACTGAACCGGCAGCCGGCGAATCCTGCGGTCGTCAGCATTCCCGCGAGCATTCTCATGGACAGCAGTGTACGGACGGGTGGGCGGGCCTTCCGCCGGACCATGTAGGCATTCGTCCACGAGCTCGGCAGCCAGCTCCCCAGCCACAATCCGGTGTGCGGATCCGGTCCGACGCTGTGCCGATTCGGCGTCGTGATGAAAATGCATCCGCTCGGCCGGAGCGCGGTCGCCGCCTCGCGCAATGCGCGCGGTTGGTCGCGGAAATGCTCGATCGCCGAGTCGGCGACTACGCGGTCGAAGCTGCCGGCTGGAAACGGCAGCGCCTCCGCGCAGGCGCAGATCGTCGGCGTATCGACGCCCGCCTCTTCCAGCCGCTTTCGTCCGATGACGAGCCAGCGAAAGGCCAGGTCAATACCCGCCACCCGCCGATAGCGCGGAGCCGCGGCTACCAGCAGGCCACCGGTGCCGCAGCCTAGCTCCAGAAGGTCGGACGTCCCCGCGCTCCCTGTGTCTCCCGCCTGCCGCTCCCACGCCGCGAGTGCCTCGTCCCCACGCGCCATGCCCGCCATCAGCGCCGCCTTGAAGCGATCCCGGTCCGCGACCGGAACCTCGGGCGTGATGCTGTAATAAAAATCCACCAGCTCCTCGAACGTCGAAGAGGCGTAGCGCTCCGCGATCAGCCGCGCCTTCGCGCGGTCCGGTTCGATATCGATGAACGGGTCGGGAAAGATCCGGAAATCGGGAATGTCGAGAATGACGGGATACTCTGCCGGGCAGGCAGCGCAAGTGAACGCGCCGCCGGCATCGGTGAGTTCACCCTTGCAGACCGGGCACCGGAGATCGAGTCCACGCCACCGCATGAGCTGACGGACGCGCGGCCGTCAGTGCGCCCCGGCCGTGCCCGAATCCTGCCGGTCGAGCAGGTCACGGTACCATGCAATGCTCTCGGTCATGCCCTGCTCGAAGGTGAAGCGCGGGCGCCAGTTCATCGTGGCGCGGGCCTTGGCACAGTCGAGATATTGCCGAGGAATCTCGTTCGTTGCCTCGTTGAGGATCGTCAGCGAGAGTTTCGGTTTGCCCATCATGCGGAGGATCGACTCGGCTACTTCCACCACCGAGAGCGGCGTCTCGGTGCCAAAATTGAAAGCCTGGCCGAGGAATCGTTCGTCCGGCATGTGCTCCGCCAGCTGTAAATAGGCATCCACGGCATCGCGCACGTAGAAATAGTCGCGCACGAAGGTCCCGTCGCTCCGGATCACCGGTGACTTGTCGCGGTGCGCCGAGCGTATCGTGCCCGGAATCAGGCGGTTGAAATTCAGGTCGCCGCCGCCGAAGAGATTGCCACACCGGGTCACCGCCACCGGCAACCGGTAGCTGTGCCAGTAGCTGATGGAGATCAGGTCCGCGCAGGACTTGGAAACGTCGTACGGGAATCGGCCCTGGAGCGGGGCGTCCTCGGTGTAGGGCAGCTTCTCATGCGAGCCGTACGCCTTGTCGCTCGAGGCCACCAGCACGCGCTTGACGAGACGGGAACAGAGGCGGCACGCCTCGAGCAGGTTCCAGGTGCCCTTGATGTTCGCCTCGAACGTCGAGAGCGCCGAGCGGGACGCCGTCCCCACGATGGTCTGCGCGCCGAGATGGAATACCGTATCGACTTCATATTCGTTGATCGCACGGACCATCACGTCGAGATCCTCCAGCTCTCCCCGAACGACCACCGCCCGTGAGGCCAGACCCTCGCTGAGAAACCGGCTCGAAGGGACCCAGTCGCGAACCAGACAGATCACGTTGGCGCCGCGCCCCACGAGCTCCTGCACCAGCCAGGAGCCGAGCAGTCCAGTGGCGCCGGTCACGAAGACGTTGCGGCTCTTCCAGAAGGTCATTCCCAGACTTTCCACGGCGCCTGGCCGCTGTTCCAGAGGGACTCGAGCAGTTCCTTCTCGCGCAGCGTGTCCATCGGCTGCCAGAATCCCGGGTGCCGATAGGCCTGCAGCTGTCCGTCCGCGGCGAGCCGCTCCAGCGGCTCCCGTTCGAGACTGGTGTCGTCGCCGCCGATGTAATCGAACAGCGCGGGCTCGAATACGAAGAAGCCGCCGTTGATCCAGCCCTGGGTGGTCTGCGGCTTCTCCGCGAACGAGCGTACGTTGTCGCCGTCGAGGCCGAGGTCGCCGAATCGAGCCGGCGGACGGACGGCCGTGACAGTCGCCAGCTTGCCATGCGCGCGATGGAACGCGAGCAGCGCGGTGATGTCCACGTTGCCGAGACCGTCGCCATACGTGCACATGAACGTTTCGTTGCCGATGAGCTCTTTGAGCTTGAGCACCCGGCCGCCGGTCATGGTGTCGAGGCCGGTGTCGATGACCCCGATTCGCCAGTCCAGCCGGCTCGGATTCACCATCTCCAGCTTTCCACTCTTGAGATCGACGATATAATCGCTGTTGTGAATCGCGTAGTTATGAAAATATTCCTTGATCAGCTCGCCCTTGTAACCGCAGGCCAGGAGGAAATCTTTGTGTCCGTGAGCCGCATAGACGCTCATGAGGTGCCAGACAATCGGCTTCCCGCCGATCTCGACCATGGGCTTGGGGCGCGTGCCGGTTTCCTCGGCGAGCCTGGTGCCCCGTCCACCAGCGAGAATCACGACGCGCATGCTCAGACGATCCGCGGCGTGGGGATCGGCACGATGAAGCGTCCACCCTCGTCGTGAAAGCGACGCTCGTTCGGCTGCTGCATGATCTCCTCGGCGAAATTCCACGGCAGGATCACGATATAGTCGGGCCGCTCCGCTTCGTACGTTCCCTCATACGGCCGTACCGGGATGTGACTGCCAGGGGCGTAGGTGCCGACCTTCATCGGGTTCCGATCGACCGTGTAGGGAATGAGATCCGTCGTGATGCCGCAGTAGTTGAGAAGCGTGTTGCCCTTGGCCGGCGCGCCGTATGCCGCGATGCGCTTCCCTTCGCCCTTGAGCCGGGTGAGCAGTGCCAGCACTGCCCTCCGATTCTCCGCCACCTCGGCCCCGAAGCGCTCGAAGCGCGCGAGCGACGTGAGGCCCTGTCGCCGCTCTTCCCCGGCCAGCGCCCGTACCTCGGCGGCATGCCCGTGGTGCCGTGCCACTGGTCCAGCGTACATCCGGATGGACCCGCCGTGGACCGGTACCTTGTCGACTCTGATGATTGACAGCCCCACGGCCTCGGCGAGGCGCATGAGGGCGCTCACCGAGAAGTAGCAGAGATGCTCGTGGTAGACGGTATCATACTCGAGGTGGTCCATGAATTCGCCGAGATACGGCACCTCGGTGATCACGAGCCCGTCCTCCGCAATCAGTGCGGCGGCGCCGGCGAGAAAATCCCGGGTATCGTCCACGTGCGCGAGCACGTTGTTGCCGATCACCGCGCGCGCGGGGCCGTGAGACGCACGGACCTTCGCCGCCGTCGCCGCGTTGAAGAACCAGTCGATGGTCTCGACGCCCTTCTCCCGCGCCATCGCCGCGATATTGCTGGCCGGCTCCACGCCGAGGGTGCGCACTCCGTGGGCCTGGAAACATTTGAGGAGACTTCCGTCGTTGCTGGCGACTTCGACCACGAGGTCGGTCGGCTTGAGCTCGAGGAGCTTCGTTACCGTCGCCGCGTACCGCACGTTGTGCTCGGCGATCGTCTTCGACGTGCCGGTGACGTAGATGTAGTTGCGGAACAGGACTTCCGGATCGATCACGTCCGCCAGCTGCACGAGCGCGCATTCCTCACAGAAATACACGTCCAGTGGGTAGCGCTGCTCCGCCGCGAATTCCGCGGGCGACTTGAGAAACGCATTGGCGAGTGGCTGGGGGCCGAGCTCGAGGAAGGGACGGAGGCGTTCCTCGCCACACGCCCTGCAATGAGTGCGCTTGGTATGTATCAACGCGGAATGTCCCGGGTCAGGATCGCGAGAGTCAGGTAACGTGGACGGCGGATCCGCCCCCGACCGGTGCCCCTGTGGTGAGCCCCCGGCGCCACGCGTTCAGTTTGCTCGAGAAGCGGAACGCCAGGAGGTGCTTGAAGAATTCCCAGCAGGTCGTCAGGCGCACATGCGAGAGCCCGTTACCGCGCATGCGGGCGAACACGTTGAGCTCCAGGACCCGGACGCCCATGTAGTGCGCCTTGATGAGCATCTCGGGGTCGAGCAGCCAGTTGGTGGACTGCAGATCCATCTTGATCAGCACGTCACGGCGCATGAGGCGCGGATTGCCGTTGACGTCGAGCGATCCAAGATTGGGGAAGAGCATCCAGACGAAGGTGTTGTAGCCGATGGAAATGACCTTGCGCATCGGTCCGTCCATCCGGAACCGCCGCCGCACCTTGCCGAGTACCTGGCCATCGGTCGCGGCGCATGCGTCGAACAGGCGGACCACGTCTTCCGCATCCACCTGTCCGTCGGCGGCTACCATGCCGACCCAGGTCGCCGTGCAGTGCGGGATCCCCGCCAGAATTCCCTGCCCGAACCCGATATTCTTTTCCACCTTCGCGGGCGTGACTTCGGGATACCGGCTGGCGAGCTCCGCAATGACGTCGCTGGTACGGTCCCGTGATCCATTGTTCACCGCGACCAGTTGCAACCGGTAGCCTTCCTTGGAAAAGGCCGAGATCAGGCGCGGAATCGTGTAGCCGAGATTCTCCTCCTCATTGTAGCACGGCATGATGAGGGAGATATCGGGTCCGGTGGCTCGCGCCGCCTTGTCCGCTGCTGTCATGAGACGCCTCTGGCCCGGTCGGTCTGCGCCTCAGGCGCCGACGGCCGCGGTTCCCGAAATCAGGTGATCCAGACCGGCCAGCTCTGGTGCGTCCGGCTCGAGGGCGGCGATGCGGTCGCGCACACCGCTCAGGGTCGCCCGGTGAACCTGTTTGTTGTGGAACTTGGGGATGTACGCTTCCGGTCCATCGGCGCCCAGCTCGCGATTGACGAAACGCTCCATCGTCGCGCGTGCGCCATCGAGGTCGCCGTGAAGCAGTTGGTCGAGATAGTTCGCCCAGTTGAGAATCGAGTGCGGTGGCACGCCGTCCTGGAAGACTTCCTGCCCCATGAATGCCAGGCTCTCGAGCAGCGGCGCCCGAAGGGTCGGGCCGTCCTTGCGCTGGAGTCCCTGCCGGATCGTCTGCAACGGATGATCATTCAGCACGTGCACCTGCGAGGGCAGAAATCCGGTGAAGGGGAAAAACCGGATGTCGCAACTCACTCGGCGCTTGAAGCCCGGGTTGCTGCTCGAGTGGAGAAGCAGCGAATTGAAGATCACCGCCATGCCGGCTTCAGCGCGTACGTCCACGAATTCGCCGAACGGCTTGAGACGCGCGTCGTCGAGCGGGAGCCACTGGTTGCAGAGCAGCCCGTGCCGATGACTGCCCGGATAGAGGCGCAGGTTCCAGTCCGGACAGGAATTCATCGCGACCCAGAGCGTGAGTCCGCAGGGCGTCGTCGGAATGGCCGCGCCGCTGAAATCCTGATGGATGAGGTACTGGCCCTGGACCTCGAGGTACTGTGCGTTGGGATCGTAGCCACCATGATCGACCGGCTTCACGTCGCCGCCCTTGAACTGGGCGTGGAACGTACTGCTGATATGCACCAGCGGGCCGATGAGCCGGGTAAAGACCTCACCAAGCGGCGTGAGAATCTGGTGCGTGAGTTCGGGCGTGGTCGTGACGCGGGAGAGCCGCTGCCGGACCTCGACCGGAAGGATCACCGGCGGGCTGTTGGGGTCGAGGACCGTGGTCATCTCTTCGTCGCTCACCCCGATCATGCTCGCGAGGATCGGGCGAAAATTCTTCATGATCGCCTGGTCCACACCCTCGAGGATGAAGTATCCCTGCTCTTCGTACTCGCGGGCCGCGCGTTCGAGCGTCGCGCCATTCATGTCCTTCAGATTAAAACGCATTACGATCTCCAGGGGAGCGTTGTCGGCGCGTGCGGCAAGTATCCAGTGTCAGACGCGGGCGGCCTGAAAATCCAGGGTTCGTTGCAGTCCCGTCGCGATGTCAGTGTCAGGCACCCAATTCAATAGAACGCGGAGCCGTTCGACGGCAACCTCCGCGTGCTCCATTTCTTCGGGGCGGGTAGGCAGCGCACCAAACCTGAGATTGGC
>JBDUEA010000165.1:0-7289 GCA_040002695.1 Gemmatimonadota bacterium | reverse complement strand
TCTCCCTCCCTGAACTGCCGATGGTAGAGGCGGGAATAGAGACCGCCGGCTGCAAGCAGTTCTCCGTGAGTCCCCGCTTCCACGATCTTGCCGTGCTGCAGCACCACCAGCCGGTCCGCCCGGCGCACAGTACTCAGCCGGTGCGCGATGATCAGCGTCGTTCGGCCTACCATGAGACGCTCCAACGCGTCTTCGACCAGCCGCTCACTCTCGGTGTCGAGACTGCTGGTCGCTTCATCGAGCAGAAGCACCGCCGGGTCCTTGAGAATGGCGCGCGCGATGGCAATGCGCTGGCGCTGGCCTCCGGAGAGCTTGACGCCACGCTCTCCGACGATCGTCTCGTAGCGATCGGGAAGCCGCTCGACGAATTCCGCGGCATGCGCGGCCCTGGCTGCGTCCTCAACCTGGGCATCCGTAGCACTGGGCCGGGCGTACGCGATATTCTCGCGCACAGTACCGCTGAAAAGCGCCGGCTCCTGGGGAACGAGCCCCACCGTGCCGCGCAGATCAGCCAGGCGGAGAGAGCGGATGTCCACGCCATCGAGAAGTATCCGGCCTTCGGTCACGTCCCAGAAACGCACCAGCAATGAAGCGAGTGTGGTCTTGCCCGCACCGGAGGGCCCCACCACTGCGACGACTTCACCGGGCCGGAGATGGAGCGAAAGCTCCCGCAGGGCCCACGGCGTGTCGGGCTCAGCGGAATATCGGAAGGAAACTTTCTCGAGCAACACATCCCCACGCGCCGGCGATGGCAATGCGACCGGCTGCAGCGGATCGGAGAGGCTGACCGGAGCCTCGAGGATCTCGAACACCCGCTCTGCGGCGCCGAGGGCTTCCTGGTAGCTGCTGAAAAACGAAGTCAACGCTCCGATTGCGGCAGCAATGGTGATGGTATAGAGCAGGAACATGACCAGCGCGCCCGCGGTGAGCCGGCCCTCGAGCACCTGCAACCCGCCCTGCCAGAGTACGATGACCATCCCGCTGAACGTCGAGAACGTGATCACCCCGAAAAAGACACCGCGGACCTGGGCGCGCTCGAGTGCGGCGACTACTACCTGCCGAATGCGCTCTCCATAACGTCCGCGCTCCGCGGGCTCCTGCACGAAACTCTGGACCGTGCGAATCTGGCTGAATGCTTCCTCGGCCACGGCCGTGGCTTCGGCCACCTTGTCCTGCACGCCCGTGGTTATCCGGCGGAGCCGCCTTCCGAAGAAGACCGCTGATCCGACCACCAATGGCACCACGCCGAGTGCGGTGAACGTGAGCCTCGGCTGCATGTAGGTGAGGACGATGACGCCGCCAGAGAGCGCGAGAACCTGGCGACTGAATTCCGCGATCTGGTGGCTGAGCACGCCTTGCAGCAGCCCAACATCCGTGGTGAGGCGGCTGGTGAGCTCACCGGTGCGACGATCCGCGAAGAACCCGGGCGGCATCCTGAGCAACTTGGCGAACAGTTCCTCGCGAAGGCCGGCGACGGCTCGCTCACCAGTGGCGCTCAACAGATAGGTCTGCGCGTAATTGAGGAGCGCCTGAATGGCGAAGAGACCGAGCAGCTCGAGTGCGATTCGATCCAGTGCCGGCCGGCCGCCTTTGACGAATGCGGCATCGAGGAGGTACCGCACGGCGAGCGGGAATATGAGGCCGATGCCCGCACTCGCGACCAGAGCCAGAAAGGCGAGCAGGAGCTGATGGCGGTACGGCCGCACTCGCGGCCAGAGCCGGATGAGCGGTTTCGGAGACGCGAGCCGGCGGCGCGGTGACGCGGTTGGGGCAGTTGGGGCGGGAGTCATGGGCCGAAAATTAGCAGGGGCGCCTCGTGGGCGCCCCTGCTCGATTTATTCGAAAATGAGGGCTTCGGCATGAGGAAGGCCGGGTCGGTGCTGGCGTCAATGAACCATTCCCGGCATGCCCGGCATTTCGCGCATCGCTTCCTGATCCGGGTGCTGCAGAATGAGGACTTCGCGCCGCTCGAAGCCGTGTCCGAATGGCAGCGCACGGTCGATCCCCATCGCGACGAAGAGGAGCGCGAGGTAGAGCAGCGAATACTTGTACATCTTCCACGCGGTCGGGGTGACGCCGGATTCCTTGAGCAGGCGCACGCAGTACCAGAGCAGCCGGGCGCCGAGGAGCGCGGCCGCGACGCCGTAGAAGACTCCGAGCGCGCCGAAGAAGGATGGGGCGATCGTGAGTGGCAGGAGCATGATGGTATAGGCGAGCATCTGCAATTTGGTACCGTGGTCTCCACGTACGCATGGCATCATGGGGATGCCCGCCTTGGAATACTCGCCCTGCTTGATCAGCGCCAGCGCCCAGAAATGCGGCGGCGTCCAGTAGAAGATGATCGCGAAGAGATATACGGCCGCGAGGTCGAGGCCACCGGTCATTGCGGCCCAGCCGACCAGTGGAGGAAATGCGCCGGCGGCGCCGCCGATCACGATGTTCTGCGGCGTGATGCGCTTGAGCCAGACGGTATAGACGAAGACGTAGAAGAGCAGTCCGCCAAGCGCGAGCCACGCGCTCAGCGGATTGATAAGGTAGTAGAAGAGCGCAAAGGCGATCGCCGCGAGTAGAATCCCGAAAGTCAGTACGGACGCCGGAGACATCCGTCCGGAAGGGATGGGGCGCAAACGGGTTCGCGACATCTTGTCGTCGATATCCCGGTCGAACCACATGTTGATGGTATTGGCGCCGCCGGCCATCAGGTATCCCGCGACGATCACCCACATGACCAGTGAAAAGGATGGCACGCCGCGGCCGGTGATGAACATCGGGGCGACCGTGGTGACCAGCAGCAGGGAGATGATGCGTGGCTTGGTGAGCGTGACCAGGTCGGCGAGCAGCGAGGGGCGCGCGTCGAGGTTCGGGGCCGCGGTCGCCATTTCAACTCCTTCCGCCGGAGTCCGGCCGGCACGATAGACCAGGACGACCAGCGATGCCCAGACGGCCGTGCCGGCCAGCAGGTGCAGCGCGCGGAGTGGAGCGGGCAACAGGTGAAGCACCATGCTCGCCGCGATGCCTATCTGCGCGAGCGTCGCTACGAGTGTCATCCATGCCGCACGACGGAGCGGACGTGCCGCCTCTTCCCTGCGGCGGGAGACCCGAACCAGGACGGTGACGACGAGTGCCAGGAAGCTGAACGCGAGAATCCGGTGTGTCCAGTGAATGATCCCGAGCGTAGAGAGCGGCGGTCCGAGTTGTCCCTGGCAGAGAGGAAAACCTTGGCAGACGAGGCCGGCGTTCAGGTTGGCAACCATTCCCCCGAAGAGAATCACCACGAATCCGAGTGTGGCGGTCGCATGGATGAGTGGTCTGCCCGCAATCCCGGCCGAAATCCTGGCCGTTTGCTTCAGCTGATCGGACGCGCGGAGCGCCGCGATGACAAGGACGCTGAGCAGCACCATCGCGTTCAGGAGATGGACGACGATGACGCCCGGCGGCAAATCCAGCTTCACGATGACGGGCCCGAGCAGCACCTGGATCACGAGCAGGATAAGCGCGACCGTGGCCGGCCCGCGGAGCTCCGGATTGCCGCGTTGCTGTCGCCAGGCCACGACGGCCAGTCCGATGACCGTGGCGCTCAGGAGAGCCGCCACCCAACGGTGCCCGATTTCAATGAGTGTGGGAAGATCGAGGGGAGGAAACCACTGCCCGTTGCAGAGGGGCCAGTGATCGCCACAACCGAGCCCGGACCCACTGATCCGCACGACCCCGCCCAGGACGATGAGCCCGAACGCAAGACTCGCGGCCGAGAGGGCCGTCCTGCGATAGACGCGGAGATGCCGCGCCACTGCTTCTGGCATTCCTGATCACCCCGACTGGAAGGTCCGCCGGCCGGTAATACCTCTGGCCAGCGCGGAAAGAACGGGTTTCGGTAAGGCGATGTCAAGGAGAGGGATGAGGAGGCGGAGAGGGCGGAGAAGACGGAGAGGAATCGCTCCCACCGGCTCCGGAATCGGATCCTTAAGCCTTGCGGGGCCAGCGGGTTCCATCGATACCAGCCCCGACTGTCCGATTTTCGGCGAGTGTGGCCGATTTCCCGGGTTGGGCCTACTTTCCAGTCAAGAATCCTCCGGTGAAGGCCCACCTTCTCCGCCCTTTCCTACCTTTCAGCATTTCCGCCATTTTTGGAGTTCAATGCCCATTCCCCCGCGTGACCAGTACGGCGAGCGGCTGCCGAGGCATCTCGGTCTCTGGAGCGCCGTGGCAGTGCTGGTCGGGTCCACCATCGGCAGCGGCATCTTCAGAGTGCCCGCCGGCGTTGCGCAGAAGCTCGGCGCGCCGGGGCCGGTGATTCTGGCGTGGGTGCTGGGCGGGGTGATCGCGCTGTTCGGCGCGCTGACCTATGCCGAGCTCGCGGCGGCTCTACCTCGCTCGGGTGGCGTGTTCGCGTACATCCTCGAAGCCTTCGGCCCGCTCCCCGCCTTTCTATTCGGGTGGACCGAGCTCACCGTCATCCGCGCCTCCGCACTCGGCGCCATTGCGACGATCTTTGCCGAATACCTCGGATACTTCGTGCCTCTCACCGCGCAGCAGGTCCACTGGATCGCCGCGGTGGCCGTGATGCTGGTCGGGTTGTTCAATTACGTGGGTGTCAGCTTCGCGTCGATCGTCATGAACTTCACGACCGTGGGAAAATACGGCGCCCTCGCGGCGCTGGTGCTGCTGGCCTTTTTTGCGGGAAACGGGAGCGCGAGTCATTTCAGCAACGCCTGGCAGGGCGGATTCAATCTCTCGGTGCTGGGGACCGCGCTCATCGCGATCATGTGGACGTACGATGGCTGGGCCGACCTGTCGTTCATGGGCGGCGAGGTCAAGGATCCCGCACGTGTGCTTCCGCTGGCGCTGATCCTCGGTACCGCGCTCATCGTTGTCGTCTACCTCGCGCTCAACCTGGCGTACATCTATCTCGTTCCGGTGCCGGAAATGGGCGGAGCGAAGCTCATCGCGGCGACGGCGGCGGAGCATATCCCTCTGCTCGGGACGCGTGGCGCCGCGGTCATCTCGGCCATCGTGATGCTCTCGTGCTTCGGCACGCTGAACGGATCGATGATGACGGGTCCCCGAATTTTCTTCGCGATGGCGGATCGGGGTCTCTTTTTCCGCGTGATCGCACGGGTGTCGCCTCGATTCAAGTCCCCGTCCGTCGCCATTCTGCTTGCGACGACGCTCGGCGTAGTCTACGTCCTCTTCAATGACTTCCAGCAGCTCGCCGATAAATTCATCCTCGGTATCTGGCCGTTCTACGCGCTGGCCGTGGCGGCTGTCTTTGTGTTCCGGCGGACCCGGCCCGACCTGGTGCGTCCGTACAAGGCCTGGGGCTATCCGATCATACCGATCCTTTTTCTGGTGGCCTCGGTCGCCATGGTGCTGAACGCGCTGTGGACCGATCCGTTCAACACCGGCATCACGCTCGGGATCACGCTGGTCGGCATTCCGGCATATTATCTCTGGCGCTGGTGGCAGGGACGGAGGCCGCCGCTGGCGTCGGAGGCGGCGGAGTTGTCATCATGAGCGCCGAGCGTCACTCACTTCGATTTTGCAGGGGACTCATGCAGGTATTTCGCGGCAGACATCTGTCGGGTATCGTGGCGCTCGCACTCCTCGGCGCTGCTGGTCCGCTCGCGGCGATCCCACCGGTCAAGCCACTCAAGGTCGGACAGGAGTGGCATTATCACACACGCAAAGGCGAGGAGAAATCCACTCTCGTCATTCTGCAGCTCGATCCGGGAGTGGCGGGAAAGCGACTGATGCACGTGAGTGTCCGGGGCCTCAGGATTTCGAACGCCCACGCGCCGAGCGGATTCACGACGGAAGTGCTGCACATTCCGCTGACCGAGGCCGCGCTCAGGAGAAGCCTGACCACGATCGTGGCTGAATCGGTGACGCTGCCGGACTACCAGGCGACATATAAGGAGTGGCGGGCCGCCATGGATCGGGGGCAGGCGAGCGCCTTTGACGTGTCGGTGGCGGACGCCCTCGACTACGTGGATGCCGCGCTTTCACTCGGACACTCCTGATCACCCGCGTGCGACGGTCCTTCGCGTGTCTGATTCTGGCGGTTCTCATCTCAGGAACCGGTTCGCGCCTCGAGGCGCAGGACAGCCTGCGGATGTCCCTCAGTGACAGCGGCGTGGTGCGAGCATCGGCGGCGGTGGATTCGGTACTGGTCGATCGCCTGATACCAGTGCGCACCGTTTCGGGCGGAGACTTCGCTGCCTACCTGATGGCCCGACTCGGCGTCCACCCGATCCCGTCCACGCTGCAATTCACGGTGAATGTGGACACGTCGGCAATCCAGTTCCGGGGGCGGATTCGTGATCTTCCACCCGAAGCGCAGGCAGAATTAGGGCCGGTGCTTGCGATGTTCGATCCGGAAACCTGGATCGTCGCCAGCGTCGGCCTGATGAGTGCAGGGCCGCGGGCCGTACACTTCCGGCTGCGCGGGGTCACTCTCAACGATGTCGCGATTCCGGATGGCCTGCTCGACCCGATGCTCAATCAGGTCGGTGTCAGGTATCCGGCGCTGACCTCGTCCGGGCGGGACCTGTTCGTCGAGATTCCGGCCGGCGCCGCGATTGCGCTGGAACCCGGCACCGTTCGACTGACCGGACCACCGGTGCGTCCCGCCGCGGTTCCCAAGTAGCTCTCGTCCCACCCTCAACCCTGATCCGCCATGAAACCGACTCGTGCGGCACTCCTGATCGGCCTGGTCGCAGCGCTCTGCCTGCTCATCTCCGGTCCGGGAGTCCGGCTTGGCCTCTATCAATTTCCCTTCGGCTTTACCCTCCTCAAGTGGGGAGCATATGCCGGCATCGTCGCGATGATTCTGTCCGTGGTGCTTCTGCTCATGATGCTGTCACGGACGCCACGCGTGGGGATCGGAACTCTGGTGCTCGCCTTTGCGCTGGGCGCGGTAGCCACCGGTGTTCCCTGGTTCTGGCTCAGTCGAGCGAAGTCGGCGCCGCCCATTCACGATGTCACTACCGACACGGATAACCCTCCCGTCTTCGTCGCGGTGCTCCCGCTACGCGCCAACGCGCGCAATCCGGCGAGCTATGGTGGCAAGGAAGTCGCGGCCGAGCAGAAGAAGGGTTATCCGGATCTTCGCACGCTCGAGCTGAGTGAGGCACCGGCAGAGGCTTTTCGGAGAGCGGAGAGAGCCGCCCGAGCCATGGGCTGGGATATCGTCGCGGTGGATTCCACCGCAGGCCGCATCGAGGCGACGGCGACCACCGGATGGTTCGCATTCAAGGATGACGTGGTGGTGCGGGTCGAGGGGGCGGGGCAGG
>JBDUEA010000164.1:0-7312 GCA_040002695.1 Gemmatimonadota bacterium | reverse complement strand
CTGGTATGGACGATTCATCGATCTCTGGCGGGACGCCGATCCGGATCTTCAGAACGTGCTGCACGACGTGCGGGAGCGGATGGGGAAGCTGGCGGGAGAGTAATTGCAAAAGGCGCAGGGTGTGGGATGATGAATGCCGACGGTTGGCGGTTCTTCCTTCGAAAGCCTTTCCCATTTCCCCTTTCCCGCTTCCCGTTGCCCCTCCCCCTTACCCCTCACCCCTCACGGCCTTTTATTTCCGCCCTCTCTTTTCCGAGGCCCCATGTCCATCAAGTCTGATCGCTGGATCCGCCGGATGGCCCGCGAGCATGCGATGATCGAGCCCTTCACCGACGGCCAGGTGCGCTCGGGCGCCATCAGCTATGGCGTCTCCTCCTACGGCTACGACATGCGCGTGGCTCCCGAGTTCAAGATCTTCACCAACGCACTCTCGGCGATCGTCGATCCGAAGAACTTCGACGAGAAGAGCTTCGTCGAGTTCAGCGGCGACGTCTGCATCGTCCCTCCGAACAGCTTTGCGCTCGCGCGCTCGGTCGAATACTTCCGGATTCCGCGGAACGTTCTGACTATCTGCGTCGGCAAGTCCACGTACGCGCGCTGCGGCATCCTCACCAACGTGACGCCATTCGAACCCGAGTGGGAAGGCTTCGTGACGCTGGAGATCTCGAACACGACGCCACTGCCGGCGAAGATCTATGCGAATGAAGGGATCTGTCAGGTGCTGTTCTTCGAAGCCGACGCCGATGACATCTGTGAGACGAGCTACGCGGACAAGAAAGGCAAGTATCAGAAACAGGTTGGGGTGACGCTGCCTAAGCTGTAGCAGCAGAATAGTATACGAAGCTTAGTTCGAGTAATACATCAGCTAGCGCCGTCGCCTTAGCACAGCGCCATGGTCGGGTTCCCTGCCCGGCCACAATGCAGCGGGCAAGCTCGCTCTCCACGTCCTCAGGTTGGTCCGCTCGATCCTCCGAGACTCCGCAGACCAGCTTCACCGATCGACGCACTGGCGCTCGTCCTGCGAGCCGCCGTGTTTGTGGCCTCCCCACCGCGGCACCTTCGACATCCGATTCCCGCAGCAGTCGCAACCGACCGGCGGGCGCGCCGAGTTCGCGGGCTTCAACAAGACTCGCGGGGTATGCGTACAGTACGAGGTCGGCAACCGACAATTGCCACGGATTTTGGGCGTTGTCCGGCGACTCCCGGATTCGCCTCGGTGCCATCGCCGCCGGAGCTGCCACGCTACGGCGGCGATCGCCTGAAGGCGGCGCGATGTTTCTGCGCTTCTGTCCACTCCAACGCCAGCACGGAAGCGGGATGCGCGACGTTCAACCTCTACGACCCACATCGCTCGCCGCACATTGTCTCGCGTCGGCGAGGCGCCGAGCGACGGCATGCACGCGTCTTCCCGGGATTCACCGAGCTCCACTGCTGGCGCTACTGATCTCGGGTGCCTGCACCCCCGCCCCGCCCCACCTGGCCGGCGCCCGTCCGACCGCGCCGTCTGCGGACACGGCGTGGGTTCCTCCTCCGCGGATCGCCGACCACTCGATGCCGATAGTCGAGCCCGCGGCGCTTCCGACTCAGCTCGCCTCGCGCATTCAGTCGCTCTCTCTCACCGACGTGCTGGACGTGGCACTCCGGAATAATCCGACGACTCAATCGGCGTGGGCCAATGCCCGCGCTGCGGCAGCGGCCTACGGCGCCGCGCATGGCGCGTACTTTCCGACGATCGACGCGAGCGTCGACATGACCCGGCTCAAGACCGTTGCCTCGCAGGGGAGACAGGCGGTTCAGCAGACGCTCTACTCCCCTGCCGTCACGTTCTCGTGGCTGCTGCTCGATCTCGGCGGCCGCTCCGGCGTCATCGAGGAATCCCGTCAGGCGCTCATCTCGGCGGACTTCAACCACAATGCGGTGCTGCAGAACGTCGTGCTGCAGGTAGAGTCCGCGTACTTCGCGTACGCCGCGAACCTTTCGCTGCTGACCGCGGAACGGACGGCGCGCGAAGAGGCCGCGGCCGGACTGGCCGCCGCACAGGCGCGGCATGATGCCGGCCTCGCGACGATCGCGGACGTGCTGCAGGCGCGTACCGCGCTCTCGCAGGCGGATCTCGCGCTCGAGACGACCGAGGGCCAGGTCCAGACGACGCGCGGCGGTCTTGCGGTCTCGATGGGCCTTCCCGCCACACTCCCCTATGAAATCTCGACGGCGCCGCAGGGCCCGGCGATCGGCGCGGTCGCCGACAGCGTGGAGACACTCGTGGCGCAGGCGGTCCGGCTCCGTCCCGATCTCGCGGCGGCGTACGCGCGCGAGCGTCAGGCCGCGGCGCGCGTCGGTGAGCTTCGAGCGCAGCGCCTTCCCTCGCTCAGCTTGAGCGGCAACACCGGCTATCAGTACATCCCGAGCCGGAATGTCTCGGGGACCACGTACACCGTCACGCTCGGTGTCGCGATTCCGCTCTTCAGCGGATTCACCCGGGAGTACAACCAGCAGGAGGCGAAGGCACTGGCGGAGGCGGCGGCCGCCGACACCCGTTCTCTCCAGCAGCAGGTGATTTTTCAGGTCTTCAGCGCCTACTACGCGCTGCAGACCTCGGCTCGCCGAGTGCATACCTCCGAGACGCTTTTCGCGAGCGCGCAGCAGTCCCAGCAGGTTGCACTCGCGCGCTATAAGGCGGGTGTCGGCACGGTGCTCGACCTGCTGACCGCGCAGACCGCGCTGGCCAACGCCCGCGCCCAGCAGGTGCAGGCCCGGCTCGACTGGTCTACCGCGCTGGCCCAACTGTCCCACGATGCGGGACTGCTCGACCTGCACGGCACTCCGGGGCTCAACCTGACCGCTGACTCCACCCTTACTCAACCCGATTCGCGATGAACTCTGCTTCGGCCGGACGCGCCCTGTTCCTCTTCCCGTTGCTCACCGGGCTCATCGGTTCAGCGTGCAGCTCGCCGAAGGCACCGCCTCCCGAGCGAGTTCCGGTCCGCGTGACCCGAGTCGTGCTGCAGCCCGCGCCATACGAGGTTGAAGCGACCGGTACCGCGGAGGCGCTGCACAGCGTCGCGGTGCTGCCGCAGGTGGGTGGCACACTCCTCAAGGTGGATTTCACGGAAGGAGATGAGGTGCACGCTGGTCAGGAACTGTTCCGGATCGATCCGCGTCCCTCGCAGGCCGCGCTGGCCCAGGCGGAGGCGATGCTGCATCGCGATCAGGCCAACGCGACCGGTGCCGATGCCGACGCGCAGCGCTATGCCGGTCTCGTCAAGCAGGACTATGTCACGGCGCAGCAGTACGAGCAGGTGACCACGACGGCCGCGGCGCTTCGCTCGACACTTGCAGCCGACAGTGCCGCCGTCGAGAACGCGCGGCTCAACCTCGAATACACCACGATCCGCGCCCCCATAGGCGGCCGCACCGGCGGACTGCTCCTCCGCGCCGGCAACCTGGTGCGGACCGGCGGAACCGCTCCGCTCGTCACGATCAACCAGATCAGGCCGATCCTGGTCCGGTTCGCGGTGCCCGCCGCGCAACTCGGCGAGATTCAGCGGCAGCGTCAGCAGCGCCAGCTTCCCGTGCGTGCGCGCACGGCCGCCGGCGACTCGGTGCCGAGCGGCGCGCTGGTCTTCGTGGACAACGCGGTGGACTCGACCACGGGCACCGTGATGCTCAAGGCCCAGTTCGCGAATACCGATGATGCACTCTGGCCGGGCGCGTACGTGAACGTCCGGCTCCAACTGCTGGTGAATCCGCGGGCGATCCGGATTCCCTCGGCCGCGGTGCTGCAGAGCCAGCAGGGGCAGTACGTCTACCTGGTCGGCACTGACGGCGGCGTCACGAACCGGCCGGTCCGCACTGCCTGGGCCGTCGGCTCCGATCTCGTGGTAGACCAGGGCCTCAAGGAGGGAGACCAGGTGGTGGTGGACGGGCAGTCGAGAGTCTCGCCGGGAATCAAAGTTCAGATCGTTCGCGGAGACTCCACCGCAGCCGCGGATTCCACCGGGAGCAGTCAGTGAATATTGCCGAGCCATTCATCCGCCGACCGGTCATGACGACGCTCGTCATGTCCGGCATTCTCATATTCGGCATCGTCGCCTACCGGCTGCTGCCGGTGAGCGATCTGCCTCCGGTGGACTATCCCACCGTGAACGTGAGCGCGAGCCTGCCAGGCGCAAGCCCGGAGACGATCGCCTCCGCGGTGGCGACGCCGCTCGAGAAACAGTTCTCCACGATCGCCGGTGTGGACCTGATGACGTCGACCAGCGGCCAGGGCTCGACCTCCATCACGATCCAGTTCTCGCTCAACCGGAACATCGATGCGGCCGCGGCCGACGTGCAGGCCATGATCTCCAAAACCCTCGGCCAGCTTCCACAGGGGATGCTGCCGCCGTCCTACCGGAAAGTCGACCCGTCGGCGTCGCCCATCATTTACTTCGCGCTGACTTCGCCCTCGCTGTCGCTGCCCGCACTCGACCAGTACGCCGAGTCTTTCCTCGCGCAGCGGCTCTCGTCGGTGGATGGCGTGGCCCAGGTGCAGGTGTATGGCTCGCAGAAGTACGCGGTGCGCATCCAGCTCGATCCGCAGGCGCTCCAGGCCCGGAAGATCGGCATCGACGAGGTGGCCGCCGCCGTCTCCACGGGCAATGTGAATCTGCCGACCGGTGTGCTCTGGGGAACCGATCAGGCCTACACCGTCAAAGCGAACGGACAGCTGCTCGACGCGGCGGCCTTCCGGCCACTTCCCGTGGCGTACCGCAATGGCGTTCCCGTGCGCCTGGGAGATCTGGGCCAGGTGATTGACGGCGTGCAGGACAGCAAGGTCGCGAGCTGGTTCAACGGCGAGCGCGCCATCGTCCTCGCAGTGCAGCGGCAGCCGGGGACGAACACGGTCGAAGTGGCGCAGGGTGTGAAGGCACTGCTCGCGCAACTCCAGCCGGATTTCCCGAAGGCCGTCCACATCGAAACGCTGTACGACCGGTCCACCTCGATTCAGGAGTCGGTCACCGACGTGAAGTTCACGCTCGGGCTGACCCTCGGGCTCGTGGTGCTGGTCATCTTTCTCTTTCTCCGGAATGTGTCCGCCACGGTGATCCCGAGCCTGGCGCTGCCGATGTCGCTCGTGGGGACGTTCGCAGTCATGTATGCGCTGGGCTACACGCTGGACAACCTCTCGCTGATGGCGCTCACGCTGTCGGTGGGGTTCGTGGTGGACGACGCGATCGTGATGCTGGAGAACATCGTCCGGCACATGGAGATGGGGGAAGCGCCCATGGAGGCGGCGCTCAACGGCGCCCGCGAAATCGGGTTCACGATTCTTTCGATGACGCTCTCGCTCGTCGCGGTCTTTCTTCCCGTCCTCCTGCTGAGCGGACTGATCGGGCGGCTCTTCCACGAATTCGCGGTGACGATCAGCGCCGCGATCCTCGTATCTGGATTCGTCTCCCTCACGCTGACCCCGATGCTGTGCGGCCGCTTTCTCAAGCCGAGTCGTGAAGAGCAGCATGGCCGGTTCTACACTGCTACGGAGCGCTTCTACGACCGGGTCCTCGGTGGCTACGAGCATTCCCTGACCTGGGTAATGCGGCACCGCCGAATGACGATGATCTTTTCCTTTCTGATCCTGCTCGCGACGGTCTGGCTCGGTGTCATCGTGCCGAAGGGATTCATCCCGAGCGAGGACCAGGCCCAGCTCAACGGATCCACGCTCGCGGCGGAGGGCACCTCCTTCGATGCCATGGTCCAGCACCAGCAGCAGGTCGCGGCCATCGTGCAGGCCGATTCGAACGTGGCGGGGTTCATGTCTTCGGTGGGTGTCAGCGGACGCTCCTCCGCCATCAATCAGGGGGGCCTGTTCATTCACCTCAAGCCGCGCAACGAGCGCCCGCTCAGCGCGGATGACGTGGCCCGGGAGCTCACCGCCAAGGTGAACCGCGTGCCCGGCATGCGGGTCTTCATCACCAATCCTCCGGTGATCAATGTCGGTGGGCGCTCCTCCCGCAGCATCTATCAGTTCACGATCCAGGGACAGGACATCAAGGCGCTGTTCGCGGCCGCAGGTGATCTCGAAGTGAAAATGCGGGGGCTGCAGGGACTCATGGATGTCAGCAGCGATCTGCAGATCAAGAATCCCCAGGTCCAGGTGACCATCAACCGGGATCGTGCGGCGTCGCTGGGCCTCACCGTGGAATCCATCGAGTCGGCGCTCTACAACGCCTACGGCGCCCGGCAGGTCTCGACGATCTTCACCCAGACCGACCAGTTCTGGGTGGTGATGGAACTGCTGCCGCAGTACCAGCGGAACCTGAATGCGCTCAACCTGCTCACGATCCGGGCGGCCAATGGCGATCTCGTGCCCCTCACCTCGCTCGCGACGGTGCAGCCGGTGGTCGGGCCGCTCACGGTCAATCATTCGGGCCAGATGCCGTCGGTGACGATCTCCTTCAACCTCGCGCCCGGCGTCTCACTCGGTGAAGCCGTGACTCGAGTCCAGGATCTCGCGCGCACTACCCTGCCGGCCGGCATTACCACCCAGTTCGCCGGCACCGCGCAGGCGTTCCAGCAGGCGCAATCCGGGCTTCTCACTCTGCTCCTGCTGGCGATCGTGGTCATCTACCTCGTCCTCGGCATCCTGTACGAGAGTTTCATTCACCCGCTCACGATTCTCTCCGGACTGCCGTTCGCTGGCTTCGGCGCGTTACTGGTGCTGCTGATCTTCCGGATGGACCTCAGCATTTATGCTTTCGTCGGCATCATCATGCTGGTCGGACTGGTCAAGAAAAACGCCATCATGATGATCGACTTCGCGGTCGAGGCGGAGCGAAAGGACGGCAAGTCGGCGGAGGAGGCGATTCTCGAGGCGTGCAAGGTGCGTTTCCGGCCGATCATGATGACGACCTTCGCGGCGCTGATGGGCACGCTCCCCATCGCGCTGGGCACCGGTGCGGGCGCGGAATCCCGCCGGCCCCTGGGTGTCGCCGTCGTCGGCGGACTCGCTTTCTCACAGATCATCACGCTCTATGTGACGCCGGTGGTCTACACCTACATGGATCACTTTCAGCAGCGGCTGGCGCACCGTCGGAGCCGTCGGGCGGAAGTGACGGCACCGATAGCGCCGGCGGTGTCGCCGGAGGCGCACGCCTAGCGCGGGTGCCCCGGATATTCATTCTCTGCTGGAAATAAAATCGAGGGCCCGGTTGGGCCCTCGATTATTTTCTCGCTCCACAAAGGGAGTGAGTCCGTATCCGCCCGGCTGGAGCTTACGGGTGTGGCGGCGTCTCCAGCGGTTTTCCGTCGGCATCGAGCAGCCGCACCTCGC
>JBDUEA010000163.1:0-7379 GCA_040002695.1 Gemmatimonadota bacterium | reverse complement strand
GCGCCGAGCGGCACGACGTCGATCTCGGTCGCGCGGGAGCCGCTGATGTGCCGGAAGATGAGCTGGACCATGTTCCCCGTTCGCGCGCGTGGTCATCACTCATAAAGGCGGCAACGAATCACCCCGGGGATCACGGCGCCGGAGCCGGGAGCTTCGCCTGGAACTCGCGTACCTTGTCCGGCCGCTTCCAGGCCTGGTACAGCGTCACGATTCTCCGCGTATTCGCGATGGTGCGCGGATTGTCGGCGCCCAGGCTATGCAGATTGATTGCATTGGCGTCGAGCAGCAGCGTTTCGGCCCGCGGATAGTCGCCCACCAGCGTATAGTGCTCGGCGAGAATTCCCTCCGAGCTGGCGATCAGCCAGCTGCCGGCCGGCAGATAGCGCCGCCGGAGCGCGAGACTCTCTTCGAGCGCCTCTGCGGCACCCTTGCGATCGTTCGCCTTGTCACGGGCGCGCCCCACCGTCTGCAGCGCCGCGGCGATCATGGGATGACTCTCCGGGAGAGTCTTCCCCCGCAGCGCGAGAATCTGCTCGCTCAGGTCCGCGGCTTCACGGTAGCGGCCCTGATCGAAGACGAACATCGCATAATTGGAGAGCGTCCAGGCGTACATCGGGTGCTGCGGGCCGAGCAGCGAGCGGCGCAGTGCGATCACCTCGACGTACGTACTCTCGGCCGCCGCATTCTTGCCCTGGAGATCCAGCGCGGTCGCCAGCGCATCCTCCGCGTCCGCGACCATCGTGCTCGGCTCCGGATGATTGGTTTTGAGGATCGCGATCGCGGCGCGGTGCAGCGATTCCGCCGCCGCCCAGTTGTTCTGTTCTCCCAGCGAAACCGCCACGTTGTTCATCGAAAAGGCGACCTTGTCGCTGTGGTCGCCGAGGAGACTGCGCCGGATCGTCAGCGCCTGTCGATGCAGGCGCTCCGCTTCGGCCGGCTGGCCTCGCGCGTGCTCGACGCTTCCGCGGTTGTCGAGCAGCGAGGCGAGGAGCGTGTCCGGCCCGCTTGCTATGCTGTCCTCGAGCGCCAGCCCCGACTTGAAGATCGAGTCGGCCTGATCATTCTCGCCTGTGCCGAGGAAGACACCACCCAGGTCGTTGAGTGCCGCCACCACGAGCGGGCTTCGTGGAGTTAGCTGCTGCCTGATGGCGAGCACATTCCGCACATGCCGCTCCGCCTCCTCGTAGCGGCCGAGGGTCATGTAGCTCTGACCGATCACCGTCTCCAGCTCAGCGCGCACTTCGGGCTGGCTCGCGAGCTCGAGATCGACGCGCCGGGCGGCGGCGTCGAGGATCTCGGAGACCGGTACGTCGCGTCCGCCAGTCGTGGGCTGCACGCTGCTGAGCAGCACTCGCAGGAAGTCGTTGACGCGTTCCGCCCGCGTCTGCGCGCTCCGGGCTCGACGCGCCTCCGCCGTCGTCGCGATGAATCCGCCGATCAGCGCGACGAGCACGAGTGCCGCGAGACTCACCGCAGCCGCATTTCGTCGCACGAATTTGCGGAAGCGATAGCCGCCCCATCCTCGCTGCGCGAGAACGGGGAAGCCCCGCAGATGCCGATTGATGTCTTCGCCCAGCGCTTCGGCCGAGGCGTAGCGGCGTTGGGGTTCCTGGCTCAGCGCCTTGAGCGTGATGCTGTCGAGGTCGCCCGCGAGCTTGTGCCGGAGACGGGTGACGCTGCGTTCGCCGGAGGCGGTGGCCGCGCCCTCGGTGGCCACCGCTCCCGGGCGGGGAATTGGGTCTTCCAGTACAGCTCGTTCGATCGCCACCAGCGAGTGCCCGGGCACTACGTGCGGTCTCCGCCCGGTCAGGAGCTCGAAGAGGACGACGCCGAGCGCATAGATGTCGGAGGCGGTGCTCAGCGCGTCGCCGCGAATCTGCTCGGGGCTGGCGTATTCCGGCGTGAACGTGCGGGCGCCGCCGCGTGTGAGTGGCAGCGCCTCATCACCGGTATCGGAGCCCAGCAGCTTGGCGATGCCGAAGTCGAGCAGCTTCACGCTCCCGTCGGCGCCGACGAGAATGTTGCCGGGCTTGAGATCCCGGTGAATGACCAGTTTCTGATGCGCGTGATGCACGGCGCCGCAGACTTGTCTGAAGAGTGCGAGACGCTCCCGAAGCGGTACGAGGTGAGTGTCGCACCAGCTCGTGATTGGCTCGCCTTCCACGAATTCCATGACGAGGAAGGGCCGGCCATCCGGTGTGATTCCGCCGTCGAGCAGCGTGGCGATGTTGGGGTGCTCGAGACTCGCGAGGATCTGCCGTTCGCGGCGGAAGCGTGCCACTGCGAGGCCCGAATCGAGTCCGCCCTGGACCAGCTTGATGGCGACGCGCTTCCGGTACTGGTCGTCGGCACGCACTGCTTCGTAGACCGCTCCCATCCCGCCCATGCCGATCAGCCGTACCACCTCGTAGGCGCCGAGACGCTGGCCCACAAGCGTCGCATGCTCCTGGCTCCTGCTTTCCCGCACATGCGGGAGCTCGAGCTCGGGTCCGGTGCGTCCGTCAGCGGCGATCAGCGCGGCGAGCTCCCGGCGCATTTCGGCGTCACAGTCCGGAATCGCGGCGAGATAGTCTTCGCGCTCATCCGGCGGACGATCCATCAAGGCATCGAACAGGTCGCGGATGCGCCGGAGACGTTCGATGGGGTCGCTCACCGATTGCCTTCGCGTGAGTCACCCATCGATAGTTTCTCCCGGCTGCTCCCCGAGCTCGCGCGCGAGCCACGCGCGCGCAAATCTCCAGTCGCGCTTGATGGTCGCCGTGGAGACGCCGAGGGTCTGCGCAATTTCCGTGACCTCGAGCCCCGCGAAGAAGCGCAGCTCCACTACCTGGGCCCATCGCGGCTCAGCTTCGGCAAGCCGATTCAGCGCGTCGTCGAGCACCAGCATGTCGATGACCGGCGGCGCGGTGCCGCCGATGTTTTCATCGAGGGTGACGCAGAGGGGACCACCGCGCTTCGCCGCGTTTCGTGCCCTGGCGTGATCCACCAGCACCCGCCGCATCGCCTGGGAGGCCGCACGGAGGAAATGCGTGCGATCCTCGAAGGGGAGCGAAGCGCCACCCAGCAGGCGAATCAGCGCCTCGTTCACGAGCGCGGTGGGCTGCAGGGTGTGATCCGGCCGCTCACCGCGCATGTGCCGCTCCGCGATCCGATGAAACTCGGCGTACATGGTACGGATCAGCTCATCGAGCGCGGCCGAGTTCCCGAGACGGGCCTCGCCGAGGAGGCGCGTCACCGTGGGGAGATCGGTCGGATCGACGGGCATGGAGTACGAGCTCCGAACCGGGGCATCGGGGGGACTGAATGATCAGGTGAGCTCACGGGCAGCGCACCGTGATGGTTCGGACGTTAGGGCCGCGTGGGCGGGAGGGGAAGGGGAACGGGAAGCGGGAAGCGGGAAACCGGAAGCGGGAAAGGGGAACGGGGAACGGGGAACGGGAAGCGGGAAGCGGGAAGCGGGAAAGGGGAACAGGGACGGGGGGAAGGGGAACGGGAAAAGGCAATGCGGACGTCGCCCACCACTTCTGTCATCGCGAGGAGCGCGCGCGACCGAGCGCCCCTTAGGAGCGCGCAGCGTGACTCGGGCGCGACCGAGTCCTTTACGGAATGCGCGCGACCTGGCAATCTCAAGGCCCGAGAGCAACGGCATCTTCAACCGCCGTGCAGGATCACCTTCTCCTCAACTCATGCCTTGAACGTCTCAGCATTCCGAGGAGCCGGGCCACGATTCCGGGTCGAGGGAGGTCGGGGACGATTTCGGTCGAACCATCGGCCTGGATCCGGGTGATCGTCGAGGCCGCAAAGCCACGTCCGTCCGGATAGGGGCCGCCGAGGATCCGCACCCGGTCACCCACAGCAAGCGCGAGCCGCGTGCCCGTGGTGAGCGTGAACACGTCCTGGCTCCCGCCGCTCGTCATCGCGATCCTGAATCCATGCGGCAAGAGCGCGGTGATAGTGCCATCCACGAAGCAGATCATGGCCGATTCTTACTCCGAACTCGCCGAAGCATCGGTGCCGGCGTCGGCGGACGCATCGTGAGCGACGTCATGGGATGAGTCGTGCGCGGCGTACTCGCCACCATGATCACCCGCATGGCCGTAGTCGGCCGCGGTCTCTGCATGCGACTCGGCGACGGCCTCGTAGACTTCCGCCCCATGCGCGTCGCCGGACGCGGCGTATGATGCCGCCGAGGTCGAGTTCTCGTCCGCGATCTGCTGATTCCAGTGAGCCAGATCGAGCGCCTGGAGCTCGTGCTCGCCCTCGATCACGCCGGACCCCGTCGGGTCGCCACCATGATCCGCCACGGCGTGCAGTTCGTACCCGGCCTCCCACGCAAGATCGTGCGCATGCGCGTAGTCACCGTGATCCGCGGCGATGGCCTGCTCATGCTGCAGCACGTCGGCCGCGGCTCGATGCTCTTCGGCGGCATGCAGCTCATCCGCGGCGTGCGTCGCCTCGATGATCGGGGCGTTGGACAGCGTATCCTCCTGCGTCAGCTCCACGACATGCTCAGCGGCGTCATTCGGATCGTCCTGCATGGCGGTCTCCTCGGTGGGAGTTCGATGCGCACCGGCTCAGGCGGTACTGCGGATTTCTCGTTCCGGGGACGACGGGCTGCCGCGCGGCCGAACCGCGAGGAGGCTTCGGCATGCGGAGTTGGGGCAGCGCACGTTCACCGTCTGGGTGCCGGCCAGCGCCGCACGAGGGACTTGCATCGGCTGTCGGCAGCTGACGCAGACAAGGCGAACGGTGGCCTCGGTCCGGGTGTCCCCATAGTGGATGTGGGGTGCTTCTGCGGCTGCCGTTGCCTTCTTCGAGTTCTCCTGCGTCGTCCAGTGATCGACGATCGCGCGCCAGGCGTGCAGTTCCTCGCTCCGGGCATACTCCCGCATGAGCTTGAGTCGTCCGGCCAGGTAAGGCGTCGATGACATCGTCCATTCCGCCACCTGGACCATCGTTTCGTCGCTTGCCTGCTCCTGGTCGCTCCAGGCCTCCATGTCGAGTCGCTTCATGAGCGGAAACGACCGGAAGGTCCACGTCTGCAGTACCCGCCGCGCGACCGACTCCTGGCCGGTCACCAGCAGTCCGGCAAAGTCCGCGGTAATCTCAGCGTGCCGCGCCCAGGCCATGAGCGGCGCGTCGATGGCGCTCTCCACCAGCTTCGCGGGATTGAGCAGCCGAAGTACACCCTCGCCCATGATCGACCGCTTCGCGTGAGACCGTCCGCTCACGAACTGGAGGACCGTTTTCCAGAGTGCGTGGCCGGCGCGGCAGTGACCCATTTCCCGCCCGAGGAGAAAGAGCAGGTCGTCTCCGCTAAAGTTGGTGAGCACGCTGCCGAGCACGATGAACGAGCTCGTGTCGGTACCGAGGGTCACGGCCTCCCACATCTGGTCGCCGGAAACGTAGATCTCGGGGAGATAAGGCAGCGCGAGGATGCGTGCGGCACGAATGGCGGCCGCGAAGATGTCAGGCAGCTGGCGTTCGCTCAAACGAAGACCGTTCGTCGAAGCTTCCATCCAGGGCCGTCCCACTCGCTCCGAGACTGCGTGCGCGGCCGCGGTCAGCGGGCCCAGGGAACGCAACGCGTTCATCGCGTCGGCGTCCAGCCGCCACATGAACGCCTCGATCGGAATCTCGTATCCAGGGCCTAGTGGCCGGAGCCACCGGCAGCCTGGGCAATAGACTCTGGCTTCGGTAAGTCCAACGCCATCGCCTCCGCAGACTTCGCAGGCTCCGGAGTTCATCCATCGAGTGTCATGCGCCGCCGGCGCGTCAGTGAGCGAGACGCCGCAGTCGGTGCAGAAGCGGAGTCCCTCGGCGAGTGTGACGGCGCACGACGGGCAGTTCACTGTCTTACAGCCGCCGCAGCAGCTCGGCCTTCTTGGCCTCGAACTCTTCGTTGGTCACGGCCCCGACGGAGCGAAGCTCGGCGAGCTGCCTGAGCTGTTCCATCACGTTGCCGGATGCCGGTGCGGCGGGTCTGGCCTGAGGTGTTACCGCGAGCGGCGCTGGCTCCGGGGCCGGCGCGCCAGCATATCCGTTCGAGATGGACATGAGCAGCTTCCCGGCCATTTCCTGTGGGACCTTGGTCGACAGCGTCCATACTTGCCAGGCGGTGAGTCCGAGTCCGAGCAGCAGCAGGATGCCGGCGGTGTATCCGAGCAGGAGCACGCAGACCACGTCGATCACGATGACGGTGCTGAGGCTCGACGAATGCAGCTTGAGGCTGATGCGCGCGGTGGACTGGCGCGGACCGTTCTGGATGATCGTGAGTTCGCCGTTGTACCGGACCTTCACTCCGCCCGTTGTCATGAAGTCGCGGCGCGTCAGCTCGAAGCGGGCGCCTTGCGGCGGGGCCTGCCACTCGACGTTCGCTCCGGCGGCCTGCAGCGCCTGGATCGCCAGGGCGTAGGCGCCGGCTGCGTCGGCGTTGAGCGGCATCTGATTCTGAGCGGGACCACCGCCCTGCATCATCCTGTTGAACTGTGGTGGCGGAGGAGGTGGGAGAGGGCTGCTCGGCTGAAGCGAAGAACCGCATGCTCCGCAGAACCTTGTGCTGCCCGAGCTCGGTGTGCCGCACCGGGGACAATTGCCGGCCGGTGCCGAGGTCTGCGCGATGTCCATGGATGCGCCTCCGTGCGTGTCCGGGTTCCGAATCCGATCCGGGCCTCCACTATCAAAGGCGCAAATCGGACTCGCAAAGGATCACACACGTCAGCCGTGGTGGAGAACTGTGGCGCGGGTCAGTCGGTGCGGAGTGCCTCGATAGGGTCGATTGCCGCGGCTCGGCGTGCCGGCATCCAGCACGCCACCAGCGCCACGAGGAGGAGGATCATCGTCATGAGGATGAGAGTGAACGGATCGGTGGCGCTCACGTCGAAGAGAGCGTTGCCGAGCCAGCGGGTGCCCGCAATGGACACAAGCAGGCCGATCGCCGCGCCGATCACCGCGAACATCATTCCCCGGCGGACGAACATGGCGATGACCATGCCCGGACGCGCACCGAGTGCCATGCGCATGCCGATCTCGCGCTGTCGCGCCGCTACCGTGAAGGAGAGCATGCCGAATATTCCGACGGTGGCGAGTCCGAGTGCCGCGACGGCGAACCCACCGAGCAGCGCCGTCCAGTGTCTCGGCACCGCGAGCGAGGCGCGCAGGCGATCCTCCATCGGTGCCGCGTCGTCCAGGGGAACGCCCGGATCCACTGATTGCACTGCCGCGCGGATAGCGCTGAGCGCCGCCGCCGGCGGTCCCGCCGTCCGAACGAAGAGATTGGCGTCGCGCTGCCACCCCTCAGTCATCGGGTCGTAGACCGCCGTGCCGTCCCCGCCGAGTCCGGTGTACTTCACGTCGCCGACGACGCCGATGACCGTCGT
>JBDUEA010000162.1:0-7393 GCA_040002695.1 Gemmatimonadota bacterium | reverse complement strand
TAGCCTTTACAGATCCGTTTGGTTTGTCCCCGGACACCGTCGAAGTCGTGGGCGAGGGAAGTCGCGGTGCCGTCGACTATCTTCGCGCCAACTCATCCACCTTCGCCAGTCTCTACGATAAGCTGGACGCTGACCCAAACGTGCACTTGACAATACGAGACCCAGTTGGGACCGCTGAAACATACGGTGCGCCGAGTCAATTCGTTCCGGGCAAGAACGGTAAAGGTACGATTCTCTTGAATGGAAACGATATGAATCAAGGTAATTTCGACTTGATGAAGCAATCGGGTGGAAGCCCGGCTTGGATTCATACGGGAGCGAGTGTCTTGGGTCATGAACTTGGCCACGCAGGGGGACACTATGGATATCTGCCCAAATCATGCGCATCTGACCCGCCAGCTGGAGGGACCGGGTGCGTGATTCGATTTGGGAATCGTGTTCGGCATGACCTACCAGCTCAAGAAAGTGGTGGCGTCCGTGACAAATATTGATTTCCTACGGGGGGGACGTCGCGTCCCGATTCTCTTGGTCACCATTGGGGGGATCTGTTGTGCACCTCGCGGAGTGCACAGCGAGCATCCACTGCTTGCAGGTCGCGTCTATCAGCTTCAGTTGGTGGCTTCCGCCAAACCGAGATTGACACCCGAGAGAGCCGCGGCGCTTGGGCCTCTTCAGGATTCGCTGACGGGAACATTAAGCGTGGATTCAGTTGTTCACGACTCGGCACTTGGCCACTATCAACTCAACATGCTTAAGCTAGGCATGATGGCAACACCGGCTGCCCCAGCCGCGCTCCGATTCGTCGCTGTGGCAAACGGCGCAAATCTCGAACTCCATCTGAACCCTGACGTGACAGATGCCGGGGTCTACTTTGTGGGACAGCCTCGCGAAGGCCGGGTGATTGGAACTTGGCACGACCAAAAAGGAGAAGCCAAAGGCACTTTCGTTCTAAGAGATCAGCAATGAGCCCCGTCCGCCTTCACCGGATCAAGGCTGTGGACGCTTCATGAGTTGAGGAGCCGACCGCCGGCGCGATCGAGTGTCAGGTGGGACGCGGCGCATGTGCGCCCGTCGGTTGGATTGTCGGATCCGCGCCATGCACTGGGCCAGCGATCAAACTCCGTCTTTCGATTATCAAAGAGCACCTGCCGGGTGACGGGCACCGCGTAGCTCGATCCTAGCCCAACTCGGAGGCGTGGCACCGGAGGGGACGACCCCGCGCATGCGACCCTCGGCACCCCATTGGCGGAGACTCGAGCGGACCCCTCGGCCGAGGAGAGCCTGTACAGTGGGAAGCGAGCCCGCAGGCTCCTTCAAGACGACAACGGCTCCTGATCCTCGGCCGGGACGCCGTACTCGTCTGTATCCACATCTTGGGCATAGAATTCCGAAGGCGCTGGAAGTGCGGAACCTCTGAAAAAATAGTCAGCGCCTTCCCGATCGGCTTGCGGGAACGGGAACGGGGAAATACCCGTAGCCCGCGCTTCATGTCCTACGGCTTGCGGCTTCCGGCCAATCTTGCCAGCGCCCTGGCCTCCTCCTTCGTCATTCCGCCGCTGATCATGAATTCGTTCCCGCTGATCGGATCCCGGATGATTGCCTGGCTCACGACTTCGCCGTTCACGACAATTACCAGCTGATCGCCGATGTGGGCGGCGGAGGCCTGAGCCAGTTTCCGGGCTCCGTCGGGCCGCAGGGTGATGCGGATGTCCGAGGCGCGATGGGAACCGGAGAGGATGCTCCACCAGCGCCTGGTCTCTTCGCGAGCGTCGGCGATGTCGGCCTCGGTGATGATTGTATCTCCCTCCACGGCCACGGATGCGGTCGAGCCGCGCACCGGCACCCGCTGGGCGCCGGGCGCCGAGCTGTCGCGGGCGACGAGACGATACTGGATGGTGACGGGCGAGCGCATATCGGACTCCGCGTCGTTGCACGCTTCAGTTGAGGCCAGCACTGCGCACAGGAGGAGCGCCGCTTTCGGGTTGAGTGACATGTCAGTCCGCGGACCCGGCGAGAATCTCTTCGTCGAACTTGCCCGGATCGGGCATCCGGTCATTGCTCGAGTGCGGCGTACGGAGAATTCGGATCGCGCGGATGCGCGGATCGGCGGCGTGCGTATCGGCGATATCTCCATCGGCATCGCCGTAGGAGAGGGCAGGGTGCAGCTCGCGGATCGCTGCCGTCTTCGGAAGTTGCGACGTGAAGATGACGGTCGGTGGCGTCGCGAGGCCGAAGAGCCGCATGAGCAACCGGCTGGTCCGATCGGTGGCCGGCGCGCTGGGAAACCTCGCCGTGACGAAGGCGATGGTGTCCCCGCGCTGCTGATGAAAGGCGATCAGCGCCCGGGCAATCTCCTTCGGGCGACTGAAGCGCTGGTCGAGACTGTCGTTGATCAACGTCCAGAAGCGCGGATCGGTCCGGTAGGCGCCATGATCCGTCTCCTCGAGATAGCCCTGCGCATACACGAACGCGATGGTTGAATAGAGCGACGTGTCGTCGATATCGAAGACCACCGTGCACGCACGATGACCCGCCAGGCTCCGCTCGAGCGCGGCCAGCGAAACTACCCGGCCATGCCTCGGCGCGGAGACCGAGCCACCGGCTCCGATCGAGGCCGCAAGCGCGGGCGCCAGAAGAAGGCGAGCCCAGTTCATGCGACGGCTCGCGACGACCAGATGAAGGCGGCGATGCCGCCTATGAGTGCCGCGATCGGTCCCCAGAAGAAGAACGATGTCATCGCCGCCTCGACGTTCACGTCGTGGGTGTTCGAGGAGAGCTTCGGAAGCAGAACCATTCCCGCTCCCGTGCCGATGACGAAACAGATGATGCCGGCAAGACAGGCAATGCCGATGTGCTTGAGCATGTGATCTCCATTGGTGAACGTAGGCTGCCTGGTTTTTCCCATTTCCCGCTCCTAATCCCAGTTCATTTCCCCTGCTCCACAATCGCCGCGAACCTCGTGCCCTCGTTCGACACGCGCTGCAGGCCCTTCGGCTCGGCCTCGCGCGGCTGCATCACGATGCGAATAGTGCGAGTCGTGTGGTCCATGTGGCGCTCCGTGGTAGTCGTGAGTACAGTCGGCTTCCCCGTTCCCCGTTCCCCGTTTCCCGTTTCCCGTTTCCCCTTTCCCTTCCCCTAGCTCCTCACCGCCATCTCCCCCGACGACCGCTCCACCGCTCTCCGCATGATCGACACGATCAGCAGGTATGCCTCAGCCCACGCCTGCCGCATCTCCGGTGTGAAAGAGGAGCCGAGTACCTGCTCGAACGACCAGAGCAGTGCGTCTCCCACGAGGTCATAGTGCGCGCCGCGCACTCCGTAACCGACGTGGCGCCGCGCGAGTGCGGCGAGGGTAGGGACCAGCTGATCGGGATCGTCCAGCCACTCGACGATCATGGTGAGCATCAGCATCAGCTTCTGGCCCTGCGTCGTCATGTCCACCATGGCGAAGAGCTGGCGGCTCTCCGGCGCGATCTCGAAGAGCCTCGCGTAGAACACGGTGGACGTCTGCCTGCCATGCTGTTCGATCAGCAGCCAGCTCTTCTTGACCAGGGCCTGCCGCTCCGGCGTCACGGGACACTCCGCTCATTCGGCGAGACGCCGACCGCGAGGATCCGGCAGAGGAGCCGGAGCGCCGCGGCCGACTCGACCGCTGAGCGCCAGCCAACAATGAGAGTGGTCATCGTGCTACTTCCCGTCCGCCATGAAGTCGCCGGTCACGTCCATCGCTCGGCCTTCGTCATCAGGCGAGTCAGCCAGGAATCCGGTCGCGTCCAGCACGAAGCTTCCGGTGATCGACGTGGCCGTCGAACTGGTGATGGTCAGCGTGCCCGAATTCGCGTGGAACACACCAGTCGGCTTGCTCGGCGCGCCGGTCACGATCAGGGCATGCACCGCGTCTCTATCATCGGACACGTGATAGGTGCCTGCGGTCGGGCGGCTGCCGTCCTTCATGGTGAAGAGGACCGAGCCCTGCTCGCTGTAGGCGCCGAGCTCCAGGGAGAACACCGCCGGAGCCTGGCCTGCGGGCGGGACGGCGCCGAAGGTGGCCTCGCCCTGGCTCGTTGCGTTGATCACGCCATGCATGGCGGCGGAGTAGTGAGATCGGGGGTGGTCTTCCCCGCGGAGCGTCGGGCTCATGCCGAAGGCGGTCAGGGAAGCCAGCGCCATCAGGGCGATCGGATACGTCGTCGAGCTGTTCACTGTGATGTCCTCAGTCATAAGGGTCCCGATCCGTCAGTCTCTAACGGGGCGGCCGGGCTTCCTGCCCGAGCGGATCGGCTTGCCGCCCCTTGGAACGGCGCCTAGTATAAGTTCGGCTACCACGCCGATATCCCCCGCGCATCATTCGAAAATCACCTGAAAGACACCAAGGCGAACTTGCTGCGAATCAACAGCTTGGGTGGGTTGTTCGTGCAGGGTGACGGCGGGCCTTTGAGCGGCGCGGCTGCGCAACCGAGGCGTCTGGCCATTCTGGCGCTGCTGGCCAAGGTCGGTGAGCGGGGAATTACCCGTGACAAACTGCTGGCGCTGCTCTGGCCGGATGCCGATGAGGAGCGCGCGAGGAAGATCCTGACCCAGGCGCTGTACGCGCTGCGCAAGGATCTCGGCGAAGAAGGGGTCTTTCTTGGAGTGAAAGACCTTCGCCTCAACCCGGATGTAGTGACGAGCGACGTCCAGGAATTCGAGGCGGCGATCAGCGGGGGTCAGCTCGAACAGGCGGCTCGGCTCTATCACGGTCCCTTTCTCGAAGGGTTCAACCTGCCTGGCGCGCCCGAGTTTGAGCGCTGGCAGGAGGTCGAGCGTGGAGCGTTGGCGCGGAAATACGCCGAGGCGCTCGACCGCCTCGCCGCGCAGGCCGCCCAGCGCCAGGATCATGGCGCGGCGGTGGGATGGTGGAAGGCACTCGCGGCTCAGGACCCGATCAATGCGCGCGTGGCGCTCTCTCTAATGAAAGCGCTCGTCGCGTCGGGAGACCCGCACGGCGCGCTCCAGCACGCCCGGGTCCATGAGGCATTGCTCGAGCAGGAGCTCGACGCGCCACCTGACCGCGAGGTCGTCGCCTTTGCGCAGCAACTGCGCCGGGAGATCGGCGAGCCACGTCCTGCGCGGGGAACGGCCGCTACCGGGAGTGCCTCCGCACCGCCTGCCGCGGAACCCGCGCGTGAGGTCGTTCCAGCAGAAACACAGGCGACTCCTCCGCTGCCCATGGCCACGACGGCGATGGCGGGCTCGCCGCCGCCGAACCGCTCGGAGTACTCCAGCGGTTTCGTTCCTGATACCGATCCTCCCGGTATAGGCGTGACGAGCGGCTGGGCCACCGCATCCCACCTCCCTGATTCCTTCGCGCTTCCGGCACCGCCTCTTCCTGTCCGTCGTTCCCATCGCGCTGCATTGCTTGTAGCGGGGTCGGTCATCATCCTGGCCGCGCTCGTCGCGGGCGCGTGGCGCTGGTGGCCGCGCAAGACAGCTGCGACCGCAGAATCACGCGTCGTCGCGGTTGGGTGGATCTCGGACTACACGGGAGACAAGGAGGGCGTAGCGCTCGCGCGGCCGCTCGCTGATATGCTCGCGACCAATCTCGCGCGCGCGCAGGGGCTGCAGGTGGTGAGCACGGCACGGATGTATGAGCTCCGCCGCCAGCTCGGCGCGGCCGAAGACACCGCGAGCGGCATCATCTATTCGGCGGCGCGGCAGGCGGGGGCGACGGAGCTGGTGGATGGCGCGCTCTACGCCGTGGCGGCCGGGCACTATCGCCTCGATCTCCGCCGGATCGACCTCTCGAGCGGCAGCGTACTCAAGGCGTACACTGTCCAGGCGGGTGACCTCTTCACGCTCGCCGACAGCGGCACCCTCCGCCTCGTCGAGAATCTTGGCATCGCGGCGCCGCTCGGCTCACTCTCCTCGACCACGACACATTCGCTGGTCGCGTACAATCTCTATGAGCAGGGACTGCGCAGTTACACGCTGGGAGATTTTCCGTCCGCGGAACGGCTGTTCGGGCAGGCGCTGACCGAAGACTCCACCTTCGCCATGGCCGCATACTACTACGCGCTCACCGCGCCGGGGACTGGACAGAACTTCGCGCGGTTCGACCGGGCGGTACGCCTGGCGGACCGCGCCAGCGATCGGGAACGGTTGATCATTCGCGCGGGCTGGGCCGGTATCAACAACTCTCCAGCGCTACGGGCCCTCGCTGAGACGCTGGTGGTGCGCTACCCTGCCGAACTGGAAGGGCATCTGCTGCTGGGGAAATCGCTGGTGGTTGGTGGAGCTTTTCTCGAGGCGCGCCCGCACCTGCTCGAAGTCGTTCAGCGGGATTCGCTCGGACTCCGCGGAGCGGTGGGGCGGTGTCTTGCCTGTGATGCGCTGCAGCAGCTCAACGCACTGTACGCCCATGTAGACTCGTTCGCGGCGGCGCGGCGCATCTCGAGATTGTGGACGCGGCTGCAACCCGGCTCGGCGCGCGCATGGCTGGTCGAGGGCGGCACACTGGAGATGATGGACAGCCTGCCATCCGCAGCGGCCGCTTATGCGCGGGCGGACTCGATCGACCCCGAGTCGAGCAATGGCTGGGAAATCACCAGCGGCATCAGGGTCAGAAGCGGGGATTTCGAGGCCGCGGACAAAACGCTGCGCGAACGAGTCGAAAGCGGAAGCCCCGATCAGCGGCTGGCCGCGCTCTGGCTGCTGGGGATCAGTCTCAGGTATCAGGATCGCTTTCCCGAGGCGCTCGAGGTGGCGCGCCGTTACCGGACCGGAAGTACCATCCCGGCGGGTCCGCGCGGATCGACACAGGCCCCGGCTCTGCTCGAGGCGCAGGTTCTCTACGAAGCCGGCCGGTTTGCCGCGTCCGCGGCGCTGTTCGACTCGATCGCGCGCTGGCAGCTGCCAGGGCAGCAATCTTCGGCCATTGCGCGGAGCCGCGCCTGGTCGCTGAGTCACGTGGCCGGTTCACTCGCCGCGGCCGGTGACACGGGGCGTCTTCCGCGGCTTGCGGACAGCGTCAGGATCCTCGGCGCGCAGAGCGACTACGGTCGCGACCAGCGACTGCACTCCTACGTGGAAGGACTGCTGCTCGAGGCGCGGCACCAGCCCGCCGAGGCCGAGGCGGCGTACCGCGCGGCCATCTATTCACCAACCAGTGGATATACGCGAGTCAACGTCGCACTGGCAAAGCTGCTGCTGGCGCAGCACCGGCCACGTGAGGCGGTCGCGATACTCGAGCCGGCGCTCCGAGGGGGACTGGATTCCTCGAATCTGTATGTGACGCGGACCGAACTGCATCGACTGCTGGGCGCAGCGTGGCGAATGGCGGGCAACGCGGACAGCGCCGTGGTACAGGAGCAGATGGTGGCCAGGGCGATCGGGCACTGAGTGACGAGTACTGAGT
>JBDUEA010000161.1:0-7404 GCA_040002695.1 Gemmatimonadota bacterium | reverse complement strand
GGGGAAAGGGGAACGGGGAACGGGAAAGGGGAACGGTTTGCAGGGATGGATGCGTGGGCTTAACCCCGCGCGCTGGCCTACCGTCACTTCCGTGTCACCTCCCCGTCTATCTTCCACCCCATGCGCGTACTCATCGTCGAAGACGAACCCTCAGTCGCGGATCTGCTCGCGCGCGCGATCCGGGAGGCGGCGTGGGCCGCAGACGTGGAATCCACCGGGGAGCGCGCCCTCGTCGCCCTTGCCGTCAATCCCTACGACCTCGTGGTGCTCGACCTCGGCCTGCCCGACGTCGGCGGGTTCGAAGTCACCCGGCGCTACCGCAAATCGGGCGGCACTACGCCCATCCTGATTCTCACGGCACGGGACGCCCTGACGGATCGCGTTGCAGGGCTCGATGCCGGCGCCGACGATTATCTGTCCAAGCCGTTCGCCGTCGAAGAGCTGCTCGCCCGGCTCCGCGCGCTTGCGCGTCGTCCCCGCGAGGCGCTCGACGTCAATCTCCAGTTCGTGGATCTCGAACTCGATGCCGGCGCGCGGGTCGCGCGTCGGGCAGGGGTCACGCTCTCGCTGACCGCGCGCGAGTATGGTCTGCTGGAGTTTCTGCTCCGCCGTCCGCGGCGCGTAGTGAGTCGTGCCCAGATTCTCGAAGGCGTCTGGGACGACAACTTCGATCCGATCGCCAACGTGGTCGAGGTGCTGGTCGCGCGACTCCGACGGAAACTCGAGGGGCCCGGCCTGGTTCCCCTGATTCACACGGTGCGCGGCATGGGCTACATCCTTTCAGAGCGGGCGCCCGGCAATGGCGCTTAGCCGGCTTCGGCTCCGCCTTGCCGCCGGTTTCGCCGTGGCCATGCTGGCCGGTCTCGGCACGCTCGACATCACGCTTTATGAGTACCTCAACAGCGGCGCTATCCGCCGCCTCGACGACCGCCTCCGGAGCTCCGCCGACGGGCTCGTCGCCGCGATCACGAGGGAATACGGCGAGAGCGGAGGCTCGACTCTGGGCACGGCCACCAAGGCGGCACTCGAGGAGTGGCCGCGCGGCAATGAGGGCTTCGTGGTCCTTGCACCTGACGGACACCGGGCTGGCGCACTCGAGCCGGTCGTTCCCCTCCCATCGGCGATCGATTCGCTCGCCGATTCCACCTTCCCGCGGCCGAGCGCGGAGATCCGCGTGGTGCACGTGCGGCATGAGGGCGTTCCGGCCTTCAGCCTTGCCGCCTTCGAATCCACTGCCGAGGTCCGGGCGGAGGCGGAGTCTCTCGCGTTGTGGCTGCTGGCAAGCGCACCGATCACCCTCCTCCTCTCCCTGACGGGCGGGTATCTGCTCGCACGGCGCGCCCTCGCTCCGTTCGACACCATGGCGCTCACGCTCTCGGAGATGGCGCCTGGCGACCTGGAACGACGGCTGCCCGTCGCCGCCGCACCCGATGAGCTCGATCGACTCGCCACGCAGGTGAATGCGTTGCTTGAACGGCTTTACCGATCGCAGCAGCAGACTCGGTCCTTCCTGCAGCAGGCGGCTCATCAGCTCCGGACCCCACTCACGGTGGTGCGCGGAGAGAGTGCCCTCGCGCTGGATCGAACCCGGACCGCGGAGGCGTACCGTCAGGCGCTGGGACGGATCCATCTCGCCTCCGAGCAGATGACCCGCCGCGTCGAGGAGCTCTTCCTGCTCGCGCGCGCCGAGGCCGGCGAGCGGCCACCACTCGGGCTGGCCGTCGAACTCGATGCGGTGGCACTCGAGGCGGCCGACGTGATGCGGGGGCGCGCGCAGCTGCTCACGCGTCGCCTCGAACTCGGTCGGGTGGACGCCGTGGAGATCCGGGGCAATCCGGCGTTGCTTCGCGAGGCGGCGATCGAGCTGATTGAAAACGCCTGTCGGCATGGCACCGGCAATGAACCCGTCCGTATTTCGGCCTACGCTTCCGGCGGCTTCGGGCGGCTCGAAGTCAGTAACGACGGCCCACCGATCGAGGCGGGATCTGCCGGGGAGAACGGCCGTGGAGGTCATCTCGGACTCTCGATCCTGGGCTGGATCGCGACCACGCACGGTGGAAGCCTGCGGTTCGAACGCACAGCGGAGATCAACCTCGTGGCGATAGAGATCCCGCTGGCGCCATCGACCAGCGAACCGCAGCACGGTCGCGAGGCTTCCAGGTTCCCTCTGACCGCCCGCTGAATCGCTGTCATGATTTTGTCAGGCATCGACATATCTTGAAAGCCATCCCAGCGCTGGAATGGCCTGCAGGGCGGCCCCGGGCCGCGCTCCCGTTCGCCACTCAATGCTTGGCGCCAGGTGGGCGGACGCGGTATTCTCCGCGCAACCTGACTCGTGCCGAGGCCCCGACGACCCGCCCACCGATGATCAAGCTCGTAGTCAGCTGCAAGCAGGGCGGCAATCCGTGATGCTGGTTCCGCTGGCGCTCGGAATCGTGCTGCTGCAGCATCCCGCACCTGCCGCCGATTCCCTTACCCTCGATGCCGCGCTGCAACGCGCGTGGGCACGACGGGGCCAGTCCGCGATCGCGGCTGCGCGCGTCGCTCAAGCTCGCGCCAGTCTGCGCGTGGCCGGTTCGGTCCCCAACCCGGTGGCCTCCTACAGCAACACCCAGGATCCCCCGCATCAGCATGCCCTGCTCGACCAGTCCTTCGAGTGGCTGCTGCGCCGAGGCACCGATCGCGGTGCGGCGGCTCAGGAACTGAATCGGGCGCGGTTCGACTCGTCGCAGGTGGCGGCGGACCTCGCGGCGGACGTTCGCCGCGCCTTCTTCGGCGCGCTCGCCGCACGCCGCGGCCTGGAACTAGCCAGAGAACAGTCAGCGCTGGCTGATTCACTCGCCGAACTCGCGAGTCGCCGGCTCTCGGCGGGAGACATTTCCGTCTTCGAACGTGACCAGGTGGCGCTCGAGGCGGCGCGCGCCGGGCTTCTCGTCTCCCGCGCGCGGGAGACGCAGCGCATCGTCCAGGCGGATCTGGCGCGTCAGCTCGCATGGGAGGAAGCGGGGTCCCCTGCGCCGGCGGGCGCGCTCGACGCCGGCCTCGAGGAGGCGATCGAGGAACCCCTGGCCGATTCACTCCTTTTCGTGCGGTCGGCGCGTGCTGATTCGGCGGCGGCGTCGCTCCGGGCGCGCAGTGCGTTCCGCGCCCGCCTTCCGCTCCCCAGCTTTAACCTCGGGGCCGACTGGGATGATCCGGGCTCGGGGGGACGCCTGTTGCGAGTCTTCGGCATCTCGATTCCGCTTCCGCTCTGGCAGCACGGCAGTGGCGCCGCCGCACTCGCCCAGGCCCAGGCGGATGAGTCGGCTCAGGTGGCGCGTGAAGAGCGCTTGCGCGCGACCAGCGCCCTCGCTTCGGCGCGCGCCACGCTCGAAGAGGCGGCGCTCCGCGCCCGCGTCGCGCGTGATTCGCTGCTGCCGGCGGCCGCAAGGCTTCGGCAGCGCGCTGCGCAGGCCTATCGAGCCGGCGAGACCGGCGTACTCCCGGTGCTGGATGCACTCCGCTCCGAGCGTGACGTCACCTCGGGCGCGCTGGATGAGTTACTCACCTATCAGGAGGCTCGGGCCGCATGGAACAGCCTGGTGGGTATCGCCCGATGATCAGACGTTCGGTTCGCGCGGCCGCGAGCCTCACGCTCGCGCTCTGGATGGCCGCGTGCGGCCGGGGCGCGTCGGCGGACGGCGGTGCGGACAGTTCCGCCGCCGCCACCCGGGTGCCGGTCGGCATCGGCATCGTGCGGCAGGATACGCTGTCGGAGCGACTGGAACTGGTCGGTCGCCTGATGCCGGTGCCGGGTGGCTCCGCGATTCTCACGGCGCCGGCTGCCGGCGTCGTGCAATCGGTCAAGGTGCAGGTCGGCAGCTTGGTGCGAGACGGGGAACTTCTCTTGCAGCTGGAGAGTCCCGAGCTCACTACCAGCGCGCGCGAGCTTCGGCTTGCTGCGCAGACTGCTGAGCGTGATGCCCGGCGTCAGGCGGATCTGCTGGCGCAGGGGATCACGTCGCAGCGACAGGCGGATGAGCGCGCATCCCAGGCGGAGAGCGCTCGCTCCGCGGCGGATGCTGCCGATGCGCTGCTGGCGCGGACCCGCGTGACGAGTCCGATCAGAGGTGCCGTACAGCGGGTGAGTGTACAGCAGGGAGAACGCGTCGAGGCCGGAGCACCGCTCGTGGAAGTGGTCAACTCGGCGGCGCTGGACCTGATGGCGGCCGCGCCCGCGTCGGCACTGGGCCGCCTGCGCGCCGGAGCGATGGCGGAAGTGCGTGCCGAGGGCGCAGACCAGAGCACGACCGGCCGGATTCGAGCCACTGCGCCCGCCGTCGATTCCACGACCAATTCAGGCCAGGTGGTCATCCGCATCTCAAACCCCGGACCCTCGCTTCGTCCGGGCCTCGGTGCGCGCGCCTCGGTCACGCTCGGCGTGAAGCGAGGGCTGATCGTTCCGGATTCCGCACTCGTCCTCGTCGGCGACTCCATGAGCGTGTTCGTCGTGGGCGCGGACTCCGCGGCGCATCAGCGCGCCGTCGTCGTCGACCTGCGCCAGGGCGCCGAGGCGCTGGTTCGGGGTGACCTCAAGGCAGGAGACAAGGTCGCCACCTCGGGTGCCTTCGGTCTGGTCGATGGCATGCACGTGGTTCCCGCGACCGCGCCGAAGGAATGAGCCTCCCCGCCTTTGCGCAGCGCCATCGCGCGGCGCTCTATCTGGCCGTGACACTGCTCACCGCGGCCGGCCTGTACGCGATGCTCACGCTTCCCGCCGGGATCTATCCCGAGGCCACCTTTCCGCGCATCGCGGTCGTCGCCCGTGGCGGCACCTTCGAACCAAACGACATGATCGTCGCGGTGACGCGCCCGCTCGAGGAGGCGGTGAGCGGCGCGATCGACCTCAGGCGCATCCGGAGTCGCACGGTACGGGGTGCCACCGAGCTGAGCCTCGACTTCCGTCCCGGCGCCGACATGCCGTTCGCGCTCCAGCAGGTGCAAGGACGCATCGCCGCCTTGCAGCCGTCTCTGCCGGCCGGACTCGAAATCCTGGCCGAGCGGCTCACGCCGTCGATCTTCCCCATGATGCAGTACGAGCTGACGGGCGCCGACCCGGTGCAGCTCCGCGATCTCGCGCAGTACACCATCCGGCCCCGGCTGGCGCGGCTCCCCGACGTCGGTGAAGTGGAAGTGCAGGGGGGACTGGTGCGCGAGGTCGCCGTGGTGCTCGATCCGGCCCGGCTCGTGAGCCATCACCTCGGCGTGAGCACGGTGGCGGACCGGATCCGTGCATCCACGGTTCTCGAGGCAGCCGGGCGCGTCGACAAGAATTACCGGCAGTATGGCGTCATCGTCTCCGGCGCTGCGACCACTCCGGCTGCGGTGGGTCAGCTCGTGGTGAGCGCTCCAGGAGAACCTCCAGTCAGGGTCGCCGACCTGGGAACCGTACGCTACGGGTCCGAGGATCGGTTTGACATCACGACGGGCAATGGCGTGTCGGCCGCACTGATCAATGTCTCCCGTCAGCCGAACGGCAACATGCTGGCCGTCGAGCGCGCGGTGAGCGCGATGATCGATTCGTTGCGGCCGTCACTCCCCAGGTCGGTTCATCTCGAGTCGGTCTACAATCAGGCTGCGCTGGTCCGGGACTCCATCGCGAACGTACGGGACGCGATGCTCCTCGGCGGACTGCTGGCCGTGGTGGTCCTGCTCCTCTTTCTCGGGCGGCTCGGCATCACGCTGATCGCGGCGATCACCCTTCCGCTCGCCATCGCCGGCACCTTCGCCGGACTCGCGCTCTTCCATGACTCGCTCAATCTCATGTCCCTCGGCGGCCTCGCCGTGGCCATCGGGCTCATCATCGATGACGCCGTGGTGGTCGTGGAGAACATCGAGCGACGACTCGCGCTCCATCCCGACGATCCTCCTGAGGAAGTGATCCGGCGCGGCACGGAGGAGATCTTTGCGCCGGTCGCGGGATCGACGCTGACCACTGTGGTAGTGTTCACGCCACTCGGACTGCTCGAAGGTGTCGTCGGCCAGTTCTTCCGCTCATTCTCGCTCGCGCTCGCCTCAGCGGTGCTGTTGTCGCTCGTCTTTGCGGTCACCGTCATCCCGGCGCTGGCGGCGCAACGGCATGAACGCCGAAAAGCGCGCGGCCCGAGCCGGATTCCCACCATCAACCTCGCGGGCATCGAGCAGCGCTACGCCCGTCTTGCAGGTGGAGTCATCCGGCACCGCTGGGCGCTCTATGTCTCCTCGGCTGTGCTGGTAGGGGGACTGCTCCTGGCGTGGCGATCGGTGGGGACGGGCTTTCTTCCCGACATGGATGAGGGCGGATTCATACTCGACTACTGGTCTCCCACCGGCAGCTCCCTCGCGGAGACCGATCGGCAACTTCGCGTGCTCGAAGGGGTGTTGCGCGCCGACCCCGATATCCAGGCCTTCACGCGGCGAACCGGCGCTGAGCTGGGGTTTTTCGCCACCGCCCCGAATCGTGGCGACATGACGGTGCTGCTCAAGCCGAGAGGCGTGCGGCATGCGACCGTTTATCAGGTGATGAACCGCCTGCGGGATCAGCTCGCCGTGCGCGTGCCGGCGGTCCGCGTCGAGTTCAAACAGATTCTTCAAGATCTGCTGGGGGACCTCACGGGTGCCGCGGAGCCGGTCGAGATCAAGCTCTTTCATCCCCAGTTGCGGACGGCGGAGGCGGCGAGCGCTGCTGTGGCGAAGGCGATAGAGCCGGTACCTGGACTCGAGGACCTCTTCAACGGAGTGCAGGGTGAGCTTCCCGAAGTGCGGGTGGATCTCGATCCGGTGCGGGTGGCCAGGCTTGGATTGACCAATGAAGACGCGGCGGCCCAGGCGCGTGCCGCGCTGTTCGGCGCTCCTGCCGGGGAGATTCGTGAACCGGATCGGCTGGTCCAGATTCGCGCCCGGTTGCCTGACAGCGTGCGTTTCTCACCCGATGTCGCGCAGACGCTTCCGATGGTTGGCAGCGCGGGCTGGGCGCCCCTCGGCGGACTGGGAAGGGTCTACGATACCGCAGACGCGAGCGAGCTGCTCCGGGAGAATCTGCGCGGACTCGTGATGGTGACGGGCGCCGTGGACCCGGACAAGTCGAATCTCGGTGACGTGATGACGGATATCCGGAGCCGGCTGGCCAGTGTGCAGCTTCCGCCTGGCATGGAGCTGGAATACGGGGGCCAGTATGCCGGCCAGCGTGATTCGTTCCGTCAGCTGCTGCTCGTCTTTGCACTCGCCGCTGGCGCTGTGCTACTGGTCATGGTGACCCAGTTCGGCGGATTCCGCGGGCCTCTCGCGATTCTCCTGATGGCACCACTCGGGCTCGCGGGCGCGATCGGCGCGCTGGTACTCACGGGCGTGCCATTCAACGTCTCGAGCTTCATGGGCCTGATCCTG
>JBDUEA010000160.1:0-7485 GCA_040002695.1 Gemmatimonadota bacterium | reverse complement strand
GCCGGTTGATCGTGATCCTGGCGACGTTCCCGGTCACATCGAAGAGCAGGGTCGAATAGGTCATAGGAGGTAAATGCGGATAGGAGAAAGGGAAGATTTCGTGGAGCGGGGAATGTAGCCGAGCTGACGCAGAGATGGGTGTTGAGTCAGAATGCGAGGGTGGGGGATGCGCTCAACGGCGGCTGTCTACCCCATCCCTCTGCCCGGGTGATGCACGACACGTAACTCGACACTTAGCGCTGCTGATTTCGTGAATGACATGCCTAGTATCGCGACAGGTGAAATGGAGAGAAAACTCGACTATCGTCAATATTACTTGGTACTTAGGAGTGGAATTGTAGTCAAACCGACCAGCTATTGGACAAAGAGAAAGAGGGCTGGCACCGCTGTTGCCTTACCAAAGGCCAAGAGACTCGCGCGGTCGCCGCGGTGCGAGTTGCCAGCTCCGGACGGTCGGAGTAACCCGATTGCCCACGGAGTTTTCCGAATGACGTTCTCTCGCTTCCGCGCTGTTCCGATGGCCGCATTGATGCTCGTGGCCCTCATGAGCTGCACCGACGATCGTTCGCCGACGGGTCCGAGCGCTCCGATCGCCGCGCCCTCGCTCGACGGAGGGCTGCTGGGGACGGGCATCGGCGGCAATCTCCTGAGTTGCACGCCCCTTCCGTTCGCCAGCACCCGGCAGGTGGTCGGTCCCGCCGGTGCCGTGCTGCATGTCGGCCCGCATCTCCTCAGGATTCCAGCGGGCGCGCTCAGCCAGCCGGTCATGATCACCGCCGAGGCGCCGGTCGGTCGGACGAACAGCGTGACACTCGAACCGCACGGTCTGGTCTTCGCCTCCGGTCATCCGGCCGAGTTGACTCTGAGTTACTCGAACTGCTCGCTTCTGGGGCGCATGCTGCCCAAGCGGGTCGCGTATACCACGGACCTGTTGCAGATCCTGAATTATCTCCTGTCACTGGACGATCCGTTCCACACGCACGTGACCGGATTCATCCAGCACTTCTCACGGTACGCGGTCGCGTGGTAAGCCGGCGTCGATGATCCAGCCGCTCGCGATTACCGTACCTGGGACCCTCGCGCCTCCGCCGGCTCCGCCGACGGAGGCGCAGCGCGCTATCGAACATCTGGCGGAAGCGCGTTCGCATGAGCGTGCCGGCCGTCTCGTCGACGCGATTCGCGCGTACGACGGCGCCATCGTCGAAGCCGTGCTCGCCAACGAACGCGGGGTGCAGGCCGAAGCCCTGCGCAGGCTCGGAGTGGTCTGGCATCATCGTGGAGAGTTCGAGCGGGCCCGCACCTTCTGCCGCCGGAGTCGCGAGGTGGCGGAAGAGCTCGGAGACAACCTGCTGGCGGCCGAGGCCTTTAACACTCTCGCCGGGCTGGATTTCGAAACTGGAGCGATCGATGCGGCCAGAGAGGGCTTTCATCGGGCGCTCCTCCTCGGCGGTGCCGACGCCGGCCTGCGCGGCCGAATTCAGCAGAACCTCGGCATTCTCGCAAACATCCAGGGGGACCTGCCCGCCGCCCTCGATCATTACCGCTCCTCACTGGAAGCGTTCGAGCGCGCGGGGAACGATCAGGGCTGTGCCATCGCCTTTCACAACCTGGGGATGATCAGCGCAGATCAGAAACTGTGGGATGACGCCGAAGGATTTTTTCGCCGGAGCCATGAGATCGCGGAACGAATCGGCGACTTGCACCTGCAGGGCCTCTGTCGTCTCAATCACGCCGAGGTACTCCTCGCCCGGCAGTGCTTCGAGGAATGCCGCCTGTACGCCGAGGAGTCGCTTCGGATATTCGACGACCTGGGGACCCGCCTAGACAAGGCCGATGCCTACAAACTCCTCGGAATGCTCTATCGCGAAACCGGCCGGCCGGTACTGGCGGAGGCGCGTTTCCGTTCCGCCATCGAACTCGCGGTGACGACGGCGTCCGTCCTGAGTGAGGCGGAGGCGTCACGCGAGCTCGCCCGCCTCTACCAGGACATGGGCAGAAATCAGGACGCGTTGACACTGCTGAACGGTGCCTACCGCCTGTTCGGCCGTCTCGACGCTCGCGTGGACCAGGTCGACGTCGCCGCGAAGGTCAACGACCTGGAAGGCACCTATCTCGCTGTGGTTCGCGAGTGGGGCCAATCGATCGAATCCGCGGACAGTTACACATTCGGGCATTGCGAGCGCGTCGCCGACTATGCCTGTCAGGTGGGACGCGCGCTCGGGATGGATGAGCATCAACTCACCGCCATCCGGCTCGGCGCGTACCTGCACGACGTTGGAAAAATGCGGGTTCCTCATGAGATCCTGAACAAGGCCGGCGCCCTCACGGCCGAGGAATTCGATATTATCAGGAAGCACCCGGTGTGGGGGCTGGAACTGCTCGCGAGCGTTGAATTCCCCTGGGACATCAAGCCCATCATCCGCTGGCATCACGAGAAGTACGACGGCACCGGCTACCCTGACCGGCTCAAGGGAGATGAGATCCCGCTCGGTGCGCAGATCATCTGCATCGTGGATGTCTACGATGCACTCACTACCACGCGAAGCTACCGCGCCGCCATGTCTCCTTCGGACGCCGTGGCTCGCATGCAGGAGACCCGGTCGTGGTGGCGCCCCGATGTGCTGACGGCTTTCCTTAACTGCCTCGGGCTCTCGATGGCCGCGCCCACCGAGCCCGTCCGACCGGCTCCGGCGCAGGCTCACCAGTCACAGAGCTCCGGCATCCACATCGTGTCGAGGGAGACCTTCTTCCAGTAGCAGCCGTCCCCGACCAGGGTCCGTAGCCCCTCGTTCGTCGTCCCCCTATCTTCCTTCGTCTCCGAACTTTCAAGAGTCACCGATCATGTTCGCCTACCGCGCGGACTCCTGCGCGCTTCTATGCCACTGCCTGCTCACATCGGCTGGACCCCCGAATTTCACCTGCGTGCCCTCGACCAGACATTGCTTCCTGGCGAGGAGCGATATCTCGTGCTCGATACCGTCGAGACGGTGGCCGAAGCGATCAGATCCCTCCGAGTTCGCGGGGCGCCGCTGATCGGTGTTGCCGCGGCCATGGGCGTGGTGCAGGCCGGCGGCAATGATTTGACGCTGGCCATGGTCAACGCTGCCTGCGATCTGCTCGTCGCGACCCGACCCACGGCCGTCAATCTCGCCTGGGCGATCGGACGCATGCGGCGACGGGCGGAACGGACTGGCGTCGAGGGCGCACGGCTCAGGGAGGCGCTCATCGAGGAAGCGACCGCGATCTGGGACGAGGATCGTGCCATGTGTATCCGAATCGGTGAAGCGGGCCTTCCGCTCATCGGCGACGATGTCACGATCATGACCCACTGCAATGCGGGAGCGCTTGCGACCGGTGGAATCGGCACAGCACTGGCGCCGATCTACTGCGCGGTGGAGCGCGGACGGCGGGTGCGCGTCGTCGCGGATGAGACGCGTCCGCTTCTCCAGGGGAGTCGGCTCACCGCCTGGGAACTCACGCGTTCCGGAGTACCGTGCACAGTCATTACGGATGGCATGGCCGCGAGCAGACTCCGGATGGGGGACATTTCGTGTGTGATCGTCGGAGCGGACCGAATCGCCGCGAACGGCGACGTCGCGAACAAGATCGGAACCTATGGCCTGGCGCTCGCGGCTCGCGCGCATGGAGTTCCGTTCTACGTCGCCGCACCGGCCTCGACGATCGACCTCGCCACTCGCACCGGCGCCGAGATTCCAATCGAGCAACGAGCGCGGCACGAAGTGGCCGGGCCCCAGGGTCGGGTCACCACTCCGGACTCCGCCGAGGTCTGGAATCCCGCCTTTGATGTCACTCCGGCAGAGCTCATCACCGGAATCATCACCGATCGCGGTCTCTGCAAGCCTGCCGACATCGCCCGCCGTTTCGCGGCGGCATGAGGTCCCAATCGGCGCCAGCGGGGAGTTCGGTCAGCGAGCGCACGTCCACCCACTCGGCGGAACTCGGCCTTCTGCTGGTAGTTGTACTCTGGGGCGTAAATTTCACTTTCATCAAACTCGGCATCAGCGAGATCCCGCCCTTCGCGTTCGCGGGAATTCGATTCACCCTGGCGGGGCTCGTGCTGCTGGCCCTCCTGCGCTGGCATGAGGGATCGATCGCCTGGCCACCCGGAACCGTTCAGCCGATCCTAGTGCTCGGATTGCTGGGGAATACGCTATACCAGGCGCTGTTCATGTACGGTCTGGCGCGGACATCGGTGGCCAACGCGTCGCTCATCGTGGCGGCGGCGCCCATCCTCGTGGTTGTATTCGGCGCAACAACCGGCGTCGAGCGCGTCACAGCACCAGTCGCCGCTGGAGTCCTTCTCGCAACGTGTGGTGTCCTCCTGGTCCTGGCGGTACGGGGACCGACCTTCGGCAGAGCGACTCTGATCGGGGACCTCACCATACTTCTCGCCACCTTCTGCTGGGCCGCTTTCACATTGCTGCTCCGGAAATACCGGCCGCCGATCTCCGACTTGCGGCTCACCGCGCTCACACTGGTGACGGGGGCTCCAGGGCTGGTTCTGCTCGGGCTGCCGGGAATGCTACGGACCGACTGGACGGCAGTACGAGCGGCGGCCTGGTTCGGCCTGGCAGGGAGTTCTCTCCTCGCGATCGTGATTGCCTACATGCTGTGGAATCGCGCGGTGCGGGTCCTCGGCAGCTCCCGGACTTCGATATTCAGCGCCGCCGTGCCGTTGATCGCGATGCTCTTCGCGTGGCCTTTGCTCGGTGAAGTCCCGCGACCCACCCAGTTTGCCGGAGCCGGACTGATCATCGGTGGTGTTTTTCTCTCACGCTGGAAGCCGGGTGGCGTGTCGGAGCGGTTTACGGACGGCAGGAGTCAGGCGGCGGGCCACTAGCACCGCCAGCTGCAATATCGGCCCGCCGAACGCTCGCCGTCTCCGGCTTCAACTTCTCACCGGTCACCGCTCACCACTCACTTCTGACACCGCATGCCTTCCATTCTTGCGCTGGATCAGGGCACGACCGGGTCCACGGCACTCGTGGTCCATCAGGACGGGCACGTGCTCGGTCGTGGCTATCGCGAGTTCGCGCAGTCATTCCCGCAGCCGGGATGGGTGGAACATGATCCCGAGGAAATATTCCGGGTGACCCTCGAGGCCGCGCGGGAGGCGCTGGCGATGGCGGGCGAGCGCCCGGCGGGCATCGGGATCACCAACCAGCGGGAAACCGTGGCCATCTGGGATCGCCGAACTCTCGCGCCGGTCGCGCCGGCCATCGTCTGGCAGGACCGCCGGACCGCGCAGCGGTGCAGGGAGCTCGCCGCCTCGGGAAGGGAAGCAATGATTCGCGAGCGTACCGGCCTGGTACTCGATCCCTACTTTTCAGCGACCAAGCTCGAGTGGCTGCTGGCTGATTCGGCGCTCCGCGAGCGGGCGGAGCGCGGCGAACTCGCCGCGGGAACGATCGACAGCTGGCTAATCGCGAAGCTCACTGGGGGCCGAGAGCATGCAACCGATCATACCAATGCCTCTCGCACGATGCTGTACGGTCTCGACAAGCGCGACTGGGATGACGAACTCCTCGCGCTATTCGGTATTCCGCGATCACTGCTCCCACGCGTCGTGCGGTCGAGCGGCGTGATCGGTGAGTGCACGGCGGCTTTATTCGGCCAGCCACTGCCGATCGCCGGCATCGCCGGAGACCAGCAGGCCGCTCTCTTTGGTCAGGGCTGCGTGCGGCCCGGCATGTCCAAGAACACCTACGGTACCGGCGCATTTCTCCTCAGTTACACCGGAGCCGAGCGCGCAAAGTCGAGTCATGGACTCCTGGTGACCGCCGCGGCTGGTCCGGCCGGAGAACCGGCGTTTGCTCTTGAGGGGAGTGTGTTCATCGCCGGGGCCGCGATTCAGTGGTTGCGGGATGGACTCGGCCTGATCGGGAGCGCGGATGAAACCGCGGCGCTGGCACGAAGCGTCCCGGACACCGGCGGCGTTCACCTGGTTCCGGCGTTCGTGGGGTTGGGGTCACCATACTGGGAGGCCGAGGCGCGCGGGACCATTACCGGGCTAACGCGGGGAACCGGGAGAGCGCACCTCGTGCGGGCGGCACTCGAGGCGATGGCGTTCGGCAGCGCTGACCTGCTTCACGCCATGGAGGAAGCTGATGGACTCGAACCCTCCGAGCTACGAGTGGACGGTGGCGCCGCGCGCAACGACTGGCTCATGCAGTTCCAGGCCGATGTCCTGGGCATCCCCGTCGAGCGTCCGGACATGGTGGAGACTACCGCACTCGGTGCGGCCGGCTTGGCCGGGCTCGCGCTGGGACTCTGGCATTCAGTCGACGACTTCCTCGCAGGGCGTCGCTTCGACCGGTTCGAGCCAAACGAAGGTGCGGACGTCCGTGCCGGCAGGATGGCCGAGTGGCACCGTGCGGTTGATGCGGCACTGGCGTGGGCGCGGGCCGCGCCCTCGCCGCCACACGCGCATGCGTAATGGTCCAAGGCGTTCCGGGGTCCGCCCTACGATGGATGGTGTCTTTGTTATGAACCTCAGAGTTTTGCGTAACCGGATGGTGCTACAGGTTCTTGTCGGCTCCGGAGCGATTTCTCCGATTGTCATTGCAGGGGCAGTCCGGGGTCGATCGAACGCTTGAATGGCGGCATTGAAGGCGGGCGGCGACCGATGCCGGACGCAGCGCCCGACGGCGATTGATGTAGTGTGCGCCCTGTTTAGAGACTATATATTGTAGGGCGCATTCCAGCGACGAGGAGTCCAACTATGAAGGCGGGTTCAAAGTTCCTGATCGGTGCCGGTCTGATCGTCGGCAGCGTAACGTTGCTCATGGTCGAAGGTGTGAAGCAGACCGGCGTCTACTTCCTGACTCCAACGGAGCTCGCCGCCAAGACACAGGCGGATCCTTCCTTCTACAACGTCGGACTCAAGATGGGCGCCAAGGTGGTGCCTGGCTCGGTGCGTCGCGATCCCGCTGCCCGGACCATCGATTTCCGCGTGAGCGATGGGACTCGAGAGTATCCCGTGACCTACAAGGGTCTGGTGCCGGACACCTTCACCGACGCCAATGATATCGACGTCGTCGTCGAAGGTCGTCTCGGGAAGGACGGAGTGTTCCATGCGACGGACGTACTCGCGAAGTGCGGGTCGAGGTACAATGCCGTCCCGAAGGCATGACGGATGACACTGCTCGGACAATTCTCGCTGTGGGTGGTCATCGTCGTCGGCGTCCTGTGCGCAGTCTTGAGTTTTTCGGGAGCATGGACATCCCGGCCTGAACTCGCGAAGGCGATCACCCGTTCGGTTTATGTGATCTTCGGTCTGCTCGTGGTGGCGGCGGCCTCCCTCTGGGTTGGACTGATCCGCCACGACTTCAATATCGAATACGTCGCCAGTTACACCTCCCGTAATCTCCCAGGCTACTACCTCGTCTCCGCCTTCTGGGCAGGGCAAAAGGGCTCACTGCTCTTCTGGTCCATCGTGCTCGCCTTATTCGCGAGCCTGGCGCA
>JBDUEA010000159.1:0-7490 GCA_040002695.1 Gemmatimonadota bacterium | reverse complement strand
CGGCCTCCGCGAGGCGACTCACGAAGCGATCGTGGATCTTGCGGTGGAGGATGAGCCTGCTGGTCGCGGTGCAGCGCTGGCCCGTCGTTCCGAATGCGCCCCAGAGAATTCCATCGAGCGCAAGATCGAGATCAGCATCATCCATGACGATCATCGCATTCTTGCCGCCCATCTCCAGTGAGAGCCGCTTGTGCATGCGGCCGGCGGTTTCTCCGATGAACGAGCCGGTCGCGGTCGAGCCGGTAAAGGAGAGCACGGGCACGTCGGGGTGCTCAACCATGGCTTTCCCCGCGCCGGCGCCGCGGCCATGCACGAGCTGAATCACGTCGGACGGGAATCCCGCCTCGAGTGCCAGCTCCACCAGCCGGTGCCCAGTGTGCGGCACATCTTCCGAAGGTTTGAAGATCACGGCGTTTCCGCACAGCAGTGCGGGAAACATCTTCCAGGTGGGGATGGCCAGCGGAAAATTGAACGGAGTGATGAGGCCCGCCACCCCGATCGGGCGCCGATAACTCATTGCCCACTTGTTCCGAAGCTCCGACGGAACCGTGTGCCCGAACAGGCGACGGCCTTCCGTTGCCGCATAGAACGCTGTGTCGATTCCCTCCTGCACATCCCCTCGAGTCTCGGCCAGCACTTTCCCCATCTCGCGGGTCATGCCATCGGCGAGCTCTTCCTTGTTCGCAACCAGGAGATCGCCAAGGTGCCGCAGGAGATCACCACGCGCGGGCGCCGGGACCTTTCTCCACATCTCGAAGCCGCGACGGGCCGAGCGTACCGCGGCCTCGACGTCTTCGGCGCCGGAATCCGGAAAGCGCCCGATGAGGTCGTTCGTATCGGCGGGATTTCGATTCTCGAAGTACGCGCCGGTGGTCGGTGCCACCCATTGGCCACCGATGAAATTCTTGTAGGTCTTCGCCATGTGGACTGGAGAGGTGATAGGAAGTGAAAATTGCGCGCTGTGGGATCGGGAGAAGAGTAAACGGTCGGGGGTGAGGAGTAAGGGGGGGATGGAGAGGTGATCGGTAAGGGGTGAGCGGGTAGTATGTGGAGATGGTGCTCCGTGCAGACTGGCAACGCGCCGAGGGGCTGACTATGGGCCACAGAACCAGGCGGCGACACTCTTTGCGTACCCGATTCGTGGCAGCACCTCGCTCCCGGCCAGGTAGACGCCCCAGGTGATCACCAGAAGTGCGAGAGTGTGTCCCAGCCCGATACGGCGATACCAGCTGGAGACGCTGCTCCAGAGTCCGGCCAGAATGACGACGCTGATCGCGCCGAGGTAGATGAAGAGATTCAGGCCGCAGGTATGCGGATACGGCCAGAGCGGCATCGCGACCGCTAGGAGCACCGCGAGAATAACTTTGGACCAGGTGGCGATAGTCGCCTTCCGGCCACCCGGCAACGGTGCCAGTGAGGCGTTGGAAGCGCGAGCGACCGGCGCTGCCCCACCCTGCTGGGCGGCGACGGCCGGCCGTGGCGCGCTTCCAGCCTTTGCGATCTCCCGGTCGATCGCCGCCATCTCTTTGTCCCAGTCCCTCGGCTTGTCGCTCATCAGGATTCTCGAGTCAGCCCGTAGCGTTCGATTTTCTTGTACAGGTTCGAGCGCGGCATCCGCAGCGCCCGCGCCGTCTCGGACACATTCCAGTCGTGTTCCTTCAGCTTGCCGATAAGGAACAGCCGTTCAGCTTCCTGCTTGAAGGTCTGGAAGGTGCCGTCATCCGCGGCTTCCTCCGCCCCAGCCAGCTCCGCGCCGGTCGGCTCTCCGATTATCCGGGAGACATCGGCCGCGGTGACCACTTTGCCCGGCGCCAGAATCATGAGACGCTCCACCGCATTCCGAAGTTCCCGCACATTCCCCGGCCAGTTGCGCTGGCGGAGCCGCTCGACTGCGCCATCGTCGAACCGCCGCCCGGTGACGCCGCTTCCGGCAAGTTGGCCGGCGAAGTGCGCGACGAGCGGCGGTATGTCCTCCCGGCGGTCGCGCAACGACGGCACGTGGATCGGGACCACGTTGAGCCGGTAAAAGAGATCCTCGCGGAAACGCCCTTCGGTGATCTCTACCTCCAGCTGCTTGTTCGTCGCCGCGAGAACCCGCACATCCACCTGCACCGGACGCGCGCCGCCGATCCGTGTGACCAGCCCTTCCTGAAGTACCCGCAGAACCTTCGCCTGAGCCGAGAGGGCCATGTCCCCAATCTCGTCGAGGAAGAGAGTTCCGCCGTCGGCCTGCTCGAATTTCCCGGCCCGGTCGGTCACGGCGCCGGTGAACGAACCCTTCATGTGACCGAACAGCTCGCTCTCGATCAGCTCCGAAGGAATGGCCGCGCAATTCACTTCGACGAATGGCGCGGCTCGCCGAGGCGACGCATCATGCAGCCCGCGGGCGACGAGCTCCTTGCCGGTGCCGTTGTCTCCGGTGATGAGAACCCGAGCGCCGGTCGGGCCGACCTTCGCGACCAGCTCCTGAACGGTATGGAGCGCCGGGCTCGATCCGATCATGGCGTACTGCGCGCCCGTTTCGGACCGCAGGCGCGAGTTCTCTCCCGCGAGCTCGGCGCGCTCGATCGCGTTCCGTACGGTGAGGAGGAGTCGATCGGTATCGAGCGGCTTCTCGAGGAAGTCGAATGCCCCGCGACGAGTCGCAGCAACGGCAGTCGCGATGGTGCCGTGACCGGAAATCATCACGACCAGCGCCTCGGGATTCAGCTCGCGCAGCCGGGTGAGCGTGTCGAGCCCGTCGAGGCCCGCCATCTTGACGTCGAGAAAGACGAGATGCGGTCGGAACTCTGGAAAGATGGAGATCGCCTCGCCGCCGGATCCAGCGGTGCGCACCTCGAGACCTTCATAGTCGAGCACCTGCTTGAGCGCCTCGCGAATGCCAGGCTCGTCATCGACCACCAGGACGCGTTGGCTCACCGTTGTTTCCCCCGATAGAGCACCAGCGCGCCCGGACGCACACGCACGCTGTCGACGCCCGCCGGGATCGCAAATTCCAGCGATCCGTCCTTGGTGCCGGCCATGCTCCGTTCCACCAGCTGGCGCGTGACCGTGGCCGGCAATGGAAAATTACGGATGGTCAGCCGGTTGATCGTAAATGCGGCGGTCCCTCGCCGCGCGACCCTGACCCCGCCGCGCACAGTCACTGGTTCCCAGGGATTCAGAGCTCCACCGAACGGTCCGAGCGCGTTCTTCGGAATGCGCCGTGTGGCGAACCGGCCCGAGAGGGAGAGTACGTCGCGTTCGAGCGTCGCCTGCAGGGAGTCGAGATCCTGCCGGAGCGCGGGGTCGATGCCGTCTCTTACCAGCGATGCTGTTTCGCTGGCGGTCAGCACTACCGAATCGGCGCGCCAGGCGTTCAGCGAATCAATTTTATCGCGCGCTCGCCGAAGCGAGACCGTGCCCGGGCGCCCATCGGAGGGCGAGCTCGGCGCGTGAACCGCGCCGTGCCGGTAATCCTGAACGAGCTGGATGATGCGATCGCGATAGAACCACCCCAGTATCGCCAGCGCAGCGAGTACCACCAGCCCGAAAAGACGAGAGAGGCAGCCCATCAGACGGATTCCGCAGATAAAAGCGAGTGGGACGAAGATTCGGATAGATGGCACGGTCTCGCGAAACGCTCATTCGCTACCGCCGAGAACGGCCGCTTCAACGGTCGAGCACCGGAAGCGTCAGCAGCAGGCTTCCGCGACGGTACCCAAGCGGATCGAGCTCGACCGACTCGAATCCCAGCCCCGAAAAGAAGTGTTCGACTTCGACCCACCGTTCCTCGAGACCTGACATGTCGGACGGTGTTACCTCGAGACGGGCACGCGGCCCGTGGTGCCGAACTCTGAGGTCACCACGAATGCCGAGGGAGCGCAGGAAGGCCTCTCCACGCTCAACCTGACGCAGTCGCTCCGGCGTGATGCTCAGGCCATATTCGACTCGGCTCGAGAGACAGGGCTGAGCGGGCGCATCCCAGATCGGGATCCCAAGCTCACGGGCTGCATCCCGCACCATGGCCTTGGTCCAGCCCAATTCGACGAAGGGCGAGCGTACCTGCTGCTCCCCCGCCGCACGCGCCCCGGGACGATGTTCGCGAAGATCGTCGGCGTTGGTGCCGTCGAGGATCGTCTCGAATCCGCGCTCCAGTGCCACCTCTCCGAGGCGCCGCCACAGTTCGGATTTGCAAAAGTAGCAGCGATTGGCCGGATTGGAGACGTAATTGGGGTCTTCCATTTCTCGGGTGGAAACTTCGAGCAACGGAATGTCGAAGGTGCCGGCGATCGAGACGGCGCCTTCGTACTGCGAAGCCGGATAGGAATCACTGCGCCCGATGACAGCGAGAAATCCACGGTCCCCGAGTTCGAGGCGACATGCTACGGCGAGTACCGCCGAGTCGACTCCGCCTGAGTAGCCCAGGAGGGAGCGACCATAGGTAGAGAGATGAGCGCGAAGGCCGGCGACGTCTGACATGGGGGTAACGTAACGCGGCTCCGGGAGTGAGTGAAGAGATCGATCGGGGATATCGCGGGCCTGCGGTTGCTCCAGAGCATTTACTTCATACCCGGTCCGCGCTTAAGGTATGGCGCATGCATAGCCCCTCCACGCTCCGAATCACGTCGAGCGTCAGCATACCGCTGGCCGAGCTGACCTATCGCGCCTCCCGAAGCGGCGGCCCGGGCGGCCAGCATGTCAATACTTCTTCGACGCGCATCGAGCTCTGGTGGGATCTCGCCACCAGCCCCAGCCTCCGTGAGGATCAACGGCAGCGCGCGCTGGAGCGGCTCGCGACGCGGCTCGATGGCGACGGACGTCTCCGATTGGTCTCGAGCGGCTCCCGCTCCCAGTTCCAGAATCGTGAAGACGTGACCGAACGATTCCAGGCGCTCCTCGCCGCCGCGCTCGTGGTTCCGAAGCGGCGGAAAGCCACCCGCCCTTCGAAAGCGAGTAAAGAGCGCCGGATCGAAGGCAAGAAGAAGCGCGGCGCCATCAAGCGACAGCGTCGGGGCCCGCCAGAGCATGATTAGGGGCGCGCACTGATGCGGATCATCCCAGTGGATCCCCAGCGGCCGGACCCGGATGCGATCGCGGAGGCCGCCGGCGCAATTCGCGAGGGGAACCTCGTCGCTTTCCCGACCGAGACCGTCTACGGACTCGGAGCCAACGCGCTCTCCACGCTGGCCGTCGAGCGGATCTTCGAGGCCAAGGGACGACCTTCTACCAATCCGATCATCGTGCACGCGCACGATATCGCTTCCGCCAAGTCCCTCGTCTCGCAATGGCCCGACTCGGCGGATGCGCTGGCAGCAGCCTTCTGGCCCGGCCCCCTCACCCTGGTGCTTCCGAAGGCGGCCCGGATACCGGACGTCGTAACAGCGGGGCTTTCGACGGTGGCGGTTCGCGTCCCCGCGCATCCCGTGGCGCTTGCACTGCTCGAGGCGGCAGGTTTGCCGATTGCCGCACCGAGCGCCAATCGATCCACGGAAATTTCGCCGACGACCGCGCAACATGTTCGACAATCACTTGGCGATGCCGCCGGCCTGATCCTCGACGCCGGTCCGACTGACGTCGGCATCGAGTCGACCGTCCTGGGACTCTGGGGACCAACTGCAGTGCTCCTTCGTCCCGGCACTCTTTCCATCGAGCGCCTCGAATCGATTGTCGGACCGATCCGGCGCTCGTTTGCCGAAGGCGGGGTCAACGAGCCGCAGCGCTCTCCTGGACTCGGCGAGCGTCATTACGCACCGAAGGCCCGAGTGGTCCTGTTCAAGCCCGCCGAACGCCCGGTGATTCTGAATGAGGTCTCCCGACTACTCCGGGCAGGACGCCCGGTCGGTGCCCTGGTCCCCGCTTCCGCACCCTTCCCCGGAATCGCTTCTCGCCCCATGCCGGCGGACCCTCTCGGATACGCCAGGGTGCTCTACGCCGAACTGCACGCACTCGACGCAGCGGGCTGCGAGGTGATTTTCATCGAGCAGGTGCCCGAAGGATCCGAGTGGGATGGGGTCAGGGACAGGCTCCGGCGCGCAGCGCATTAGCGACCCTCAGCCGACTGATTCCTCCACACCCCTGCAGTTATACGAAACCCGGCCGATAGTGCATTGGACGGACGTGGCGTGATGCCGGTACGCCCTGCTATACTCCAAGTTCAACAAAGCATCAGCAGGACGCCATCCGCCTGGAATTCACGCAGGTGCGTCAGGTTTCTTGACGGTTTCTCTCGGCCATTCCTCGGCCGCCGGAGCCGTACCTCCACGCGCTCGCGTCTCGTACCTCCTTGGCTGGTGGACTCATGAAGCTCAACGCACGCCTCACCATCGCAATCGCCGTCTCCCTGTCCATCATCCTCGCCGTCACGGGCAGCTGGTTCTGGAGACGCCACCGTGCCGCGACCGCTCCCCCCGTCACCCTCACCTACTCGACGTTCACCACCGCGCTCGATGCCGGCCAGGTGGATTCGATCGCGTTGACCCCCGGCAAGGAGATCCTCGGCTGGAGCTCCGCTTCCCGGATTCCGGGGGGCCGTTTCCGCGTCGTCTATTCCGCTCCCGATGTCCAGAGCGTGCTCACTCGCGCCGAGCGCGCGCATGTACCGATGACATTCTCAGCGCCCGTCACGCCGGGCATGACGATGGACTATATAAATCTCGCTATCAGCCTCGCGGTACTCGGTGGCCTGGTCTTTTTCGTCGTGCGACAGGCGCGTGGGCCCTCGGGCGGCGCTGAGGTCGGCAATGCAGAACGATCGGGAAACACTTTTGCGCAGGTCGCCGGCAATGAAGGCGCGGTCTCCGAGCTGAAGGAGATCGTGGAATTTCTCCGCGCTCCAACGAAGTTTGCCCGGCTCGGCGCGCGCACGCCGAAGGGCGTACTGATGTTCGGGCCCCCGGGAACGGGCAAGACCCTGATGGCACGGTCCGTCGCCGGAGAGGCGGGTGTCCCGTTCTGGAGTATCTCGGGCTCCGAGGTCACCGGGTTTCTCATCGGCACCGGTGTCGCCCGCATTCGGGCGCTCTTCCGCAAAGCGCGGAAACGCGGCGGAGTCATCTTCATCGACGAAATCGATGCGCTCGGCGGCCGACGCGGACGGAACCAGTCGCACAACGAGGACGACCGGACCCTCAATCAGCTGCTCGTCGAGATGGACGGCTTCGCTCCCAGTGACGGCGTCGTCGTGATTGGCGCCACCAACCGTCCCGACGACCTGGATCCTGCGCTCCTGCGCGCAGGGCGCTTCGACCGGATGGTGTCGGTTGGTCTCCCCACCGCTCGCGAGCGAGAGGCGATCCTCCGTCTCCACGTGACCGATCGTCGCGTCCCGATGGAAGCCGACGTGGACCTCCATAGGCTCGCGCGGCTGATGCCACAGAGCAGTGGTGCTGATCTGGCCCGGCTCATCAACGAATCCGCAATTGCAGCCGGCAGACGGGAGGCGGCTCGCGTGGCATGGAAGGACGTTGAAATGGCCCGCGATCGACTCCTCCTCGGAAAGGAACGCAGCG